>DFFD01000076.1:11092-19169 GCA_002369495.1 Lachnospiraceae bacterium UBA3785 | reverse complement strand
GTTCTCGATGTTGTCATTTTCGTCATCATCTGCACGCTGGTCACGATCGTCTGCATGACGACGATCCACGCGGTCACGGCGCGTCTCAAGATCGAGCATCTGTTCAAGTTCTACTGGACATTCGTCGCGGGGATGGCGCTTCTGAGCCTCGTTCTCGTATGGTTCGGTCTGTAAGGAGGGGAGAAAATGTTAAAGAAATTTGTAGATGACAGCGCGCTGAAATCTCCGTGGCTCTACCACATCAACACCGGATCCTGCAACGGCTGCGATATCGAGCTCGTTGCGGTCCTGACGCCGCGCTACGACGCGGAGCGCTTCGGCTTTAAGCTGGCCGGCACGCCGCGGCACGCGGACATCGTCGTCGTCTCCGGGCCGATCACCTCCCAGTCCAAGGAGAGGCTGATCCGCACGCTGGCCCAGGTGCCGGAACCGAAATGCGTCGTCTCGCTCGGCTCCTGCCCGCGGTCCGGCAACGTCTTCAAGGGAAGCTACTCCGTCGAGGGCCCGCTGGAAAAATACGTACACGTCGACGTCTCCGTCGCAGGCTGCACGCCGAAGCCGGAGGCAGTCATGGAAGGCCTCTACAAGGCGGCCCAGATCCTGAAAGAGAAGAGGGAGGCGATGAAGAAATGATGTTTCCGTTTTTGAAGACAGCCGTCACGAACGCCTTCACAAAGCCGAGCACCGAGAAGTTCCCGAACCCTGAGGACATGGGCGCTCCCGCTTACCGCGGAAGGATCGTGTTCCATGCCGACCGCTGCACGGACTGCGGCAACTGCGTCAAGGTCTGTGCCCCGAAGGCGATCACGCGCTCGGAGGAGCCAGGCGAGGGCGGAAAATACATCACCCGCTCCTTTGACCTCACCTCCTGCACGTTCTGCGCGACCTGCGCGGATTTCTGCGAGGAGAACTCCATCGAGCTCTCCCCGGACTACCACATGGTCGCGACGGATCCGAAGGACCTCATCGTCACGGGCGTGACCTTCAAGGAGGATATCGCCGGCGAGATCACCTGCGACCTCGACGGCTGCATCTACTGCGGCCTCTGCATGCGCAACTGCCCGCAGAAGATCATCACCGTCGACCGCAAGACGAAGACCTGGACGATCGATCACGCGGGCTGCGTCAAGTGCGGCATCTGCATCGGCAAGTGCCCGAAGAAGGTGCTGTCGTTCCAGTAACGATCTGCTGAAAATGTCCCCGGGAGGCGGAGCCTTCCGGGGACGATTGTATAAAAGGAGACAGGAAAGAGGCGGTCTTTCGGGACCGCCTCTTTTTACGTCCCGCCTTCGCGGGAAGATTTTCATTTCATCATATCGAGGACCCACTGCGGGGCGAGCTGCGGGAGCTTCGTCCCGTTCTTTCTTGCCTCCCGGTAGGCGGCGATCGTCTCGCGGCGCTTGCTCTCGTAGGCCTGCTTCTCCTCCGCGGCGGCGAGGACCGTCTCGATGTGCTCCTTCGGGATCACGCAGACGCCGTCCGAATCGCCGACCACCAGGTCTCCGGGGACGACCCGGACGCCGGCGCAGGTGATGGGGGTGTTGATGTTCCCTTCATTTTTCTTGATCGGTCCGCAGGGCATGAAGCCTCTCGAGTAGACCGGGAAGCCCAGGGCGATGTTTCCGTCGCGGTCGCGGGTGCAGCCGTCGACGACCATACCCTTGAAGCCGACCGCCTGGCAGGCGCCCATGATCAGGTCCCCGAAATAGGCCCTTTTCATGTAGCCCTTGCCGTCGATGACCATGACGTAACCGTCCGCCTCGAAGCTGTAGCTCGCGACATGGATCGGGAAATTGTCCCCGTCGCTCGTCTCGACCGTCAGCGCGGTGCCGACGACCGCCATGCCCCTGTCCACCGGCATGATCGCGGCGTCCATGCAGCCTCCGTTCGGGATGTCGATCCCGGCCTTCTTCACGCCGTCGAGAAGAAGCGCGACGCCGAGGTTTTCAGCTCTCTTTATGATTTCGTCCGCAAGAAGCGGTGCGCATGCATTGATCATGATGTTCCTCCTTTTTCCTCAGCCTGCGGCCGGGGCAGTTCGATTTTTATTTGTCATCCAGAAGTATACGATAAGGACTGCGGTGACGGCAAGTCCGATGATGCCGGCCAGCAGGATGTGGTTGCAGAGAGTGACGACGCAGGCGGCTGCCAGAAGGATCCTTTCAGCAAGGTTGAGGTCCCGGATGCACCAGCCGAAGACCGAGCAGGAGAGGAAGCAGCAGCCCAGCGCGGTCAGCACGAATGTGACGATGACGCCGAGGTCTACGCCGAATGTTCCTGTCGCCGGATGGAACATGACGAGATTGTTGTTGAAGAGGAAGACGAACGGGATCAGGAAGCCCGCGATCGCGAATTTGACCGCCTGGAGGCCTGTCTTCCACATATCTCCGCCGGAAATGCCGATCGCCGCGAAGACCGCGAGCGCCACAGGCGGCGTGATGGCGGCGATGACGCCGAAGTAGAGGACGAAGAGGTGAGCGGAGGCCGTGGAGACGCCGAGCTTGATCATCGCCGGCGCGACGAGCACCGAGAGGATGATGTAGCAGGCGGAGGTCGGAAGGCCCATGCCCAGGATGATGCAGACGACGGCGGTCAGCAGGCCCATGACGAGAATATTGCCGCCGGCCAGCATCGTGATGATCGTTGAGATCTTCAGGCCGAGGCCGGTGATGTTGATCGCGCCGACGACGATGCCGACGACCATGCAGGCGATGGACACGCTCATCATCGAGTCCGCAGCGTCGCGGCAGAGGGCGATGATGTTTTTCGGCGTGAATTTTTTGCGGTCCGTGATCAGGCCGATCGCGATGCAGAGAAGGATGGTGTAGAGCGCTGCTCTCGCGGTGCTGATGCCGATGACCATCAGCGTGATCAGCAGAACGATCGGAGCGAAGTAGAACCAGCCTTTGCGGAAAATCTGTCCGACGGTCGGATCGCCTTCTTTCCTCTTGATGGCGGGCACTCTGTGCTTGTGAGCGTAGGAGATGATGCCTGCGGAGGTCGTCAGGTAGTAGAGGACTGCCGGGAGCAGCGCTGCCGCGCAGATCGTGCCGTAGGGAATGGAGGTCGCGTCGGACATCAGGAAGGCGACTGCGCCCATGACCGGCGGCATGATCTGGCCGCCCGAAGCTGCCGTCGCGACGATGCCGCCCGCGGTGTCATTGTCAAAACCGGTCTTTTTCATCAGCGGGATCGTGAAGGTGCCTGCCGTCACGACGGTCGCCGCACCGGAGCCGTTGACCATGCCGAGGAGCATGCTCGAGTAGACCGCAGCCTGCGCGGGACCTCCGACGAAGTGCCCGAAGGCCGCCGAGGCGATGTCGACGAAGAACTCGCCGGCTCCGATAAAGCTCAGGACCGAGCCGAACAGGACGAAGAGGAAAATGTAGATCGCCGCAACATTCAGTGCGCTTCCGAAGAGGCCTTCACTCGACACCATCAGGTAGGTTGCCATCCGGTAGACGGAAACTCTGGATGTCTCCAGCGCACCCGGGAGATAGGAGCCGTAGAAGGTGTAGACCAGGAAGATGAGGCAGAGCCCCGGCAGGATGCTGCCCAGCGCGCGGTAGGAGATGTAGACGGCCGCGCAGATAAAGAGGACCGAGACGATCTTCTGAAAGTCCGTGTAGAGCATGGTCGTGGCCACGTTGGAATTTCTCAGCACGATGACTTCGTGCGCCGCCACGACGGTGAGGAGGATGAGGAGGATGTCCGTCACCTTCCCGAGCGTCGATTTCCTGCAGCGGACCAGGATGAAAAATGCGATGATCAGCGCGCCGTGATACACGGACTGTTCAGTGTTGTTCAGTGTTAGGAACGGCGAAGCCGCCAGCAGGTGAAATGCGCAGAGGGCGACAGCGACCGCGGAGGCGAGGACCGAGAAGACTTTGTCGAGCCCGCTCTTTTCGGGTGCGCTCTGGACTGCTTTGTTGGAATCCATCATGTATCCTCCTTATTCCTGGGAAATGCCTGCCTCACGATAGTAGCGCAGTGCGCCTTCGTGCAGCGGGATGTGTGTGGTCGCGATCGTCTCGGCGGAAATCTGCCGGGTGGCGTCGTTGGTGTCGTGGTACGTGTCGAGGGACTCCATCATGCCCTTCACAAACGAGTAGATCAGGTCCGGGTCCGCCTCCGCGGAGCAGAAGATCGTGGTCATGTAGCCGAGCGTGCTCACTTCCGCCTCGTTGGACTGGTGTTCGTAGATCCCGGCAGGGATCGTCGTCCGGTTGATGAAGGGGAACTCCGCGATGATCTCCTCGATCACCTCGTCGGCGATCGGAAGCATGCGGAAGGCTGTGGTCGCCGCGGACTGCTGGATGCCCGCGATCGGGTAGCCGCCGGTCTGGAAGGCCGCGTCGATATCCCCGTTGGCGAGAGCTTCCGCAGACTCCGCATAGTTCATGTAGAAGGGCTGGATGTCTTTCATGGTGATTCCGTAGGAGGCGAGGATTTTCTCGTTGATGAAGAGGTAGGACGTCCCCTGGGAGCCCACACAGACTTTCCTGCCTTTCAGGTCGGCGATGTCCCTGATCCCGCTGCTCTCGGTCACGAAGATGTGCAGCTGGGACTGGTAGAGGGAAGCGACCTCGCGGAGATCCTCCTGCGGACCCGCGTTGGAGTAGGACATGGTCCCGTTGTAGGCGCTGTAGATCGAGTCACAGTTGGCCATGCCGAGGTCGATGTCCTGGTTCAGGACCATCGAGATGTTCTCGTTGGATCCGGACGTCGCCTGGACGTTGATGTTGAGGGGAGCTGCCTTCGAGACAGCGTTGCCGATCGCCGCGCCGACATAGTAGAAAGTGCCGGTGGATGAGGCGGTTCCGAGCGTGAGAGAACCTGTATAGGACCCGTCCGGGTTCGTGATCTTCCTGGCGACGTGGCCGTCCCTGTTCTGGAAAAATGCGACCACCAGCGCGAGGATCAGGATGCCGTAGACGATCCCGACAATTTTATTCTTCATAGCCATCCTCCTGCGAATGAGAATCAGATGTTATACAAGCTCGTCGCCCGCAACCGGGAAGAAGCTCGAGAAGCTCTCGCCGTACTTGTAGGACTGGCAGCCGGAGATCCTGCGGAGATGATTGCCCCTGAGGTTCGCGCGCTCCGTGTAGTACTGGATCAGATGATGCTGCGCCTGGAAGCACTGCATGGCCTGCACTTTCTGCTCGTATACCTCGGAGATGTCGATCAGCTGGTCCGGGACGAACTGGGAGAGCTCCGTCTGGTGGGGCTCAAACCCGAAGAGACGCATCTGTTTGGTTGTCGCAAGGCCTTCGGTGATCACGCCGCGGGAGTTTGCCTGGATCGAGCACTCGAAGACGAACTCGGAGACCGCGTTATGATCCGGATTCAGGATGTCCTTGCCCTTCCGGTCGTGGGTGATGATGATGTCGGGGCGGACGGTCCGGATCTTTCTGACCATGCGGTCGCGGATCTCTTCCGTCAGGTACGGCGCCATCGGGTAGTCGGGCAGATCCCAGAACTCGATGTTGCTGATCCCGAGGATCTCGGCGGCTTTCGTGGTCTCCTCCAGCCGGTTCTCCCTGACGGACTCATAGGTCGCGCCTTCCTTCTTCCACTGGGCAGCGCTTTCGCCGCGGATTCCGAAGCTGAGGACGACGACGTGGACCTCTGCGCCGTGTTTGATGTACTTCGCGATCGTTCCGCCGGAACGCCACACATAATCCGCCGCATGCGCACTGACAACGAGAACCTTCTTATCCTTGATCATCTCTTTATTCTCCTTTTTATATATATTGATCTTCTTTGTTTTCGGGGTTTTACGGGGTTTTTATTTTCCGAGCAGCCATCTCGGATTGGTGACGGCCATCATCGTGATGTCCTCTCCGGTGAGGCCTTCGTTCATGAGGGCTTCGGCGAACTCGATCATTCCTTCGTCCGGATAGCAGAGCTTTGTGTTGCCGAGGTCCGTGCCGATAATGCAGTTCTCGGCGCCGACCGCCTTGATCATATCCGCGATCACGGGGAGCTCTTCCTTGCCGGTCTTCCAGGTGGTGTAGCAGTGTTCGCATTTGGCGCCGTAAGCGATGAAGCGCTTCTGCTCTTCGACCGTGTAGTAGGTGGTCGGGAAGCTGACGTGGGTGATCACGATCTTTTTGACGCCGCGCTTCGCCGCTTCGGGGACCAGCTTGAAGGCCTCCTCGTGGGAGATGTGGCCGGTCGCGAGGATCATGTCGTATCTCGCGATGATGTCGAGGATGTCAAGGACTTCCTTCTTCAGCTCGCCGTTCGCGTCGAGGCAGTTCAGGGTGGGGGTGACGATCCCCTGCTCCTTCATCTCGAGGATGATGCTGGCCCAGAAGGCTCTCTTCTTGTTCGGGTTGCCGTCGAACTGGTAGGCCATCTCGTGCTCGTTGTCGCAGGTGGGGAACCAGACAAGCTTGACGCCGCCCCTGGCTGCCATCTCCACCGCCGTCGGGTTCAGGCCGCCGACCGCGCTGTTCAGCGTGATCGTTCCGATCGCGTCGCATCCCGGGAACATCCGGTTGATCAGCCTGGCGCGTCCTGCGGTGGACGTCCAGTGGTTCTTGATCGCGTAGCCGGCCAGCGTAGACTTCGTGATCCGCTCGGCCATGTCGATGTCATCCATCTTTCTCGGAAGGCAGTCCGGTGCGGAGTGTACATGCAGATCATAACCGCCTCTCATCAGTTCGCTTGTTTCTTTCATCGTTGTCCCTCCGTATTGGTTTTCATATTTGCTACTCAAGATTGTTGAGCAATTTTGTTGATGAGTTAATTCTATACGATGTTCCGGGGTTTGTCAACACATTTTTCAAATCTTTTTTAAGAAAAAAATAAGCCCGCAGGCGGGAGATACGGCTTGTATTTTCCGTGCGGGAAGCTTATAATGAACAAAAGTGTTCAACAATTATATTGACCGATTAAGAGGAGTTATCATGACGGCAAACCAGGCAGCAATCGTATACGACAAAATTAAGGAAAAGATCGAGAGCGGAGAGTACTCGCCGGCGCAGAGTCTGCCCGAGGTCGCCCTGTCCAAAGAGTACAATGTGAGCAGGAACACGATCAAGAAAGTGCTGCTCATGCTCGAGAACGGGGGATATGTGACGATGGACCTCAACAAGGGGGCCAAAGTCGCGAGCTACTCCAAGGAGGAGCTGCTGCAGTTCATGGACCTCCGGGAGGTTCTCGAGGGTTTCATCATCCGGCAGGCGATCCCGGCCTTCACGGAGGAGGATATCGCGGCCATGAAGGAGATCCTCGACAATATGACTTCTTTCAAGGCGAAATCGGACCTCGTGAGCTACTCCGCCTGCAACCAGAAGTTCCACAGGATCATCTACGACGCCTGCCCGAACCGGCCGGCGGCGGAAATCACCGTCAATCTGAAGGAGCGGATGCGGAAGTATAACGGAAAATCGATCCTCGTGCCCGGGCGCAGCGACAACTCGCTTGAGGAGCACACCGCGATCTACGAGGCGATCCGGAGAAGGGACGCGGACAGGGCGGAAGAGCTGATCAGGATGCACGTGCACCATGTGCGCGACGTGCTGGAGCAGTACTATTCCTTCCTGTTCTGAAAACGGCATAAAAATACCGCCGGCTGTTCACACGGCCGGCGGTGTTTTCATTTCCTGACCGGCTGCTTGTCCGCGGCCATGAGGAAAATGAAGCCCAGCGCAAAGAAGACCGCCAGGGAGGCCACCGCGATATTGATGGTTCCGCCGGCCAGCTTGACCCAGGCGATGACTGCCGAGCCGAGGAAGGACGCGCCTTTCGAGAAGATGTCGTAGATGCCGAAGTACTCGCCGGAGTTCTCGGCGGGGATGATCTTTGAGTAATAGCTCCTCGAGAGAGACTGGATCGAGCCCTGGAAGCAGCCGACCCCGAACGCGAGGATCGCGAAGTCGACGAGCGTGTGCAGGGTCAGTGCGTAGAGGCAGACCGCAAAGTAGCCGGCGATGCAGACGAGGATCAGCGGTACCGTCTTATAGCGCTTCGAGAGCTGCGCGAAGACGAGGGAGCCGCCGAAGGCGACGACCTGGGTCGCCAGGAGGAAGACCACCTGGCCGACCGTCGGAAGCCCGAGGTCCGT
>DFFD01000076.1:0-11005 GCA_002369495.1 Lachnospiraceae bacterium UBA3785 | reverse complement strand
TGATGGTGCCGACGCCGTCGATGTAGAGGAAGAAGGCAAGCAGGAAGAAGAGGACTTTCTTATCGTTCAGGGCGATTTTCTTCAGCGTCCCGAAGATCTTGCGGAAGACGCCGGAAATCTCGCCTCTTTCCGCTTCCACGTAGTTGACCTGCCGGTACTCTTTGAGGAGCGGGACCGTCACGAGCAGCCACCAGGCGCCGGTCACCGCGAAGCCGATGATGCGGGCGATCTTCGGGGAGAAGAGCATCAGGTTCTCGCTGAGGCCGCCGCCCAGGATGTAGGCGATCATCGCGACGAGGAAGGGGATGCAGGAGCCGATGTAACCCCAGGCGTAGCCGTAGGAGGAAACCTGGTCCATGCGCTCCTCGGTCGTGATGTCGTTCAGCATCGAGTCATAGCAGGTGAGGGACATCGAGTAGCAGATTTTCGACAGGACAAAGATGATGATGAAGACCACCCAGGTCGTCGCAAATCCGTTCAGGATACAGCCGATGACACCGATGGCCACGAAGGACTGGAAGAACATCTTCTTGCGGCCTTTGTGGTCCGCGAGCGCGCCGCAGATCGGTCCGAGGATCGCGACAACGATCGTCACGACCGAGATGGCGATCGAGTAGTAGGCGGTCGCCCTGTCGCCGCTGATCTGCCCCGGCGCGTCGCCGATGGCCAGCGCCTTGAAGAAGATCGGGATCAGGGAGCAGGCGAGCATCGTGAAGGCCGAGTTGCCTACGTCGTAGAGCACCCAGGCGCGTTCCTTTTTCGTCAGGTTTTTGAACATGGCTGTATTTCCCTTTCTGTGTAATTTGACAGGTCAGGCTCCGTTAAAAGCCTTCATATTATATAATATGACGAATTGCAGGAAAATTCAATTCACTTTAAAAAAATGTGACGATCCGGCCCGGACGCCCGGCAGCGCGCAAAAAAGCGGTACGGCCTGACTGCCGTACCGCCTTTTATGACTCTGTTCAGTGAGCCGCGTCCCACTCTTTAAAGTGGTCGACAAAGCTCCTGGCGTTCTCATAGACGTCTCCCGAGTAGACCGCCGAGCCTGCCACGATGACCGTGGCGCCGGCGCGGAGGACGACGTCCACGTTGTCGCGCTTGATCCCGCCGTCGACTTCGATGTCGGTGTCAAGGCCCATTTCGCTGAACATCTGCCGGGCCTTCGCGATGCGATTCGTAGAGGCCTGGATGTATTTCTGGCCTCCGAAGCCCGGCTCGACTGTCATGATAAGAAGCATGTCGAGACGGTTGATGAAGGGCTTTACGACCTCCACCGGCGTCCCCGGCTTGATGGCCATGCCGACCTTTTTGCCGGTCTCCTCGATGGCTGCGATGCAGGCGCCCGGGTCGTCCGTCGCCTCGTAGTGGAAGGTGATCATATCCGCGCCGCAGTCGGCGAAGGAGCGGATTTTCCGCTCGGGGTTCACGACCATCAGGTGCACGTCAAGGAAGAGGTCGGTCTTTTTGCGGAGAGACCTGAGGACCGGATTTCCGAAGGAAATCTGCGGAACGAAGCTGCCGTCCATGACGTCAAAGTGGGCCCATGTCGCGCCGGCCCGCTTCGTCGCTTCCATCTGCTCTCCGAGGATATTGAAATCAGCGGAAAGGATAGACGGTGCCAGCTTGATCATTTTGTCACGAACTCCTTCACCTGCCTGTAGACGCCTTCGCCGTCCAGCATGTACTTGTGGAGCAGCTCGGCAGCCGGGCCGGACTCGCCGAAGCGGTCGCGGACGCCGATCCGGTACATCGGGGTCGGGCACTTCTCAGCCAGGCACTCAGCGACAGCGCCGCCGAGACCGCCGATGATGCTGTGCTCCTCAGCGGTGACGACCTTGCCGGTCTTCTTCGCGGAGGCGACGATGAGGTCATCGTCGAGAGGCTTGATCGTGCAGATGTTGATGACTTCGGCGCTGATGCCGTCGGCGGCGAGCTTGTCGGCTGCCTCGAGGGCGGAAGCGACGCAGAGACCGTTCGCGACGATCGTCACATCCGTGCCTTCGCGGAGGATCGCGCCCTTGCCGATCTCGAACTTGTAATTCTCGTCAAATACGACCGGGACAGCCGCGCGGCCGAAGCGGATGTAGACCGGGCCGACATAGTCGAGAGCGGCCTTGATGGCCATTCTGGCTTCCGTGTCGTCGGCCGGGCACATGACGACCATGCCCGGGATCATGCGCATGAGCGCGAGGTCCTCAAGGCACTGGTGGGAAGCGCCGTCCTCACCGACGGAGATGCCGGCGTGGGTAGCGCCGATCTTGACATTGAGGTGCGGATAGCCGATGGAGTTGCGGACCTGCTCGTAGGCGCGGCCGGAAGCGAACATCGCGAACGTGGACGCGAACGGGATGAGACCCGTGGTGGAGAGGCCGGCGGCGATGCTCATCATGTTGGCCTCGGCGATGCCGCAGTTGATGAAGCGGTCCGGATACGCCTTCTTGAAGGTGCCCGTCTTCGTCGCGTTGGACAGGTCGGCATCGAGGACGACCAGATTCGGATACTGCTCAGCGAGATCCCGGAGGGATTCGCCGTAGCTCTGTCTTGTTGCGATTTTCTTAACGTCAGCCAATTTCTTCACCGATCCTTTCCAGATCCTTCATAGCGATCTCAAACTGCTCGTCGTTCGGAGCGACGCCGTGCCACGCCACCTGGTTCTCCATGAAGGAGACGCCCTTGCCCTTCAGGGTCTTCGCGACGATGCAGGTCGGCATGCCCTTGGTCGCGCGCGCTTCCTTCATGGCGGCGCGGATCTCGTCGAAGTCATTTCCGTTGATGTTGATCACGTGGAAATTGAAGGCTTCGAACTTCTTGTCGATCGGGTAGGGGTTGTTGACCTCGGAGATCGGCCCGTCGATCTGCAGGTTGTTGTTGTCGACGATCACGACGAGGTTGTCGAGCTTCTTGGCGCCCGCGAACATCGCGGCTTCCCAGACCTGGCCTTCCTCAAGCTCGCCGTCGCCGAGGAGCGTGTAGACGCGGAAGTCCTTGTTCTGGAGCTTTGCGCCGAGCGCCATGCCGCAGGCGGCGGAAATGCCCTGGCCGAGAGAGCCTGAGGACATGTCGATGCCCGGCAGGTACTGCATGGACGGATGGCCCTGGAGACGCGCGCCGGTGTGGCGGAGAGTCGGGATCTCGTCCTTGGAGAAATAGCCTCTCTCAGCCATCGCGCCGTAGAGACCCGGGGCGGTGTGACCCTTGGAGAGGACGAAACGGTCGCGGTCCGGATTGGCCGGATCCTGCGGGTCGATGTTCATTTCCTCAAAATAGAGGAAGGTGAAAATGTCCGCAGCGGAGAGAGATCCGCCCGGATGGCCCGCCTTGGCGGAGTGCGTGCCGATGATGATCATCTTGCGCACTTCATTTGCATGCTTCATGAGTTCTTTGTTGTTCACTTTGCACCTCCCTGGCCGTAATAAGCGTTTGCGCCATGTTTCCTGAAATAATGCTTGTCCTGAAGGAACTGCGGAGCCGGGGCAACCTTCGGGTTGATGAGCTCGCAGCGGAACGCCATCTTGGCGACCTCCTCGAGGACGACCGCGGAGTGGACCGCATCCACGCCGTTCTTGCCCCAGCAGAAGGGACCGTGGTTCTTGCAGAGCGTCGCCGAGACGGCCTCGTAGTCGATGCCGAGGCGGGCGAACTCGTTGACGATCAGGTGGCCGGTGTTCTCCTCGTAGCCCGCGTCGATCTCCTCGGCGGTCAGGCAGCGGAGGCACGGAACGGGACCGTAGTAGTAGTCCGCGTGGGTCGTGCCGTAGCAGGGGATGTCGCGGCCGGACTGGGCCCAGCTGGTCGCGTAGGAGGAGTGGGTGTGAACCACGCCGCCGATGTTCGGGAAGGCTTTGTAGAGCTCGACGTGCGTCGCCGTGTCGGACGACGGCTTGTAGTGCCCTTCGACGACCTTGCCGGTCAGGTCGACCAGGACCATGTCTTCCGGCTTTAAGAGATCGTAGTCGACGCCGCTCGGCTTGATCGCGAAGATCCCGGTCTCGCGGTCGATCTCGGAGACGTTGCCCCAGGTGAAGGTGACGAGGTTGTACTTCGGAAGGAGCATGTTGGCTTCATAGACTCTTTCTTTAAGTTTCTCAAGCATGATTGTTCTCCTAAACATTACATAAAATGTTTTTTAGCTGCTGACTTAATTGTAACCTGTCCGGGCCGTGAGGACAAGTCACAGTTTTGCTGTCCGATTGGACTAATTAGAGGATTACCGAGAGGATGCTGAGGCCTGCGAGGATGCCGGCTGCAAGGATCAGGATCCCGAAGACGAGGTAGAGGGTGTTTGCATTTCTCTCGAACACGGTCCTGAGCTCCGGATCGTAGTAGAGCGTGAGCGTGTCCCCGACCTTGAAGGACTTCTCGCTGCTCGAGTTGACCGCGCATCTGCGGATGTTCTCGCGTCCGTCCGCCGTGTACTTAACGACCGGGTAGTAGGTGAACTTGTCGCCCTTCACGATCTTGGTGCCCTTTGAGATCTGCCGCGTGTAGACGCTGATGATCTCGCCGGTGACGGCGGTGAGCTTTCTCTTTTTGAGGGCCGCGTAGTCGAAAATGAGCGCCGCGCCGCCCCCGATGAGGACCAGGGAGAGGCAGATCATGGCCGGGATCTCCTTGCCCTGGTTCGTGAAAAGGGCGAGGAGGATGAGCAGGGCACCGCCGAGCATCATTTCCCAGGGGTTGATCACGAACTGGTTCTCGCTCTCGAGGATCTCATAATTCTGCGAACTTCTGTCCGCGAAGATCCGCACCTGCTGGCCTTCCGCGAACTCGGAGGGGGATTTTACCGCGTGGCGCTCCCTGTGGTGCGTCTCCGGGTTCGTGAACTCGACCGTCACGTTGTAATAGTTGTAGACTTCACGGTCCTTTTTGTCCTTCTTGACGATGTGCTGGCAGCTCACCACATCCCCGAACGCCGTCCCGCTTCTTCTTAAGGCGAGGTAGCGGCGTACTTGTCCGCTCCCGACGAGAAAAATGATGATGCCGGGCAGGTAAAGCAGGAGATTGGAAAGCTGGGACATGTTATCTGATCCTCCGAAAATGAAAATTGTGCAGCTGTCCGGCCTCCCGCATGCGGGGGTGCCGGGCAGGTGTGAAAACAGGTTATTCGCCGGACACCAGGATGACCTTGATGCCGTTGCGCCGCAGGGAATCCACGATCGCGGGGTCCGCTTTGCTGTCGGTGATGAGCGTGACGTCGTCCTCGTAGACGCAGCCTCCGTAGACGACCGCCGAGTCGCTGTTGCGCTTCAGCTTGGTGTGGTCGGCGAGGACGTAGAGCTCGCCGCGGGTGCGGCTGATCATGGCCTCGTTGATGCCGATCTCCGTCGGGATGTCGTAGCAGAACTCGCCGTTTCCGTAGACGGAGGCGCAGCCGATGAAGGTGCAGTCCGCCCGGAGGTCGAGAATGTTCTTCATGACGTACTCGCCGACGAAGACGTGGTAGCGGAGCTCGCCGCCGGAGATCGTGACGCTGACGCCCGGGGGGAACTTGCGGTCGATCGCGCGGCCGTTGTTCGTGAAGACGCGGACCTTCTTGTTCTCGACGTAATCCAGCATGTCGAGCGCCGTCAGGCTGCCGTTGATGAAGATGCGGGAGCCGTCGGCGAGAAAACGCGCTGCGTAGCGGGAGATCGCACGGCGGCAGAGATCAACGTCGATCTCGTCCGGCGTCTTCATCGTGTCGGCTTTCTCGCGCGAGACGGCACCGCCGTGGACCCTTTTCAGGAGGTTCTGCTGTTCAAGAAGCTGGAGGTCGCGCCGCACCGTGATGACGGAGATCTGGAACATGTCCGCCAGTTTTTCGACGGTGATCTCGCCGGACTGCTGCACGGCATTCAGGATATCTGTCTGCCGCTTCATGACGGCTTCTTTTGAATTCTTCATGGTCGGAAACTCCTGTCTTTAAAGAAAGACCGGGCCGGCAAATGTGCGGTCCCGGTCTTTTAAGTGCGGATCAGCGGTCAGTCGAGCAGGCCTTCGGCGATGAGAGCGTCCTCGATCTCTTTGGCGGACATGACGTTCTTCAGCGGGATGATGACCGTGCCGGCCTTCTGGGCATCCTCGAAGTTCTTCGCGAAGGTGCGGGCGCAGAGGACGACGTCGTAGTTGCGGGCGGCGGACTTGCCTTCGGAGACCGGGCAGTGGCGCAGCTCGGCGACCTTGACGTTGTATTTCTTGAGGACCTTGTCGACAGCCTTTTCCATCATGAGGGAGGAGCCGGCACCGTTGGCGCAGCAGGCGAGCATTTTCTTGTTGTCAAGTTTGGACATGATAATTCTCCTTTTCTTTTTGCATGGGGCGGAACCGGATGATGCGGCTCCGCCCGGTTTTCATTTTGCTTTACTTTCCGGCGTTCTTCTTTTCCATATGCTCAACATAGGCATCGTAGTCTTCCGTGATCAGGAAGTAGCCTTCCGGATCCATGCGGTACTCGATCTGCGGGATCGCAAGGAGTCCGATAACGACGATCGCGACGCCGACATAGCCGAGATACTTCATGATGACGGTCATGATCGGCCATACCGTATCCCAGTCGAACATGCCGAGGTAGCCGCCGTAGTTGGCAAGGCCGACCCATCCGGAGATGAGGGCTGCGCCGAAGACCTGGATGAGACCGGAAATGAACGGGATGACCAGGCAGGCCTTGATGCCGCCCTTTTCATTGGCGACAAGGCCGATCGTAGCGTTGTCGAAGAAGACCGGAACGAATCCGCAGATGATCAGCGTCGGGGAACCGATGACGATCAGGATGAGGATGGCAACGATCTGGCCGACAAGGCCGGCGAGGAAGCCGAAGGTAACAGCGTTGGAATCGCCGAAACCGAAGCAGACAGCGCAGTCGACGCCCGGGATGGAAGCCGGCAGAAGCTTGTCAGCGATACCCTGGAAGGAAGCGGTCAGCTCCGTAACGAAGGTACGGACGCCGAGCTGCAGGATCGCAAGGTAGACGGCGAAGTTGAGGGAGGTGTTGAAGCAGTAGAACACGAAGTTCTCGGTTTCCTTGGTGGAGCCGCTCGCGACGAAGAAGTCCTTGCCGATGATGGCCATGATCACGCCGAAGAAGGCAGTCATGAGGATGGCTGTGCAGACCATGTTCTCGTTGAAGATGGAGAAGAAGCCGGGCATTTCCATCTCGCCGACCTTCTTGACCTTCTTGCCGTTCTTCTCGCCGAAGAACTTGCCGGCTGCCCAGTAGCCGAGGCGGATACCGAACATCTGCTGGTGAGCGATCGCGAAGCCTGCGCCCTCGGAGAGCTCCTGCATCGGCTTAACGGTGAGGTTGGAACCGACAGCCCAGTAAGCGCCGAGGATGACCGCCATGACGACCAGGAGAGCCGCGTTGTTGTTCAGGAGGCCCGGAAGGGCGAACATGATCAGCCAGTAAGCGGTAGCAGCCTGCTGTACCTGGACGTGGCCGGTGGTGAACAGCGTGCGGCACTTGGTGATCTTGTTGAAGCGGACCAGAAGGATGTTGACGATGAACGCGATGAGCAGAAGCTGCATGGCCATCGAGAAGCCTTTGCCGAAGGTCTCTTCAACACCGGCCTGGACGGCGTTCTGGCCGTAGTACGGGTCGATGACCGCGGCGGTCAGGCCGAATCTCTCCTTGAGGCCGACCAGGATCGGACGGAAGTTGGAGGTCAGTCCGCCGGAACCTGCGTTCAGGATCAGCATGCCGATGATGGCCTTCAGGGTGCCGGCCAGAGTGTCATACCACTTCTTGCCCATGAGACAGTAGCCGAGCAGCGTCAGGAAACCGACCATGTACGGAGCCTTCTGCAGGATGTAGGTGGCGAAGAAACTCCAGATAGAAAATAAAATATTCATTTGTTATCCCCTCATATTTTAATTATTTGAAAACAGGTGCTTACTCCTCTTCCTCGCACGGGAAATCCGCCTCGGCCTTCAGGATGTCCTCGCCGGACTCGGCTTTCTGGAGGGCCTCAAGGAGCGGCGTGTTCGTGAAGATGGAGGTGAGCTGCACGATATTGTCGATGTGCTCGCTCGGGTTGCAGGCGGCCAGGGTGAAGAAGAGCTTGGCTTCCTTCTTGTCGCCGAATTCATCCTCGCCGAAATCAACGATCTTCTTGCTGATCATGAGGCCGACGGATGTCTTCTTGACGCCTGCCGCGTTCTCCTGCGTGTGCGGCATCGCTACATAGTCGTCGAAGACGATGTAGGGGCCGTATTTCTCCACGCACTCGATGATCTGCTTGTAATAGTCGGGCTCCACGCACTCGTCCTCGACGAGCGGAATGCAGCCGCGGCGGATGGCCTCTTTCCAGTCCATCTCCTCGTCAACGATGCAGAAGCGGTTATTCTCGACGATTTTCTGTAAAACAGTGGCCATTTTCAATCCTCCTAAATATTACAGGCAGGAACGATACGGGATGTTCTGAGGCGCCTCGAAGCAGTCCTCGAATCCTCTTCTGTGGTGGTAGTAGATCTTGTCCTTATCCTGCGGATAGGTGTACTTGCCGCCGACCTGCCAGAAGAACGGATGGAACTTGTACTCGTTGCGGTCCTTCTTGAAATCGTAGAGGAGTTTGATCTCCTCCTGGTCGGCCTGGAAGTTGGTCCAGACGTCCCAGTGGATCGGGATGACGACCTTGCACTGCAGGTTCTCAGCCATGCGGAGGATGTCGATGGAGGTCATCTTGTCCTGCATGCCGATCGGGTTCTCGCCGAAGCTGCCGAACGCGACGTCGATCGGATAATCCTTGCCGTGCTTTGCGAAGTAGATCGAGAAATGAGAATCGCCCGAATGGTAAATGTTGCCGCCCGGAGTCTTGATCAGGTAGTTGACTGCCTTCTCATCCATGTCGGTCGGGCACTTGCCGGTCAGCTCTTCGCGGTCCGGACCTGTGGAGTCGGTGGTGACGATGCAGGTGCGGTCGAAGCTGTCGAGGCAGACGATCTCGAGGTCATTCTTGATCTTGATGACGTCGCCCGGCTTCACGACGGTGCAGCGCTCTTCCGGAACGCCCCACTTGACCCAGGTGTCGACGGACTTCTGCGGGCCGATGAACGGGACCGGGATTTCATTTCCGTCGCCGTCGGTCGTGGTCATGCCGCTGTGGAGAACGTGGGCAGCCCACTCGGCGGACATGTGATCCTGATGATAATGCGTCGCGAGAACGGCATCGACGTGCTTGAACGCGAACGGATCGATGACGAACGGGACGTTGCGGAGATTCGGCTGCATCGCGCGTGCACCGCACATGTTGGCCATCTGGTGTCCGACAGCCATCTTGCCGTTGCCGTGCGTGCGCTTGCCGTTGCCGCACCAGAGATCGATGGTGATGTTGGTGTTGTCCGGAGTCTTAAACCAGATACCGGTGCAGCCGAGCCACCACATGGAAATGTTGCCTTCCGGGACGACGGCGTTCTCGATATCCTCGACAAGCCAGGTGCCCCATTCCGGGAAGGTGCTCATAATCCAGCTTTCTCTGGTCATTTCAGAGATCTTGCTCATAATATAATACCTCCTTGTTATGATATTGGTTGCGGATGTTCGGGAGACGGGTCTTCCCCCGAAAGCTATCACTACTATACTCTCTTTATGAATGCTTTTCAATAAGGAATAAGATTGTTTTATGATTTTGTGAAAAATGAAAAAACTTTAGCAGACTCTTGAAACCGCCCGTGTATTTGTATATAATGACAAATGAGAGGGTGTGCCGAAGAAAATTTTTTGCCATAATTAGGAGCATTTGTATATAAAGAAATACAAGAATGCATCGATCGCCACCCGGAGATTTAAATGCATACGATCGTTTAAAGATGGTTTATGAACAAAAGATTGCTATAACGATCGCAAAAGTGTCATGTTGCACAAAAAACCAAAGGAGGATTTGTATGAAAGTAACAAAGAAAGTGATCTCCAACCTGAACAAGTGCTATTCCATCGCGCCGATCACCGTGGAAGGCAAGCCCTGCTTCCTCGTCGCGGCGGAGAAGAAGGATCCCTGCTATCTCTTCTCGGAGGACGGCGAGATGCTTGAGACCGTATGGACCGAGCCGGGCGGCGTCATGACCATGGTGCAGGTCCCGGGCGTTGACGGGCAGTTCCTCGCGACCCACAAATTCTACTCGCCGAACGACTCCCTCGAGGCGAAGATCGTGATCGTGACCCGCAGGGGCAAGGATGACTGGGAAGTCAGGACGCTCTGCAATGCGCCGTTCGTCCATCGCTTCGGTATCCTGAACCGCGGCGGCGCAAACTACCTCATCGTCTGCTGCCTGAAGACCGGCCATGAGTACAAAAATGACTGGCGCTTCCCGGGCGCCTGCTTCAGCGCGGAGCTCCCGAAGGATCTTTCTTCCTATAATGATGACAACACCCTTGCGCTCACCCCGATCATGGAAGGCATGCTGAAGAACCACGGCTACTCGCTGACGAAGCACGGCGGCCACGACGCGGCCCTTGTCGGCTGCGAGGAGGGCTCCTTCCTCTTTGATCCGCCCGCTGTGAAGGGCGGCGACTGGGAAGTCACGAAGATCCTCGACATCCCGACCAGCGATTCGGTCCTCTGCGATTTCGACGGGGACGGCAAGCCGGAGCTGGGTGTCATTTCCCCGTTCCACGGCAACTCGCTGACCATCTATCACCAGGACGAGCACGGCAACTATGTCCCGCAGTGGAAATACGGCGCTCCGGAGAAGGAGACCGAGATGCTGCACGCGACGTGGGCGGACACGATCCTCGGCAAGCCTTCGTGGATCGTCGGCTGGCGCAAGGGCACGAAGAACACGATCATCATCACCTGGGACGCGGAAGCAGGCGACTATAAGACCGAGTTCATCGATCAGAACACGGGCTGCGCGAACGCAATGCATTTTGTGAATTCGAAGGGACAGGACGTCGTCATCGGCACGAACCGCGAGATCGACGAGGCGGCGCTCTATATTCTCGAATAAGGAGATGAAAATGAAAAAATATTATCTCGGCGTTTACGAAAAAGCGATCCCCGGGAACCTTTCCTGGCGCGAGAAGCTGGAG
>DFFD01000140.1 GCA_002369495.1 Lachnospiraceae bacterium UBA3785 | reverse complement strand
GGGTGACCCGATGGCTTCCGTCGCGCCCTGCGCGTCGCCGGAGGACATCGCGGAGGCAGCCCGGGAAATGAAGACCGTCTCCGTATCGCCGGATCTCATCAATTATATCGCGAAGATCGTCGGGGCGACCCGGGAGCACCCGGACACCGCGTCCGGGGCGAGCCCGCGCGGGACGCTCATGCTGATGCGCGCCTCGCAGGCGATGGCGTACCTTGACGGGCGGGATTACGTGATCCCGGAGGACATCAAGGCGCTCGCGGAGCCTGTGCTGGCGCACCGCCTGCTGCTTTTGGGCAGCTACGGGAGCATCCGCTCCGCGGGTGAGATCGTGAGGGATATCCTCCGGGGCATCACGGTGCCGACGGAGAAGTTCGGGCGCTGAGGCGCGGCGGGAGGCGTTCTTGCTCATCATATTTATCCCGGTCGGGATCATTATATTATTTTATGTGTTTCACCTGGTCTTCACCAGGCTCTGGGACCGCGGGCTCACCGCGGAGACCGCCTTCGCCACGGAGCGCGTGCACGCGGGCGATCAGTCCTCGCTCCTCATCACGCTCACGAACGCGAAGCGGATGCCGATCCCGGTCATGATCCTGGAGTTCAAGTTGAGGCGGGGCTTATTATTTGAAGAAAATGAAAACATCACCGTCACCGACCGCGTCAACGTGCTCGAGTATTTCTCGGTCGGGAGCCGCGAGGAGATCACGCGCACCTGCGGGTTCCTGGCCGAAAAGCGGGGCATTTACCGGATCGACGAGATCTTTCTCACGGTGCCGGAGGTCTTCGGGGTGCAGACGCAGATGCTGAAGGTTCGCTCTAACGCGGTCCTGACCGTGCTGCCGCGCCAGCGGGACGCCGGGGAGATCGAGGGGATCAGCGAGATCCTGCTCGGCGAGGCCGCGGCGAAGAAGCGGCTCTACGAGGATGTGTTTTCATTTCGCGGGATACGCGAGTACACGACGAACGACCCGCTCTCGGCGGTCAACTGGAAGGCGTCTGCGCGGACCGGGGAGCTCATGGTGAACGAGCGGGATTTCACGTTCGGGCGCGAGGTCCGGATCTTCCTGAACGTCGAGGAGCCCGGGATCCGCTATGACGGGAACCTGCTTGAGGAGGGGATCTCGATCGCATTTGCCGCGGCGGCGGCCTGCCTTGCGGCGAAGATGCCGGTCTCGGTCTTCACGAACGGGAGGGGCATTTCCGGAAAAATGATCAAAATCGAAGCCGGCAGCTCCCGGGGGCACCTGGTGCACATCGGGGACGCGCTGGCGGCGATTGAACTCGAGAAGGGCGTCCTGCCCTTTGAGGAGATCCTGGCCGGCATGAAGCTCTCGCCCGCGGACGCGAGCGTGACCCACGTGCTCATCTCGAGCGCGATGGGAGACAGGCTCATCCGGGCGGCGGCCGATTTCTCGTTCCGGGCAGGCGGTCTCATCTGGCTGTGTCCGCTGTCGCCGGGGATGCAGGCGAAGCGGGCTCCGGAGAATGTCATTTTCCGGCCGATGACCGTGCGGGCAGGGGAGGAGAACGTCCATGAAAAATGAAAAGCAGATCCCGCCCGAGGAAACGCGCCTCGCGGTGATCCGGTTCATCACGAACCTGGTGATCTTCTATCCGGCGTATGTGACGGCGGCGGTCCTTCTTAAGATTCCGTTCTACGAGGCGGCAGGCGCGGCTGTGTTCTTTCTGGGGCTGCTGATCCTGCTCTATTTTTCGCATTATATCGAGAGCCTCCCGGTCTTTGCCGCCGCGCACGCGGCCGGGGCAGCGCTGGTGATCCTCGCCGCGCCGGGAAACCGCATCGTCAATGCGCCTCTCGCGGTCCTGGCCGCCTGGGCTTCGCTGGCCGGACGGGCTCACGGAAAACGTTATTTCTACCCGGAGGCCGGCTGGCTCGTCTACCCGTTCATCCTCTACGCGCTCGGGACGGGCTTTAATAATGAAACTGTCCTCGGCGTCGCCTTCGCCGCGGAGGCAGGGCTGGTGCTGCTGTTCATTTTCTACCGGAATGCGCGGAGCCTCGAGCACACTTTTCTCGCGGCGAAGGAGCATGTGCGGGTGCCTTACTTGAAGATCCGGCGGCTGAACCGGGGGATGCTCCTGCTGTTTCTCGTGCTGACGGTCCTTGTGGTCGCGATGCTGGGGGCATTTCTCGACGGGGAGCAGGTCGTGGAGCTGATCGGCCAGCTGCTCTTCATGGGCTACGCGGCGGTCATGCTGCTCATCTTAAAGCTCCTGAGCCTGCTGCCGTTCGGCGGAGGTGAGACGGCCGCGGCGGCTGCGGAGGCGGCGGAGGAGCCCCAGACGCTGGAGGCGGCTGCGGACAACCCGCTTCTGGCCCTCATCTGGCTCTGGCTGGAGCGGATCGTCCTCGTGCTGGCGGCCGTGATCGTGCTGATCGTGATCTGGTATCTCGTGAAGGAGTTCATCTTCGACCTTAAGGCCTCGGATGCGGAGGACAGGGACGTCCGGAAGAAGATCTCGAAGGCGGAGCGCACAAGGAAAATGCCCCCCGAAAAAGAGCCGGGCCTGTCGATCTTCGACCTGTCGCCGGCGGCGCGGGTGAGGCGTCTTTATTTTCGTTATATGAACCTGCAGCCGGGTGTGAAGAAGATCAGCCGGTCCGAGACGCCCGAGGAGCAGATGGAGACGGCCGGCTGCATCGAGGAAGGCCGCGAGGACATCCGGGCGATCTACGAGAAGGCGAGATATGCGCCGGAGCGGGCGGACGCAGGGACGCTGGCCGCGATGCGGGAGGCGATCGAGCGGACGGGGACGAAGCTGCCGGCGGTGCCGGGTTCGCGGTGATCCGCGCAAAGGGGAGTTATAAGGCTAAAAGGGGAGAATACTGAAAAATGGCAAGAAGGGAGAAGCGCGTACACAGCGCGGAATACTGGGAGAAGCGCAGGGAGCGCAGGAAAGAATTAAGAATTAGACAGCTGCGGCGGCGGATGCTGGCGGCGGCTGTGGTTTTTATTTTGCTGGCGGTTGTCGTCGGGGTCATTTTCCGTCTGGGAAAGAAGAGCGGGAGCGAGCCGGCGGATCCTCCCAGGGACCCGGTTGTCGTGAGCGGGGCGGAGCGCGCAGCGTCTGTCCCGGAAAATACAGATCCCGAGCCGGAGCCGGAGCCGATCGACATCTCGAACGATCCGAGGGCGTCGTTCGCGGTCGACCCGTCGTTTACGGCCTGGAATTACGAGGGTGACGGGACGAAGACGGTCTACCTCACGTTCGACGACGGGCCTTCGCCGGTCACGCCGGAGATCCTGGCGATCCTGGATCAGTACGGGATCAAGGCGACATTTTTCGTGACGTCGCAGCTGCCGCAGTACGCCTCCTACATCCGGGAGGCCTACCTTCGGGGGCACACGATCGGGCTGCACAGCTACACGCACGATTACTCGATCTACAGCTCCGAGGAAGCCTATCTCGAGGATCTCCGGAAGATCGGGGAGGTCGTGAAGAGCCAGATCGGCTATGTGCCCTGCTTCATCCGGTTCCCGGGCGGCGCGTCCAACCAGACCTCGGCGGAGTACTGCGAGGGGATCATGACGGCGCTCACCGCGAAGGTGCGGGAGCTTGGGTACCAGTATTATGACTGGAATGCGGCGACCGGGGACGGCGCGGA
>DFFD01000229.1 GCA_002369495.1 Lachnospiraceae bacterium UBA3785 | reverse complement strand
TCCGCACGGGCGACCTCGACAATGTTGGCCATACCGCCCGCCACGGCACATTTTTCGAGATGCTCGGGAACTTCTCCTTCGGCGACTATTTCAAGACCGAAGCAATCCACTGGACCTGGGAATTCCTGACGGAAGTGGTCGGCCTCGACCCGAACCGCCTTTATCCGTCGGTCTATGAGAATGACGACGAGGCGTTCGCGATCTGGCGCGACGAGATCGGCATTCCGGAGAACCGTATTTACCGCTTCGGCAAGGCGGACAACTTCTGGGAGCACGGCGCAGGCCCCTGCGGCCCGTGCAGCGAAGTCTACTACGACCGCGGCGAGAAGTACATGACGGACGAGACGGACACCGAGCCGGGCGGCGAGGGCGACCGTTTCATGGAGATCTGGAACGACGTTTTCACCCAGTTTGAGAACGACGGCAAGGGCAATTACACCACCTTAAAGCAGAAAAATATCGACACCGGCATGGGCCTCGAGCGTCTTGCGGTCGCCGTCCAGGACGTCGACTCGATGTTCGACATCGACACGATCCGCGCGCTGCGCGACCATGTCTGCCGCCTGGCCGGCAAGGAGTACCATGTCGACCACAATGTGGACGTCGACGTCCGCAAGATCACGGACCACGCCCGCGCTTCGACATTCATGATCTCCGACGGAATCATGCCCTCGAACGAAGGCCGCGGCTACGTCCTCCGGAGACTCATCCGCCGTGCGGCCATGGCCGGCCGCCGTCTCGGCATCAAGGGAACTTTCATGTCCGAGCTCGCAAAGACGGTCATCGAGACCTCCGCGGACGGCTATCCGGAACTTCGTGAAAATGAAGTGATGATCCTCGAAGTCCTGAAAAAGGAGGAGGAGACGTTCGGCCGCACGATCGATCAGGGCCTCCGCATCCTTGCCGAGCTCGAGGAGGAGATGGCTTCGAAAAATGAAAAGACCCTCGCGGGCGACAAAGCCTTCCTTCTCTACGACACCTACGGATTCCCGCTCGACCTCACCACCGAGATCCTTAAGGAGAAAGGATACGGTGTCGACGAGGACGGCTTCAAGGCGGCGATGCAGGAGCAGCGGGAGAGAGCCCGCGGCGCGAGAAAGACGACCAACTACAGCGGCAAGGAGCTGACGGTCTACGACCGCCTCGATCCGTCGCTCACGACCGTCTTCACCGGCTATGAGAAGCTGACCGATAACGGTACGGTCACGGCGCTCACCACGGAGGTGACCGAGGAGAGCATCGGCGAGGAAGTGCAGGCGCTCTCCGACGGCACGCGCGGCACGATCATCACCGACACAACCCCGTTCTACGCGACGATGGGCGGCCAGGTCGGCGATACGGGTTTCATTTGCAAGGATAACGCGGAATTCCGCGTTGAGAAGACCGAACCGCTTCTCGGCGGCAAGGTCGCGCACATGGGCGTTGTGACGAAGGGCATGTTCAAGACCGGCGACGCGGTCACGCTCGCGGTCGATGAGGCCGGGAGACTTGCAACCGAGAAGAACCACTCCGGCACGCACCTTCTGCAGAAGGCGCTCAAGCTGGTGCTCGGCGACCATGTCGCCCAGAAGGGTTCCTATGTCTCCGCAGACCGCCTGCGCTTCGACTTTGTCCACTTTAAGCCGATGAGCAAGGAGGAGATCGCGAAGGTCGAGGACATCGTGAACGAGGAGATCCGCAGAAGCATTCCGGTCCGCACCGACGTCATGACGATCGATGAGGCCAGAAAGACCGGCGCGATGGCCCTGTTCGGTGAGAAATACGGCGAGAAGGTCCGCGTCGTCTCGATGGGCGATTTCTCGAAGGAGTTCTGCGGCGGTACGCACGTTAAGAACACGGCAGAGATCCAGGCCTTCAAGATCGTCGGAGAGTCCGGCGTCGCGGCCGGCGTCCGCCGTATCGAAGCGTTGACCGGCGCAAACGTCTTTGCCTACTACAGGGACGTCGAGGAGACGCTGAATGAAGTTGCCGGCGTCCTGAAGAGCACACCGAAGGATGCGGCCGACCATGCGAGAAAGCTCGAGGCTGAGATCAGGGCCTTAAAGAGCGAGATCGAGTCCATGAAGGCGAAAGCCGCCCAGGATTCTCTCGGCGACGCGGCTTCCGAGGCGGAGGATATCTCCGGGATCGCATTTGTCGCAAAAGCGCTCAAGGGCGTCGACGTGACGGGGCTCCGCGAGCTCGGCGATTCGCTGAAGGAGAAGCTTGCCGACTGCGTCATCGTCCTGGCTTCCGACAACGGCGGCAAGGTCAACCTGCTCGTCATGGCTTCCGACAGCGCGGTTAAGAGAGGCGCTCACGCGGGCAACATCGTCCGCGAGGCTGCCAAGGCGGTCGGAGGAGGAGGCGGCGGCCGTCCGAACATGGCCCAGGCAGGCGGCAGGGATGCGGCGAAGATCGGTGATGCGCTTGCGGCGGCAAAGAATGCGCTTACCGGCCAGCTCTCCTGAAGAAATTGCACGGATTTTTGCAAAAAATGCGAAAATGAATTGACGTTTGGGCGAGAACCCGCTATAATAGAAGCACTGCGGCAGTAGTCTGCCGACATTATGACCCCAAGTGGTTTAAGGGGGAGGTGAAATCAATCCATGGCAGGAATCATCGTTAAGGAGAACGAGTCCCTTGACAGCGCGCTCAGAAGATTCAAGCGCAGCTGTGCGAAGGCTGGCATTCAGCAGGAGATCCGCAAGCGCGAGCATTACGAGAAGCCGTCTGTTCGCCGCAAGAAGAAGTCCGAAGCAGCCCGCAAGAGAAAATATAATTGATTTCCGAGAGTCCGCCGCTCTTTTGCGGCGGACTCATTTTTTTGAGGACGCTATGAGCTATGTGATCACGAGATACACGGCAAAAAACAAAAAGGTAAGAGACCCCCTGACCATCGTCCTGGCCGCCGACCTTCACAGTGCGGACACGGGCGGTCACAACCGCGGCCTTCTTTGCGACATCCGGCGCGAGCTGCCGGACCTTATCATCTGCGCCGGAGATATCGTGATGGGGAATGCGGATCATTCAAATGAGGAGGGGCTTCATTTTCTGGAGTCCCTGCCCGGGATCGCGCCGACGTTCCTTGCAAACGGCAACCACGAGCGGCGCCTCAGAACCGCTGAAAAAGAGGGGAAAACGGCCTACAGAAGCCTTATTGACAGGGCGGAGAGGAGCGGCGCGGTCATTTTGAACAACGCCCACGCCGACGTCTCCCTGAAAGGCACCGACATGCGGATCTACGGCGCGGACCTTCCGCTGCGCCTGTACAAAAAATTCCGGAAGCCGCATATCGCTCCTCCGAACCTTGTCCGAAACCTGGGGGAGATCACGGACGACCGTCTTAACATGCTCATCGCCCACAATCCGGAGTTTACGGACGCATACTTCGACTGGGGCGCAGAGATGATCTTTTCCGGACATTACCACGGAGGACTCGTGCGTTCGCCGTTCTCCGGCAGGGCGCTGCTCTCGCCGTACGGGTATTTCTTCCCGAAGTACGGCGTGGGCCATTACGAGAAAAATGAAAAGCACGCGTTCGTCTCCGCAGGTCTCGGCGATCACGCGATCCCGGTGAGGATTTTCGACCCGCACGAACTTGTCGTTGTAAAACTGCTTCCTTCTTAAATAAAAAGGGGATCTTATGGAATTAACCGTCGCTCTTCCCGTGTATGACGGGCCGCTGGACCTGCTCCTCGGCCTGATCGAGAAGAACAAAGTGAATATCTTCGATATCCCGATCGTCACGATCACCGACCAGTATCTCGATTACGTGCGGCAGATGGACCGCGAGGACCTCTCCGTGATGTCCGAGTTCATGGTGATGGCGGCTGAGCTCATTGCGATCAAATGCAAAATGCTGCTGCCCGCCGAGGTGGACGAGGAAGGGGAGGAGATCGACCCGCGCGCTGACCTGGTCGCCCGGCTGATCGAGTACAAGACTTACAAGTACATGTCCTATGAGCTGAAGGACCGGATGAAAGAAGCTGAAAAGAGCTTCTACAAACCGGACACGACACCCCCGGAGGTGAAAAAGTTCCGGCCGGCCGTCGACCCCGCCGATCTCATCGGTGACCTCACCTTAAAGAAGCTGCATGAGGTATTCAATGCGGTGGTGCGGCGGCAGGCGGACAGGGTCGATCCGATCCGATCTTCCTTCGGGACCATCAAGCAGGAGGAGGTCAGGCTCTCGGAGCGCCTCGTCTTTGTGGCGGAT
Organism: Lachnospiraceae bacterium UBA3785; assembly: GCA_002369495.1. Classification (GTDB taxonomy): domain Bacteria; phylum Bacillota; class Clostridia; order Lachnospirales; family Lachnospiraceae; genus Chordicoccus. Next base: position 4,376 of record DFFD01000229.1, on the reverse strand, counting down.
TACGCGAAGGAGCACGGGAGGTTTTCATTTTCCGATCTGCTCATGAAAAGAAGAGGCCGCATCAACATGATCGTGACCTTCCTCGCGGTGCTTGAGCTCATGAAATATGGGATCATCGAGGCCAGCCAGGAGGAGATCGCGGGAGATATCCTGATCCAGGCGGTCGAGGGAGCGGACATGGATTCCGTGGACATCGAAAGCGACTTTGAAGGAGCGTCATGATGGAAGATAATAAACTGATCGCAGCAATCGAAGCCATGCTCTTCACCACGGGCAGGGCAATCCGGATCGCCGACATGGCGAAAGCCCTGGAGATGCCTGCAGACGCGGTCAGCCGCGGGGCGGAAGCGCTCGCGAGGCGCTGCGAGGAGGAGGACAGGGGTGTCCGCGTCATCCGTCTTGAGGACGCTTACCAGATGACGACCAGCCGTGAATTCTATGATATCCTGATCCGGCTGGAGACGCAGCCTAAGAAGCCGACCCTCACGGAGGCGCTGCTGGAGACGCTCTCGGTGGTGGCCTACAAGCAGCCGGTCACGAAGCCGGAGATCGAGCGGATCCGCGGCGTTAATTCGGACCATGCGGTAAACCGTCTCATCGAGTACGGGCTGGTCCGTGAGCTCGGGAGAGCGCCGCTGCCGGGACGGCCGATCCTCTTCGGAACGACGGAAGAGTTCTTAAGGCAGTTCGACGTCTCCTCGAAGGACGACCTGCCGGAGATCAGTCCGGTGAGACTGGCGGATTTTCAGGCGGAGGCGGAGAGTGAAGCCGGCGTTACGGTGGATGTTTAAGACCGTATGATGAGGTTTTTGCCGCCGAATCTGAACAAATGTTTAGCTTTTATGAATATGATAGCAGTTGAAAAACCAATTGTTTTGAGCTATTATAGAATGGAACATTTTAGACTTTCTTTATTATGGAGGACAAAAGATGAGTGATACACATAATGCAGCGAGCATAAGGATATCTTCCTTGCTTGACGCAAACAGCTTCGTTCCGATCGGGGCTGGCGTGAAGGCGCGCAGTACGGATTTTTGCCTCAGCGAAAACGCTGCGCCGTCTGACGGCGTGATCACCGGTTTCGGAACGATTGACGGCAGCCCGGTCTATGTCTACAGCCAGGACGCCGCCGTACTCGGCGGAACAATCGGCGAGATGCACGCGAAGAAGATCGTCCGTCTCTACGACATGGCGGCGAAGACCGGCTCCCCGGTCATCGGCATTCTCGATTCGAATGGCGTCAGACTCGAGGAGTCCACGGACGCTCTGGATGCGCTCGGCAGCATTTACGCAGCCATGAGCGCCGCTTCCGGCGTGATCCCGCAGATCGCGATCGTCGCAGGAAACTGCGGAGGAGCGCTCTCCTTTATCCCGGCTCTTTCCGATCTGGTCCTCATGACAGATAAGGCGAAGCTCTTCGTGAACAGCCCGGACGCGATCGAAGGCAGCAATGTTGACGTGCTCGACAATCGGACAGCCGCATTCCAGGCCAAGGCCGGCAACGTCGATTTCGCAGGCACCGAGGAGGAAGTCCTTCAGGCAGCCAGAACGCTTGTCGGCTTCCTTCCGGCGAACAACGAGGATGACGGCGAGATCATCGCCTGCACCGACGACCTGAACCGCGCGACCCCGAATCTCTCCACGCTGAACGATGACGCCGCGAAGATCCTCGAGCAGATCGCGGACAACGGCATTTTCTTCGAGACGAAGAAAGATCATGCGCCGAACATGGTGACCGGCTTCATGCGTCTCGACGGCCAGACGATCGGTGCGGTCGCAAACCGCGGCGCGAAGGATTCCATCTGCGCAGGCGCAGCCAGGAAGGCCGCTTCCTTCATCAACCTCTGCGATTCCTTCAACATCCCGATCTTCATGATCGCGAATGCTTCCGCCTACGGCAGATGCGAGCACTGCGAGAAGATGCTCCCGTTCATGGCTTCGAAGATGATCTATGCCTACACGAACGCGACGGTTCCGAAGGTTACCCTCGTGACCGGCAAGGCTTTTGGCGGCGCTTACATCATGATGGGCTCCAAGGCTCTCGGCGCGGACGTCGTCTACGCATGGCCGGGCGCATCCATCGGTGCGATGGATGCGAAGCAGGCTGCAAAGATCGTCGCGCAGGGCGCTGACGAGAGAGCCGCGGCGAAGAAATTTGCCGAACTTCAGAACAATGTCGCTTCCGCGGCAGCGAGAGGCTATGTGGACACCGTGATCGAAGAGGCTGACACGAGAAAATACGTGATCGGCGCTTTCGAGATGCTCTACACCAAGAAGGAAAACCGCCCGCTGAAGAAGCACGGAACGATTTGAGAAAGGGTGATATGATGAAGAAAATGAAAAGACTGGCATTATGCATCATTGCCCTTGTCATGTCTGCGCTTATCTTCACCGGCTGTGAGAAGACCTCCTCTCAGATCGAGACGGAAGCGGTAGCAGCTATCCGCGAGGCGAATATCGAGAGCATCAGAGAGTACACAGAGCTTCAGTTCTGCTCGATGCTTACACAGGCAGCTTATGAGGATTTCGCAAACTACAGGGACATGCAGCAGGTGCTGATCAGCTACACGTTTGACAATGATCTCGACGCCCGCTGGAAATATTTCACGGAGCTTCACGGCAAGTGCGTGGAGGCTGTCGTCGATGAGACGATGCGTGAAGGGTATGAGTACACGAGCCGTATCATCATGACCGGCGAGGACAACAGGCAGATGGCGCTCACCATCACCTACGATGTGAACGCCCGTCCGTACAAGACCACGATCGCAGAGTATGAAGATGACTCCCAGCAGACATTCGGCCAGAAGATGGCGGTTGCCGGCGGCAACACGATCATCGGCCTCCTCGTCGTCTTCGCGGTTCTCATCCTGCTGTCCCTTATCATCTACTGCTTCAAGTTCGTGAACCAGGCGCAGCTTCCGCCGACAAAGAAGGCGGCTCCGGCACCTGCTCCGGCCCCTGCACCGGCTCCGGTTAAAGCTGCTCCGGCAGCATCTGCGGAAGCCCCTGCAGCTTTAGAAAATGACCCGGCCCTCATCGCTGTCATCGCGGCTGCGATCGCGGCGGCAGAGGACAAGCCTGTCGAGGGATTTGTTGTCCGCTCTGTCAGAAGAATCAAAACAAATAAACGGCGCTGATGCCTTCCGCTAAACTTGCGGTTCTATACTAAGGAGGAAAATCAAAATGAAAAATTATACCATCACAGTCAACGGCGTAGCATACAGCGTCACGGTTGAGGAGACAGCAGCGGGTGCGGCTCCGGTCGCAGCGGCAGCTCCGGCACCGGCTCCGGCGGCAGCAGCTCCGGCTCCGGCAGCAGCTCCGAAGGCAGCTCCGGCAGCGGCAGGCTCCATCGAAGTTACCGCTCAGGTTCCGGGCAAGGTCTTCAAGATCGTTGCCAATGTCGGCCAGGCAGTCAAGGCCGGCGACAGCATCATCATCCTTGAATCCATGAAGATGGAGATCCCGGTCGTTGCACCGGAAGACGGCACGGTTGCCGGCATCAACGTCGCTGCGGGCGACGCAGTCGAGAGCGGCGACCTTCTCGCTACCATGAACTAATACTTACGGAGGCCGGTAAATGGATATATTAGGAACACTGTCAAATCTGATTCAGCAGACAGCCTTCCTGAATCTGACCGTAGGAAACTACATCATGATCCTGGTTGCTCTGGTGTTTCTGTATTTGGCAATTGCGAAAGAATATGAGCCGCTCCTTCTGGTTCCGATTGCTTTCGGCATGCTGCTCGTCAATATCTATCCGGATATTATCGCGGCACCTTCCGAGACGTCGAACGGCATCGGCGGACTTCTTTACTACTTCTACGTGATGGACGAATGGTCGCTTCTCCCGTCCCTGATCTTCATGGGCGTCGGCGCAATGACGGACTTCGGTCCCCTGATCGCGAACCCGATCTCCTTCCTGATGGGCGCTGCGGCACAGTTCGGCATCTATATCGCCTACTTCATGGCGATTGCGCTCGGATTCAACGGCAGATCGGCCGCTGCCATCTCCATCATCGGCGGCGCTGACGGCCCGACCTCTATTTTCCTTGCGTCTAAGCTCGGCCAGACTTCTCTCCTCGGACCGATCGCGGTTGCGGCTTACTCCTACATGTCGCTCGTCCCGATCATCCAGCCGCCTGTCATGAAGCTCTTCACGACAGAGTCCGAGAGAAAGATCAAGATGGGTCAGCTCCGGAACGTCTCCAAGCTTGAGAAGATCCTGTTCCCGATCGTCATCACGATCGTCGTCTGCATGATCCTCCCGACCACGGCACCGCTCGTCGGTATGCTGATGCTCGGCAACCTGTTCCGTGAGAGCGGTGTTGTCCGCCAGCTCACAGAGACCGCTTCCAACGCTCTTATGTACATCG
>DFFD01000228.1 GCA_002369495.1 Lachnospiraceae bacterium UBA3785 | reverse complement strand
ACATTGTCGAGGTCGCCCGTGCGGATGCACTTCTGGCAGGTCGAGACCCTGCGTCTCGGCGGGATCTCAGCGCCCGTGAAGTAAGGCTTGAGCGGCGCCATGCCCGCGTTGATGAGCAGGAGCGAGTTGTCGTTGTGGGGAACCAGGGAAAATGATTTCATGACGAGATGTCCCTTCGACTCCATGAAGTCAAGGAACATCTTTCGAAGTTCGTTTACACCGTATTTTTCCAAAACATTTGCCTCCGTATGAAAAACTTTAGATATAATAGCACTAATAAATGAAAACCACAAGTACTACTTTTCTTTCATCGCATCCGCCGCGTCTGTGGCGAGCCTGTCGCAGCGCTCGTTCTCCGGGTGGCCGGCATGGCCTTTCACCCAGTTCCAGCTGATCTCATGCGGCCGGGCCGCGGCAAGAAGTCTCTCCCAGAGATCGCGGTTTAAAACGGGCTGCTTATCGGCCTTCTTCCAGCCGTTCCTGACCCAGTTTGACAGCCAGCCCTTCGCGAACGCGTTGATCACATACTGCGAATCGGAATACACCTCGACTCTGCAGGGATGCTTCAACTGCTCGAGCCCGGTGATGACTCCCAGAAGCTCCATCCGGTTGTTGGTGGTCTTCACGAATCCCTCGGAGTACTCGCGCTCGTGCAGTTCTCCCTTTGCGTCCGTATACTGAAGGATCGTCCCGTAGCCGCCCGGTCCGTCCGGGTTCCCGCGGGCTGATCCGTCCGAAAACAGTTTAACGGTCTGCATTTTTCTCCTCCGTCTTCCAGCTGCCGGTTCTCTCGAAATGTTCCGCCAGCGCCTGCGCTCTTTCCACAACGTCCTCGTCATACCCGGCCAGCCCCAGCAGGCGGATTGCGTTCCGCGTCACAGCCGGACCTTCCAGAAGCCTGTAGCTGAACACGACGTCGCCGTCCCTGATCTCCTCCTCAAAATGAAGATTCCGGTAACTTCCCGACAGTATACCGGTGAGCTCAAGGTCGTGCGTCGCCGCCAGCACGATGGCCGGCCGCTTCGCGAGCTCGGACAGGATCTCCGAGGAGGCGGCGATGCGCTCGATCGTGTTGGTGCCTCTCAGGACCTCGTCCACGACACCGAGCACCGGGACGCCTGAAGAAAGGTCCGCCGCCGCGTCCATGATACGCTTGAGCGACCGGATTTCCACGATAAAATAGCTCTCTCCGCCCGCCAGGTTGTCCGTCAGCGCCATCGACGAGAGAACTCTCAGGAAAGGCGACTTGAAGGAGACTGCCGGCACCGTGTCCACCGTCTGCCCCATGATTGCGGCAATCGCGACGGATTTCAGGAAGGTCGATTTGCCGGACGCATTGGAACCTGTGACCAGGTTGCCTCCGCGGATCGCAAAGCTGTTCCCGACCGGGTGATCAAGAAGCGGATGAACGAGCTCTTCCGCCCGGATCTCAGGATCTTCCCCTTCCTCCGGAAAATGAAAATCTCCCCTGCAGTACACCGGCAGATACTCGCGGAAGGAGGCCAGCGCGCAGACGGTATCGAGCGTTCCGAGAAGCTCGAACATCCGCATGACCTTCGCCTCATTTCCGCGGTAGGCGGCGAGCATCTGGTCAAACTTGATGAGATCGACGTGGAAGAACATCTTGAGGTATTCGATGAGGACCGCCTCGAGGCCCGTGCCGATCCCCGCTTCCGAGGTCACCAGGAAGGACCCGCGGCTGATGCCGCGCAGCTGTCCCTCGAGGCTGCCGAGCTCCTTAAGGATATCCGCCAGTTCCGGAATGTCCTCCTTCGAGAGCTTTCCGGCGGCATCCATCATCCGGAGGATCGCCTTGAAGCTTTTGATATAGATCTTCAGCGTCGTGTTTCCCCCCATGTAGGAGGCGCTGTTTATGACCAGCATGCCGATGATGAGCATGAGGCCGATGAGCGGCTTTATGAAGAGAAGCACAAAGCCGGCAAACATTCCGGCCGCTGTCATCAGATACTTCGACCGGCCGATCTCCTTCGCGTCGTCCAGCTTCCGGATGAGTTCATACGCGGAAATGCCGCTGTCGCGGCGAACCCTGCAGAGAATAAGCTGCAGCTTCTCCCGGAGCTGGGCATTATTCCGCAAAAGCTCAATCAGCCGGTTCCTCTCATCAAGGATCGCCTTGTCGAATACCGGGTGGCGGAACCAGTCGAGGAGGACCGAGTCGCCCGGCGAGGAGACGGTATTGTTCATGAGGAGATAGATTTCCTCCATGGCGAGATCGTTCCAGGTGATGTCGTCAACGTAGAAGCCTTCCTCCTTCCGGCCGGCGGCATAGGAGGCTGCGGAGGCAAGCTCTTCCTCCGTGTATTCATTTTCAGGGGCTTTCCCGTAGCGCGCTCTAAAAAAGCGCAGGTTCCGCCTCGTCCTCTCCCGGTTGTTCCGCAGAGCGGCGATAACAAGGATGACCAGAAAGATCACCGCCAGCATGATAAATACCTGTTCTGCCGTCACTTTATTACCTCCAAAAAGCCGGCGCAGGCTGTCTCCCGCGCCGGCTCATTGCTTGCAAACACTGCTCCTTCTTACCAGACTTCCTCGTCCAGGAAGAAAACGTGGCCCTGACTCTTCTCCGCCCCGCTGTAGAGGAATGCGTTGTTCCCCATGAAATCTGCCTTGAACTTTCTGTGAATGTTGTCCTGGGCGTAGCGCAGCCATGCCTTCGGCGTCATGAAGGAATTGTACTTAAAATCAGCCGCCTTGATATGGATCCCCGCCGCCATGGTCGTCTTGTTGGACGAATTCTCGCCGGTCTTCGTATAGATCGTTGCCTGACGCGCCAGCACGATGTCTGCATTTTTGTTGGCGAGCGCGACGACCTGTCTGGCGTGACCGAGATAATCCGCCGTTCCGTGCAGAATGTCCCTGAGAACATTTCCGAGCGGTGCCGGATCGCCGTTGTCCTTGGTGCGGGCCACCTGCCACTGCTCCTTCTGGTAAATCATGATATCCAGTGTGCCTGGATACTCCACGTAGGCTCCCTTTCTGGCCGCCTCGATCCCCTTCGCCATGCGGTTCTTGATGACGTAGGCGACCATCAGCATGCCGTCAGTTCCCTGGCCGCCCGCCTCCGTGTAGAGCACCGCGGCAAAGAAATCGTCGACCGAGACGTCCACACCGACCCGCGGGTCGTTCAGGTACTCCGGTTCGATCTGGAATTTCTTCCCGGTCGCGGGATCCACCGCGTAGGTCTTGCCGCCCTCCTGCGTGACGACGGCGGATCCTCCGGCTGTGCTGACCGGCGTAAACTTAAACTGCTGGGCCTTCGTCCCGTTGTCGGTATAGAGCTGAAGGTTCGTGCCTGCAGCCAGTTTCCCGCTGGCTGCATCAAGAGCTTTCCCGCTGCCTGCGCCGATGATCTTGAAAATGCCCCGGCAGCCGACAATCTTCCATCGCTGGGCCATTGTGCCGTTGTAGGAGTACTGCTGCACATTGGCGTTGTTCGCCTTCGAACCGCCCGCAACGTCCAGCGCCATCGCGCTGCCCGCGACAATCAGCTTGTAGGTGCCGTCGCCCAGCGGCGTCACGACAAATTTCTGGAAATTGTTCCCGGAATAGACGGAAAGCGCCGCGTTGCTGCCCTTCGCTGCATTCTTTGCGGGAATCGACACCGCCATCGCGGCGTTGGCCGCGCAGGTGATGCTGTAGGTGCCGCCGGGAAGGACCGCCACGGGCTCATCCGCTTCCGCGAAGACCCATTTCTGGGCGATCGAGTCATTCGACTCATAGAGGCGTATATTGGTGCCGGCAGACGTGAGGGCGCCTCTCACGTCGACGACGTATTTCTGATTGACCCCCGAAGCGATCGTGTAAAGGCCGCCGCACTCGGTAATGTACCAGCGCTGGCTATTGCTTCCGCTCGTCGCGCTGACGCTGATATTGATGCCGGTCGCGGCTGTGCTTCCTTCCGAGGCGACCATGCAGCCGCTCAGGCAGGATTCAAGCGTGTACCAGCCCGAACCCAGCGCGTGCACATAGAAGACCTGCGCGGCCTCCTGGCCGGACGGTCCCACCGCAATGTTGGCGCCGGCCCCGTATGCCTTATCATCGACTTCCATGCAGCGGGCTTCATTTTTTGCCATATTGATCCGGTAATAGCCGCTCGTGATGGCGGCCGGCTTTATATCCGGGAACTCCGACACCGGCACGAATTTCCACTGCTGGGATTTTGTGTTGTTCGACGTGTACAGGCTGATATTGGTATTATTCTTCGAAGATCCGCCCTCCGCGTCAAGCACAAGATCCGTGTAGGAAGCTTTAATCGTGTAATACCCGGCCCGGGCGGACTTTTTGATTTCCCAGAGCTGGGCAGCTGTTCCGTTCGAAGTGTACTGCCGCACATTCGTCTTGACAGTCCTGCCTCTCCCTGCCGCATCGAGAGCCTTTCCGCTGTGAATCGCGGTGATCACCGCCAGGCCTTCCTTATTGAACGAGACGTGGAATTTCTGCGCATCGGATCGATTCAGCTGGTAAAGCTGAAGGTTTGCGCCGTTCGAGCGCAGGCCGCCCGCAATGTCAAAGACTGCTTTGTCGGCCAAAGCTGAGAAAATGTAATAATCCCCCTCGGAAATCGGCGGAGCAATCCCGACAGGGGCGGCCTCCGCCTCTTCAAGGAGCTCCTCCTCTTCTCCGCTCTCATCTACCGCCGGGATGGATTCCGCCTCCTCCGGAAGACTTTCTTCCTGAATGGCTTCGACGGATTCATCTGCTTCGGAAAGATCGGATTCCCCGGGTTCAGACGGCAGCTCCGCTCCGGATTCTGAAGTTTCCTCCGCATTTTCCTCCGGGACGGATTCCGCATCCTCCGGGATGACCGGTTCGGTCTCCCCGTCCGTTTCCTCGATACCGGAGATCATTTCGCCTTCGTTCTCGTCCAGGGATTCTTCGGGAGCGGACGCTTCAGTGTCCGCCGCCGGACTCTCTTCGCTTTCCTGAAGCAGTGCTTCAGAATCGGAACCGGCCTCACCGCTCGCCCCGGTCAGCAGAACAGGTTCGCCTTCGCTCTGTTCAGTTTCCGCCTGCGTCTCCGAGGCGGCGTAAGCCGGCACCGCCGCCTGCGCCGTGCCGGCAAAGGCCAGTGCAAGCGTCAGCAGCGCAGCTATGACTTTCTTTGTCACGTCAAAACCTCCTCATACAGCACGGCTTCGGAGCAGCCGCCCGTAGATCTTGTCGTAGACTGCATCCGCCTTGTCTCCGAACTCCGCGACAAAACGCGCCGCGTCGGAGTTCAGCTGAGCCGCATATTCACGGTCCTTCATGTATTTCGTGTTGACCAGCACATTCAGGGCAGCGCCTTCCATGGCCGCTTTGCAGAGAAGCGCCGCACATCCCGCGTCGGAAATAGCCAGAGGAGAGCCGATCTTCTCAATTCGCGCGATTAGCTCGATCGCCTCCGCACAGGCATCCATCACCGCGATGGGCACCGAAGCCGCCTCGTGAAGGCATTTCTCCATCGTCTCCGCCTTTACGGCGGCCTCCTCGGGCGTCCCGGAAGGGAGCCCGTAGGCTTTCGAGAGCGGCTCAAAGACGACCGGATCCCTGTCGATCAGGGAGATCAGCAGCGCTTTCAGCTTGTCGGTCTCTTCCATGATTGCCCTGATCTCCGGCTCAACAGAAGCATATTTTTTCCTGCCCGCCGTGAGATTGCCTACCATGTCGGTGAGCGCCGTTCCGAGAGCTCCCACCAGGGCGCAGGTGCCGCCGCCTCCGGGGACTGCATTTTTGGAAGAGAGCTCCTCAATATACGCATCGATCGGCATCGAACTGTACTGTTTCATCTGCATACCTCCGGGGACTTTTTCCCTCAATCAGAAGAGGCCTGTGATCACGCCGTCAGCGTCGACGTCGATCTTCTCGGCTGCCGGGCGCTTCGGAAGGCCGGGCATGGTCATAATATCGCCCGTAAGCGCGACGATGAAGCCGGCACCCGCGGAGATCTTGAGGTTTCTGACCGTGATCTCAAAGCCGGACGGCGCGCCGAGCTTCTTCGGATCGTCCGAGAAGCTGTACTGGGTCTTTGCAACGCAGATCGGGCAGTTTCCGTAACCCATCGCGGTGAGCTGAGCGGCCTGCTTCTTCGCGTCCGCGGTGAGGACCGCGCCGTCCGCATGGTAGATCCGCTTCGCCAGCGTGTTGAGCTTCTCCTCGATCCCGAGGCCGAGGTCATAGGAAAATGCAAACCCGCTCGCATCGCCCTCCTCGCACAGACGGATGACTTCCTTAGCGAGCGCCACGCCGCCTTCGCCGCCTTTTGCCCAGACTTCGGAGAGGGCGACATTCACGCCGCGCTCGCGGCAGGCCGCCTCGACGAGGTCGAGCTCCGCCTTCGTGTCGGTCGGGAACGCGTTGATCGCAACGACGCACGGCAGATGATAGACGTCCGTGATGTTGCTGACATGCTGCAGAAGGTTCGGAAGACCTTTTTCAAGGGCTTCAAGGTTCTCTGTGCCGAGCTGGGTCTTGTCGAGACCGCCGTGCATCTTGAGCGCACGGACCGTCGCGACGACGACGACCGCCGACGGATGAAGGTCCGCCATGCGGCACTTGATGT
>DFFD01000223.1:1191-6033 GCA_002369495.1 Lachnospiraceae bacterium UBA3785 | reverse complement strand
CGGGCCGCCATCATGATGTCGGAGGTCATATCATTTCCGATCATCAGCGTCTCCGCCGGGTCCATACCGTGTTTTTCGAGCATTTTCATGAGAAACCGCGGCTCCGGCTTCCTGATTCCGTGTTCCGAGGAAATGAAAACATCCTCAAAATACCCGTCAAGCCCCAGCTCCGCCATCTCCGGCCTTGTAAAGAGGCTCTGCGCGTTCGAGAGCAGGTAAACGTGTTTTCCCTCCTCCCGGAGCCTCTCAATGAGGGAGACCGTGTCCGGGTAAAGCCCGAACCGAATCCGCGAGAGGATCCGGAAGGCACAGGCGAAGGAGGAGCTCCATTTTTCAAGCGTCTCCGCGTCAAAACTCCGAGGGTCGCCCCAGATCCCGTCTGCGCGGAGGTGCGGCGCTTCGAGAAGAAGCCGTTTAAAGACAGTCCCGATATCCGCCTCCGGGTACTCCGTCCCAAGAGCGGCCCGAAGCCGCTCCTCCTCGCCGCGGATCAGCTCCCGGTAACGATCCCGCATCTTAGCGGGCTCACAGACCGCCCCGTAGGCGTTCATGACCGCGGAGACCTTACGCCAGAACGGAAGCGGCTTCTGGTCCGTGCGGATATCGATCAGTGTCGCGTAGAGATCAAAAATGTAATTTCTCATCGCGTCCTCACATATATTTCTGCCATTCCCTCGCGGTCTCGAACTTCTGCTCCGCGAGCAGGGCCATGATCTTCTCCGAAACCGTGTTCTTCCGGGCGAAGAGCTCCGCGAGCGCGTCCTCTTCGCCGTAGCGCGACCCGTAGATATAGAGGAGGTCGTAGAGCCGGTAGAGGTGCTCGAGCTCCTTCAGCGTTTCCGGAAGCTCGTCGACGAAGCGCGTGCGAATGTTAAAATGCGCTCCCCGCCACTGCCTCCGGTACATCTCGACAAAGGCTGCGTGCAGGTCTTCATCGCGCTCGTCGAACGGCATCGTGATGAAGCGGTAGATGAACTCCTTGTCGTCGATCCCGTCCGCCTCCATCTCCCGCGCAAGCAGAAGCTCGCGCATCGCGACCGCCTTCACGTAGCCCTCGCTGCTGTCCGCCTCGATCCACTGGCGTATGATCGCGGAGAGCGGAGCGTCGATGCCGAGGAGCGTCCTCGGAAAGGCAATGACCGCCTTCTTAATTGTCTTATCCCTCCGGCGAAGCGCCTCCCTGAGCCGTTCCGGCTCGTCCACGCACGCGCAGTAGCCCTTCTCGTAGAGCCCGAGCCTGCCGGCCCGGCCGGCGATCTGCTTGTACTCGTCGGTATGGAGGTAGCGGTGCATTTTCCCGTCGAATTTGTCCCGCACGAGGAAGACGACACGGCGGATCGGCAGGTTCATGCCCATGCCGATGGCGTCCGTCGCGGCGACGACCTCATTTTCACCCGAGGCAAAGAGCGCCGCCTGCTCGTGGCGCACGTCGTAGGGGAGCGCGCCGTAGATGAGGCTGCATTTTCTGCCGCGTCTCTTCAGCTCCGAGGCGACCGCGTGCACGTCCTTCCGTGAGAAGACGATGAGGGCGTCCCCTTTCTTCACATCCTTCGGAAATGAAAAGCGCTTCGACTCCGGAATGAGCGGCGTCTTGCGCTCGTGGTACTCGACCTCGTAGGTGTCTCCGCACTCCTCAATCATCCGGATCAGGATCTTCTCCGCGTTCTGTGAGGCGCAGATGTGGATCTCGGCCGCACGTAAACCCAGAATTGCCGCGGTCCAGGCGCCGCCGCGCTCGCGGTCCTCCACCATCTGGGCCTCGTCGATGACCGCGGCCACATGGAAGCGGTCGAGGTCCGCCATCTCGATGGTTGACGCGGTGAAGAAGGCATCCTCCCGGTCGATCCGCTCCTCGCCCGTGAGGAGCGAGCAGGGCTCGCCGTCTGCGTTGATCCGCTCGTACTGCTCGTAGGCCAGAAGGCGCAGGGGACCCAGGTAGACGCCGCTGCCGGCCTTCTCGAGGGCTTTGATCGCCTGGTAGGTCTTGCCCGAGTTGGTCGGCCCGATGTGCAGCACAAAATGACGCATCATCTTCCGGCACTCCGGATAGAGATCCACGTAGCGCTCCGGGACCCGGTCGACGACCTCCTGGCGCACCACGCCCATTTCCTTCAGCATCTGCTTTGTGTGGGGATTCTGCGAGAGCAGCTCCATGATCCGCTCCCGGTCAAAGAGGGAGCAGGCCTCCTCGATGCAGCGCATCGGGTCCGCCAGGGCCGTCAGCTCCTCGCCGGCGTCCTTCCAGACCGGGTCGTACTTCTTTGCGAATTCGGGCCTGATCCGCCGGACCTCCCTCAGGAAAATGTACGACGGCTTCTTCTTGTTGAGCACCAGCGCGGAGGCGTAATCCTTTCCCAGGTATCCCTTCCGCCCGATAATGGTCTTCAGAAAATGCTCCAGCCCGTTCATATCCGTCACCGTGACGTAATCGAACTGCCTGCGCCCGTAATATACTTTTTCTTCGATCTTCTCCGACGAGAAGTAGCGGACCAGCTTCAAGCGCACATACTCGCGCATCTCCTCCGCGGCCTCCGCCGCGATTTCCTGAAGCGGCTCGCTCATGAGCATGAGCAGCAGCTCCTCGCGCCTCCTCTTCACGGCCGCGGAGGCTCCGGAGCGTTTCTTCTTCTTTTTTGTGTTTTCCATATTCTCCTGGGGACGGTTCCTTCCCTGTCTCCCTCAATCTCTTATGATATGCCCCTTCTCAACATGCGGCATGAGAAAGCTCTCTCTCGCATACTCCCACAGCGCCTCGGACCCGCAGTGCGTCCGTTCATTTCTCTTTAAGATCTGCGAAAGATGCACCCCGTGCTCCACCCACGAGCGCCCGTCCGTCGAGTCGTTCAGCATCATCGGCTGCAGGTTGTCCATCGTGCGGGCGAACTTCGCCTCCGGGGTCTCCTGGGCTTCAAACTCAAGCCAGATGTTCTTAAGCCGCCTGCCCTCCTCCTCCGGGAGCATCCCGTAGATCCGATCCGCGGCCTCGCGCTCCCGTGCGGCCTGGGTCTCCTTGCCCGCTTCATCGAAAGCGTAGGTGTCGCCGGCGTAGATCTCCACCAGATCGTGTATCAGCAGCATCGTCACCGTGTGCAGCACGTCAATCTCCTCGTTCGCGTATTTTGCGAGCAGGATCGTCATGATGGCCATGTGCCAGGCGTGCTCCGCGTCATTTTCCTTGCGTTCCCCGTCGGTCAGGTAGGTCTGCCGTCCGATGAATTTCTCCCGGTCGATGAGCCGGAAGAAGTCGAAGAGGCGGTCTAATTCTTCATAAGTCTTCTTTTCCATGTATCTGCCTCTTTATTTCGGAGAATACCTCCTCATGAGACATTCTCTCCGCGCTCACAGCGGCACAATAATCCGCTTCATCCAGCGGATCCGCCATTCGGGCCACGAGCCCCCGCTCATCCCGCTCGATCCTCACCACAAAATCAAACTTATCGTACTCGATGCAGCGCCAGAAATCCGCCTCCGGGAAAATCTCCTGCCGCTCAGGATCGAAGAAATGCTCGCCTCCCTGAATCCTAAGATGCTGCACTCTCTCGTCAAAATCCGGGATTTCCTCGCCGAGCAGCAGCGCCCTGATATACTCCGCGCAGAGCTCGTCCTCCGCTGCCGGCCTGACGCCGCCGTTGCCCATGCACACGAGCGAGACCTTCTCCGGGTTCCTCCTTTTGATGTAGGCGGCGACCGCCCGGGCGTTCACAAGCGCCCCTCCGATGATCTCCTCCGCGTGAACTGCGTTCACGATTCCCTGGGTTCCCGCGCTGGTCGTGTGAATGATCCTTTTTCCCCGCACGTCGATCTTCTCTGCTGCCGAGGGTGAGTTCCCGAAGTCAAATCCCTCGCACATCTTTCCGCCGCGCTCGCCGGCGAGGAGACATTCAGGGTCTTCATTTTTCCAGGCGAAGGCCTCCTCGATCCTGCCGACCGGCCGGATCTCGCGGGCTCCCATCGCATAGAGGTAGCACTCGAGCGAGAAGGCGCGGAAGACGTCGATGATCACGGTGAGCCCGTCGGCTTCCCGGGCACCTTCAAGCAGGTGATAAATACCAATGTCCATATTCTTTCAGTCCTTCCTGTATCAGGCTTATTCTTCTGATACACTCGTTAATGTCTGTTCATTATAGCAGTTTTATCAGGTATCCTCAACACAAGTTTGGCAACCCGCCCGGCTCCCCGGCAAAAAAACAAGCCGGGCAGATGGCTTCATTTCCATCCGCCCGGCTTCTGCCGACATATTTATCTGTCTTTACCTGTAGCTGTGCACACCCGGCAAGAACGTATTGACGCCGATATAGGTGAAGAGCACCGCGATGAACCCGGCGACCGCGAAGATCGCCGCTGCGCGCCCGTTCCAGCCGCGGCGTATCCGGAGGTGCAGATAGATCGAGTAGATGATCCAGGTGATGAGCGACCAGGTCTCCTTCGGGTCCCAGGACCAGTAGCTGCCCCAGGCGCGCTCCGCCCAGATCGCCCCGGTCAGGATCGTGAATGTGAGGAAGAGCAGGCCCAGCGCCACCGAGCGGTAGCCGATGAGGTCCAGCTTTTCCTTCGAGGGCACATGGCGGTCCAGGAAACTCTGGTCCTTCATGCGCTCCCGCATCAGGAAAATGATACCCAGCACGAACGACACCCCGAAACCGCCGTAGGCGATGATCGCCGTCGAGACGTGGAACCCCAGCCAGTTGCTGCGCAGCGCCGGCATCAGCTCGTGCACGTCCTTGCTCTGCATCGCGGCGTAGCCGATGATCAGGAAAATGACAGGCGCCGCAAACGCGCCCAGCACCTGGAACTTATATTTCAAGACAAATACGAGGCTCACCAGGCAGAGGCCCCAGGCGA
>DFFD01000223.1:0-1085 GCA_002369495.1 Lachnospiraceae bacterium UBA3785 | reverse complement strand
CGACGCCGATGCCGCGGATCACGAGCGCGATCGTGTGCAGCACGAAGCCCGCTCCCTGCAGGATGATCGCGATCCTCGCGAGATTTTCCTTTTTCGCCGCGACGAACAGGAAATAGAGGATCATCGCCGCAAAGTAGAGCAGCATTGTGACTGTGAACAGTGCATTTTCGATCTGAAGATAATCCATTTGACTCCTCCTTATGCCTGAAAAACCGCTTCAGGGTCTTATCTGAATTTTTCCGCCGTCTCCCTGAACTGTTCCGCGAAGAGCACGCCGCCCTTGCGGCTGTCGCCGTGCGCGGTCCAGCTGCCGTCCGCGTCCCGGACCGCCCAGACCTTCGCCTCCTGCGTGTAGAACGCAAAAATCAGGCCGAACATGACCACCAGGCCGCCGATGAGCGCGAGGAACGTAAAGCGGTCGCGCTTCACCTGGATCAGCGTAAAGTTCCGCGGATTGCCGAAGGTCACCGTGTACTCGTCGATCGTGAGCTCCTCGCTCTCAAGGAGCGCGTTCATGCCCAGCATCTGGCCCTGGTAATAGACCGAGTAGAGATAGGCGGGATTTCTGACCGACGAGGACGCGCTCATCGGCCCGTTCACGGGATCGAGCACGTAATCCGGGTAGAACGCGTTCAGGTAAATGACAAGATTCGGCATGTCCTGCACCGCCACATAATCGCCGGCGCAGATCACGTCGTCCTGGAGCGGCTCCCCGTTCTTTTTGATGTGGATATCCGCCGCCCAGCCGGTCGAGTTCTGATAGAATTTCATGCCGAAGAGCGTCGCCGGGTTGTTGACGCTGATCTCCGCGCTCTCCTCCGCCCCGTCCGAAGGCCGCCGCGCCGTGATGCCGGCTGTGTACTGCTCCACCGTCTCGTCCTCCCGGAGATCCACGTCAAATGAGTCGATCGAGAGAATAATTCCCGTATCGCCCACCGCGCGGGCGTCCCCCGGCAGGCCGTAGACCGTGAACTCCTCCTTCGTCGCCTGCCCGAGGCCGAAGCCGAGGATCAGGAGCAGGATTCCCAGGTGGCAGACCCAGGCGCCCCAGAGGCCGATACGGTTTTTGACGGAGAATTTCCAGG
>DFFD01000033.1 GCA_002369495.1 Lachnospiraceae bacterium UBA3785 | reverse complement strand
ATGCGGCGACCGGGGACGGCGCGGAAGGCCTGACGGCGGACGCCGCGGTGGAAAATGCGCTGAACACCGACGCGACGACCGTGATCCTGCTCGCGCACGACGGCGAGAAGAAGCAGGAGACGGTCGATGCGCTGCCGCGGATCATCGAAGGGTACCTTGAGCGGGGCTACACGTTCAGGGCGATCGACCGGACGAGTACGGTGATTCAGCATCCGGTGTATAACTGAACGGGGACGGTTCCCAGGGACGGTTCTCTGAAAAAAACGAGCTGCCAACGCAGCTCGTTTTTTTCTAAGAACCGTCCCCCAGGAACCGTCCCTGCGGCCCCTCAGGTGAGGTACCGGCTGATCAGGTAGAGGGGGCTCGCGGCCCAGGCGTGGCAGAGGCTCTTCCCGAACCGGTCGCCGTACATGTCGTACTGGGCCTCGCCGGTCACGGTCGGGTCGTACTCCTCCCAGAAGGTCGTCGCGCCGCGCTCGAGCATCCCGCCCCAGTAGGCGGTCATGCGCTCGCGGAGAATGTCGGTGAACCCGGCCTTCCCGAGCTCGTCGAGCTCGTAGAACGTGAAATACGGCGTCGTGATCGGCGGGACCTCCGGGTTCAGGAGGACATTTCTGATGACGGCGGAACGCCGGTCTCCCTCCGCGACGCCGGAGCGCAGCGCAAAGATATTGGTCTGGCGGCTCACGAAGCGCCGGCCTGAGCGGAAGGAGTCGATGTAGGCCTGCTTCTCCTCGTCCCAGTAGAAGCGGTTGATCTTCTCCCTGAGAGAATCCCATACGGTTTCGTAGAAGGCCGCGTCCTCCCTGATATCGAGGAGGGAGGCGGCTTCACTCATTTTCCGCATTGTGAGCGCGTAGAGCATCTGCTCAGCCCCGAAGGAGCCGGTCTTGTCCATGTCCGCCCAGTCGATGTAGATCCAGTCGCCCGGCCGGCCGGTGAAGAAGCCGTCCTCATCGGTCTGTTTCATGAGGAATTCGGCCATGGTTTTCATTTTCGGGTACATGTCCCGAAGGAATTCGACGTCGCTGTAGATCGCCGTGTGCTCCATGACCCCGATGAGCCAGAGCATGCTGTAGTCCGCGATCGTGTTGATGTGGGTCGTCACGGGGTCATTTCCGCGGAGCGCGATGAGCGTCCGCCGGTCGATGTCCGGATCCCTGAAGAAGCAGGAGTTGAGCTGGATGGACTGGTAGGCGTCGCCGGACCAGATCCATTTGTCGCGCTTCACGCCGTCGATGAAGAAGATCCCGCTCGCGAGTTTGAAGGTGTGGGCGGAGACGTCCCAGATGCGCTGAAGAAGCGGGTCGTCAGAGGAAAATGAAGCCCTCACCGGAATATCCACGTACTGGTGAACCGCCGTGACGGTAAGGCGCGGCCCGGGAATAAAGACCGCGGCGAGCGCCGCGCGCGGTGTCCGCCCGCTCTCATCCGGGGTAAAGCTGTAGTAGCAGTGGACCGGGTCCAGCGCCTCGGAGACCGATTCGCCGAGGTAAGCAGTGATTGTTTTGAGTGTCTCCGCCGGGAGGTCAGTCCCGTCGGCCGCCTTCAGGGAGAGCTGCGCGGTGAGTTCCGTCTCGAACTCGTAGAGGAACCCTTCGGCCTTCAAGGTTTCGCCGGAGCGGGTGAAGGGGGCTTTATTTCCCTGGATATCCTCCGCCTCGGCGGCCGGCACGGAGACCTCCGCCGGCGTAACGCGCACCGGCTCAAAGAGGCTCTCGCTGTAGGGCCAGGAGGCGACGTCTCGGGTTTTGTCCGTAAAATACCGCGAGGTCCCGGCGTAATCGTACGTCCTGTCGTAGTCGGAGACGGACCAGGTCCTGTCGGAGAAAATGACGTCCCCGTCGACGAATACCGCCGGAAACGCGTCGATCCGCATCGCGTGGACGGAGATGCGGACAGGCCCCTCCGGGACGGTGATGAGCCGCCCGAAGGGGTATTTCTTCTCGCCGGCCAGGACGTAGCCGACCGCGCGCGAATACACGGTGAAGGACGCCGGGGCGGCGAGATCGTATTCCTTCCGGAAGACCACCCGGTTTCGGAAGCCCTCGCTCTTCCAGAAGGCAGGCCAGCCGCAGCCGCGCTCGACGCGGCTCATATTCTGAAGGAGCGCGTAGTAGAGCTCCATGTCGCCGGGGTACCAGATCCAGCAGGGATTTGCCATAGATATCTCCTTTCAGGCGAGCGGGACGGTGACGACCGCCTCGCAGCCGTTCTCATCCGAGAAGACAGCCTTTACCGGGCCTTCGCCGGTCGCCCGGACCACAGCGAGCGCTTCGCCGAAGTAAGTCTCCGTCGTGTCGGAGCAGTAATTGCCCTCGTAGTAGGCGGCGGCGCTGCCGAGGCCCATGAGGTCGGCATTTTCGAGAGTGACCTTAACCGTGCGCCTGATGAGCGGTTTCCAGATCCCTTCCGCGTCCGTGTACTGAAGCGGAATGTAGAGGAGGCCTTCCTTCTTCACGGAGGCGGCTTCGGGTCTGGCGGCAAGGACGATCTCATCGCCGGCGGTGACCAGGGTCTCGCGGCCGATCTCGCGGCCGGCCTCGTCGTAGGCGGCGGCTGTCAGGGTGCCGTTTTCGTAGACGACCGGGAAGGAGGTGCGGCAGTTGCTGCGGATCTCCTTTCTGCCTGCGCTTACGCCGTTGATGAAGAGCTCCACGCTCGCGGCACGGGCGTAGACTTCCACTTCCGCATTATTGCCGGCGTAGCCGCTCCAGGACCAGCTCTTTAAGGCCTTGCTCATGGTCCAGCCGTTGAAGACCGGCTTTTTCTCGAACGGCGGGTAGACGCCGATGAAGGGGCCTTTTGTGAGATCGAAGGCGACGCGTGTGTAGTCCGCCTCGCAGCGGGGCTTCCCGGAGAGGTCGATGCGGCCGTTGCCGCCGGTCATCTGGGTCTCGGGGCGGTCGTCGTGATAGAGCGAGTACTCCGTGCCGCCGAGGCCGGTCTCGCCGATGTAGTCCCAGCCGGACCAGACAAAGTCGCCGATGATGCGCGGATTCCGCCGGGCGATCTCATAGAAGCTGTAGGCGTCCTTGCAGAAGGTCTCGGAGCCGAGGATCAGGCGGTCCGGGTATTTCCTGAGGTCCTTTTTGTAGCGGTAGAGGCCGTAGTTGTAGCCGGCGATGTCCATCGCGGCGAAGGCGTCCTTCGTCTTCCAGTCGCAGGGCGGGATCGTCGCGCCGAGCTTCATGAAATTGTCGCCGAGCCGGACCGCGAGCATGTTGTAGAACTCGGAGCCGACGGCTTTCTTCTTCGGCCTGGCGGGGTCTGCATTTTTCTTCGCCTCCTCCGCCAGCTTGTCCGCCTTGTCGTCACTGTAGACGCCGAGGCCGATCGAGCTTAGGAAATTAAAGAAAATATTGATCCCGCAGCTGACCGGACGCGTGTCGTCGATCGAGTGCAGGAAGCTCGTGAACTGCGCCTGCAGGTCGATGCCCTTCTTCTGGGCGGATTCCGCAACCTCGTTGCCGGTGGAGTACATGATGACCGAGGGGTGGTTGTAGTCCTTCTCGACCAGGGCGGCGAGATCCTGCTTCCAGTTGGCGAGGACCTTGTCCGCGTAATCGTACTTGGTCTTGTGCATGTACCAGGCGTCGACGTACTCGTCCATCATGAGCATGCCGAGCCTGTCGCAGGCCTCCAGCAGGTACACGGAAGCCGGGTTGTGGGCGGAGCGGATCGCGTTGTAGCCGTTCTCCCTGAGGATCCGGACGCGGCGCTCCTCCGCCTCCGGGAAGGAGCAGGCGCCGAGGACGCCGTTGTCGTGGTGGATGCAGGCGCCCCTTAAAATGACGCGCTTCCCGTTGACCGCAAGGCCGTATTTCGGCGTCCAGGTGAGGGTGCGGATGCCGAAGGTGTCGATGGCGGTGTCCTCCCCGAAGGTCACGCGGATCTCGTAGAGGTTCGGGTCGTCGACGCTCCAGAGGGCGGCGTTTCTGACTTTGATGCGGGCGGAACCGGTAAGATCCGCTCCGATAAGAATGCTCCCCTTCGCGGCGCAGACGCCGTCCATGAGGATCTCGACGGCTGCATCTCCCGGCGCGGTGGCTTCAACTGTCACGAGAATTTCGGCCTCGGGCCTGATCTTCAGCGTCTTTACGCGGACGCCGCGGATCTTAATGTGCTCCTTCGGGCCCTCCCAGAGCCAGACAGGGCGGTAGATGCCCGTACCGGAATACCAGCGGCTGTTCGGCAGGTCGGCGTTTCTTGCGATGACGGTGATTTCATTTTCCCCGTCGGTGAGATAATCGTTCAGCGGGACGTAAAACTGCGTGTAGCCGTAGGGCCGCGCCTCCGCCTTCCGGCCGTTGACCGTCACTTCGGCATTCTTGTAGACCGACTCGAACTCGAGCGTGAGATGGCGGCCGGCAAGCTCCGCGGGGAGAGAGAAGCGCTTTTTGTACTCGTAGTCGCCGCCCGTGTACCAGCCGATGTTGCCCTCGCCCATGCTGTCCGGCGTGCGGGGCTCGGAGATCATCGCGTCATGGGGCAGCGTGACCGGGACAGCCTCCCCTTCGCGGGAGAGAGGCCTGACGGTCCATCCGTGATTGAAATCCAGCTTTTTCATAAGACCCTCCTTCTGTCAGAGACTGCGGTATTTGTCTATATTGTAACATAATCACGGAAAAAATGGAAAAGAAGGCGCGAAAATACGGAAAAACGGCGTGATTTTCAGGACGGAGCGGACAAATTGTAGTATAATGGCAGGCGGAGGTGATCTTCTATGGAAAATGAAATGAAAAACCCCTACGTTCGCGGGATCGAGCACGTCTCGCTCGCGGCGGACGGAAAGTCGGTCAGGATCCTCGACCAGACGCAGCTCCCGATGCGGGAAGTCTATCTGAACGTCGCGACGCCGGAAGAGTGCTACGACGCCGTGAAGAAGCTCATGGTGCGCGGCGCGCCGTGCATCGGGATCTTTGCAGGCTATGCGATGGCTGCCTTTGCGGAGCAGAGAAAAGAGCTGGACCTGCCGGAATTCCTCATGGAAATGAAGAGACTGTCGTCTTACCTCAACTCCTCGAGGCCGACAGCGGTCAACCTGTCCTGGGCGCTCCGGCGGATGGAAAATGTGATGGACGAGAACGCCGGCCTGCCGGTCCCGGAGATCGCGGAGCGTCTCAGGGAGGAGAGCATTAAGATCCACGAGGAAGACATAGAGATGTGCCGGAAGATCGCGGAGTACGGGCTCTCGCTTGTAAAGGAGGGCGACGGCATCCTCACGCACTGCAACGCGGGACCGCTCGCGACCAGCCTCTACGGGACGGCCCTGGGGCCGATCCTGTTGGGCGAGGAGACCGGGAAGCGGCTGCGCGTATTTTCCGACGAGACGAGGCCGCTCCTGCAGGGCGCGCGTCTTACGTCCTACGAGCTCAAAAAGGCCGGTGTCGACGTCACGCTCATCTGCGACAATATGGCCAGCATCGTGATGAAGAACGGCTGGGTGCAGGACTGCTTCGTGGGCTGCGACCGCGTGGCGGCGAACGGGGATTTCGCGAACAAGATCGGCACGTCCGGCGTCGCGATCCTCGCAAAGCATTACGGGATCCCGTTCTACACGCTGGGACCGTCCTCGACGATCGATATGAACTGCCCGACCGGGGATGATATCAAAATCGAGCTGCGCGACCCGGAGGAAATCCGGGAAATGTGGTACAAGGAGCCGATGGCGCTCCCGGACGTGAAGTGCTACAATCCGGCTTTCGACGTGACGGACCACACGCTTGTGACCGCGATCGTGACCGACCGCGGCATCGTGTACCCGCCGTTTGAGGAGAACCTGAAAAAACTGTTCAGATGATCAGCCCTGGTCCGGCGCGGAGATCGTCGCCTCCTTGAGGCTCTCCGCGGTATCCTGCAGCTCGGAGCGGCTTATGCGGTAGGCGCGCGGGGACTGGCCGTACATTTTCCGGAAGGC
>DFFD01000135.1:3246-4751 GCA_002369495.1 Lachnospiraceae bacterium UBA3785 | reverse complement strand
AACCGTCCCTGGGAACCGTCCCCGGTGTGCAGCCCGGCTTTTTCAGAACCGTCCCCGGTGTGCAGCCCGGCTTTTTGAGAACCGTCCCTGGGAACCGTCCCCGATGTTACTCTCACTCCGCCCCGGAAAAGAACCCGTTTTTCTCCTCCAGATTGTAGATCCCGCTGCAGCCGAGCCGCTCGGGCAGTTCATTTCCCAGCGCGCGCGGCGTCCGGTACCACATGAGCGCGGTCTCCGGCAGCATCGCGGTCTCCGTGTCCGGCAGGAAGATCACAAAATGCTCCCCTCCCGTAAACCCGTAGGGCTCCGTGAAGACGTAGCGGATCCCGTCCTCGATCTCTTCCTCCTCCGAAGGCCTCTCCTGCTCGAACGTCACATCGTCGCAGATCCAGGTGGTGGCGTCGACTTTTCGCATTTTCCCGAAACGGCCCGGGAAATCCGACTCGTAGACCGTCCCGTAGGGGTAGCCCTCGCCGGTCGTCCCCATGTCGGAGTCGTGGTAGCAGCCGTAAAATGTCCCGTCCTCATGCACCGTAAGCTCGGTCCCCCAGCCGCCGGCGCCGCTCGCAAAATAGAACTCCCGGTTCGGCATCATGGCAATCACTTCCGCCGCGTCGACGGAGGCCGGCTCAAAATCCTCCTCCGCGAGGGCGTCCTCCAGGAAGGAGACGGCGGCGCCCCAGGTGAGGGAGGCATTTCCGCGCTCTGAGGCGAGCTCCGCGAGCGCTTCATCGTCACAGCTGCTGCTGATGAGCTCCATATGGAGGGAGTCCAGAAGGGCTTTCTTCGCGTCCGCATAGGCCTCCGCGGAAGTCTCCTCCCCGTTCATCCGGTACGTCTCCACTGTGCCGGTGTAGTCAGCGTTCGGGTAGACGCTTTCGGAGAGGTACTCCTCCAGGGCAAATGTGCCGCCGTCGGACACAAAACGGTCGAAGGAGTACTCGGTCCCCTCGTCGCCGATGCTCCTGTAGAGCCAGAGGGTCCCTTCCGTATCGGTGAAGAGCGAGAAAAATGTTCCCCCCGCAGCCTGTGCGTCCAGGCGGTCCCGGTAGAGGTAGTGCGCTCCGTCCTCGTCCGCGGAGGCGATCGTAAGGCTCGCGGTGTAGTACTCACCCCAGCTGCCGTCGGCCGCTTTCATGAAGAGAAGCTCTGGGACTTCGTCCCCGCAGACATCCGCAAATGCGATCGCCGACGGCTCCTCCCGCTTCACTGCGCCTTCATCCGTCCATTTGATATCCTGCCAGTCGTAATAGCCGATCATCTCCTCGTTGATGAGAAGCAGATCGAGATAGGTCCGGTAAGCGCCCAGCTCCCTGGCTTTTTTTGCGGCTGCCTCCGCCGCTTCGCGTTCGGCACGGGCGGCTTCTTCCGCGGCTGCCTTCGCGGACTCAGCGGCTGCTGCCTCGGCAGCCGCCTGCGCCTCGGCAGCCGCTGCGGCGGAATCGGCCGCTGTCGCGGCCGATTCCGCCGGGCTCTCCGCCGGCGCGGTCTCCTCGCTGCGGGCC
>DFFD01000135.1:0-3178 GCA_002369495.1 Lachnospiraceae bacterium UBA3785 | reverse complement strand
CCGCCGCAGGCGGCCAGGCCCGCAGCGAGGATGAGCGCGAGCGCTGCGCTTCCTGCTTTCCTGTATTTCATCATCATCTTCCCTCCTTCCTGATAATCCCTCAGGGGCCGGTTCCCGGGGAATCGATTCTCAAATGAGAATCGATTCCCTGGGAACCGTCCCCAAAACCATTACTCCAGCACGAACCGCTCCCCGTCCGTCCTGATCCTCACCGTATCGCCCTCCTCATGAAGGATCATGTCGATCACGTCGGTGTATTTTGCGTGGTAGATGTTTTCATTTTCATCGACGATGTAAAGGCAGGTGTCGCCGTCGCGCACGATCTCGCGCATCTTCGCGATCGTGACCGTCCGCACCTCCCAGCCCGAAGTGTCCGTCTCCTCCGGGATCTCCACGGTCGTGCCGTCGGCCGTCGCCTCCGCCTGGCTGATCCGGCCCGAGATAAGCGCCTCGTACTTCGCGATGCACTCCTTCTGCGTCGCGGCGGTCGCGACCATGTTGTACTGTTCGACGTTGACGCAGGCGTACATTTTCACGAGGCCGCTCGCGTCCTTCAGGACCATGATGTAGGTCGGGACGTCATTTAAGAGGATCAGCGAGGGGAAGGACGCCGAGTAGCGCTTCTCCTGCACTTCGCCCTGGGCGGAGGCCATCGCGGAGAACTCGTCCGCACCGGAGCAGGTGATGAAGATCGTCTCCTCCGTCCGCTCGTTTGAGAGAATGAACCCGATGTTGGAACTGTCGTTGTTGAGCGAGGTCACGCCGGTGTAGATCCAGATGTCCCCGTCCTTCGAGATGTAGCCGTAATCCGAGATGTAGGAGTCGTCGTCCCCCGCGTACTCCGTGATCTTGCGGCAGCCGCTCTGCCCGATCACCGAGTTGATGAACCCGGAGTGCAGCTGCGCGGAATCATTGTACTGCTGGCAGATGAGGTCGCCCGGGAACACGACGTCCACCCAGCGCGGGATGTCCCCGACCGCCTTCTTCTCGCACTCGCCGGTCACCGGGTCGACGAGGATCGCCCCGGTCACCTGTTCGCCGCCGAAAAGCCCGATCAGGTGGTCGTAGACCGAGGCAACGTACCAGGGCTTCCCGTCCTCGTCGATCTCAAAATGCACCTCATCGAACATCACCGTCGGAAAATGAAACCGGATATGACGCTCCAGATACTCATTGAAATAGCCCGACGGCACGTAAACCATCCCCTCTGAGAGCTCCACGTAATCCGCGTCCATCCGGACCGGATCCACGATGACGTAGCCCGGGATACCGTTCTTACGGTTTCGCCACCATTTGATGATCCCGTCGTAGCGCAGCGGCGACGTCTTGACCGGCGTCCCCCTGTAATCGATCTGGGTGTAGCCGCTCACGTTGTACTGGCTGACCACCTTCGAGAGCGAGCCGATCTCGCGGTTGCCGAGCTTCTCCGCCGACGCGGTGTCCATGAGCGCGATCGACGCGGTCTTCTCGGCCGAGGGGATGTCCTCCACGGTGCCGTCCGTGACCGTGATGATCCGGCTGTAGGCGCGCGCATGCAGGAAGCGGCTGCTGAAAATAAGCGAGATCGCCACCGGGAAAATGAAAATCCCCAGCGTGACAAGCCCCGGGATCTTAGATTTCGCCTTCGCCTGCGGGTCGAAGGAGATCGTGTTGCCCTGGATGCGGACCGGCACATTTTCCCCGCTGAAATAGTAAAGGATCGTGAAGACCAGCGAAACGATGAAGAGATACGAGAAGAACCGCCCGCTCTTTATGTTGATCGCCGGCAGGTAAAAGTAGTAGAAAACGGCCGCAAAGACTGCTGTGAAGATTGCGATGCGCAGCGTATTATTCGGGCGCCTGAACCTGTTTTTTTCGCTCATTTTATCACCTCCGTGGCTCTTTCCTACATTATACCGTAAATCCGGGGAGGGATAAAGAAGTAAATCATTTTCGGCTTCTCCGGATATATTTTACAAAAATGAAGCGCGGTGTGTTACTATTATAATGTACAGTTGCACCAGAGGAGGACTCCCATGATCAGCCAGGATCTTGCCCGGAAATTCATAGAACAGGTAACCAGATACACGGACTACAACGTCAATATCATGGACGGGGACGGGATCATCATCGCGAGCATCGACCCGGAACGCGTCGGCCAGTACCATGAGATCGCCCACCGGATCGTCACCGGCAGTGAGGACATTGTGGACACGACCGTTCTCCCGGGACTCACGAACGTTAAGCCCGGCATCAACATGGTCATCATGGCGGACGGCCGCAGGGAAGGCGTCGTCGGCGTGACCGGCGACCCCGACGAGATCCGACCGGTCGCCCTGATCGTCAAGATGGCCATCGAGACCATGCTGAAATATGAGAAGCAGCAGGAGGAAGCCCGCCTGCGCGAAAACCGCAAGGCCAGGTTCATCCATCTCCTGACGGAAGTGGAGGGGACCGACCCGGAGGATCTTAAGAGCATGGCGAGGGACCTCGGCTACCCGGAGGAGATGATCCGCATCCCGATCCTCATCCGCGCGGAGGAAGAAGATGCCTCCGAGCTCCTCGCCCTCATCCGAAAGAGCCGCCGGCACGCGAAACAGGATTTCAGCATTGCGCCGGACAAATCGCATGTTCTTATTTTCAAATCGATGCCGGAAGACTGCCGCGACCTCTTCGGGGACTACAAATTCATTCTCGGCGAATACCTGGCCCCGGTCCTTGCGCGCCTCCGCGGGCAGGGAAGGCAGGCGCACATCTATATCGGGAGCTTCCAGAGCCGCTATGCGGACTATTTCTACGCCTACCGCCACTGCCGCTGGGCGGAGCGGAACGTCCGGACGGACTCCTCCGCGGTCTATTTCTACGACCACATCGGGGAGTACCTGCACCAGGTCACGCCGTTCGGCGAGATGGCCCACATTTTCAGGATCTACGAGCAGAGGCTGCCGGCCGACATGGCGGAGCTCTTCCTTGCGACCTTCGGCGAGCTCATCCGCACCAACTACAATTTCAAGGAGGCCTCCGACAGGCTCTACATCCACAAGAACACCCTCTTCTACCGCTACAACAAGCTGAAGGATATGCTGGGGCTCGACCCGATCGCCTCGGCCTCCGACCGCTCCTTCGCGGAGGAGTTCTACTACTATATCCGCCGGAAGAATGCCTGATCCGCGGGTTTGGGGACGGTTCTTCGCAGAGG
>DFFD01000189.1:6899-9199 GCA_002369495.1 Lachnospiraceae bacterium UBA3785 | reverse complement strand
GGGATTTTTCGATGATCTCCCGCCTCGAGAGCTGCGGCAGTAAGCCGTCGATCTCGCGGCTGACCTCCTCTGCGAGCTTCATGGACGTGGTCACCAGGATCGCGGAGGCGAGCTCGTCGTGCTCGGCCTGCGAGAGCAGGTCCGCCGCCACCCAGCGAGGATTGGCGGTCTCGTCGGCCAGGACCATGACCTCGGAAGGTCCGGCCACCGAGTCGATCGAAACGTGTCCGTAGACGGCCTTCTTTGCAAGCGCCACGTAGATATTGCCGGGTCCGGTGATCTTGTCGACCTTCGGGAGGCATTTTGTCCCGTAAGCCATCGCGGCGATCGCCTGCGCGCCTCCGACCTTGTAGATCGTGCCGACGCCGGCTTCCTTCGCGGCGACCAGCGTCGTCGGAGTAACTTTTCCGTCCCCTCCGGGCGGCGTGCACATGACGATGTCCGGAACGCCGGCGACCTTCGCCGGGATCACGTTCATGAGGACTGAAGAGGGATAAGCGGCCTTGCCGCCCGGTACGTAGACGCCGACGCGGGCGAGAGGCGTCACGCGCTGCCCGAGGACCATCCCGTTCTCCTCCGTCATGAACCAGCTTTTCTGCTTCTCATGCTCGTGGAAAGCCCGGATGCGGGCGATCGCGCGGCGGATCACCCCGATGAGCTCCGGATCGACCTTTGAGTAGGCCTCTTCTTCCTCTTCCTTGCTCACGATAAAGTTTTCCGGCCCGATATCAGCCCTGTCAAAGCGCTTTGTATACTCGAAGACCGCCTCGTCCCCGCGGTTCTTCACGTCCGCAAGGATCGCAGCCACCCGCGCTTCCTGCTCCGGATAGCTGTCCGGGCTGCGCTCGAGCATGTTGGTAAGGATGGAGCCGAAAGCCTCCTCCGTCAGTTTTAAGATCTGCATGACAATGCCTCCTTCATGCGGTAAATGATGTCCGAGATGCGCTCATTTTCCATCTTCATGCTCACCTGGTTCACGACCACGCGGGCAGACAGCGGAAGAACTTCCTCGAGGACCTCAAGCCCGTTTTCCTTCAGCGTGCTTCCGGTCTCGACGATATCGACGATCACCTCAGCGAGGCCCACGATCGGCGCGAGCTCGATCGAGCCGTTCAGCTTGATGATTTCCACCGACTGGTGCTTTTTATTCATGAAATAATCCTTCGCGATATTCGGATACTTGGTCGCGACGCGGATCATCTCGCCGCTGTTCAGGTATTTCCTGGCGGATTCGGGTCCGCAGACGCACATCCGGCATTTTCCGTAGCCGAGATCGAGGACTTCGTAGAGCTTTTTATTTTCCTCGATGATGGTGTCCCTCCCGACGATCCCGATATCCGCGGCGCCGTAGTAGACGTAGGTCGGGACGTCAGGCCCTTTGGCGAGGAAAAAGCGGAGTCCGAGCTCTTTATTCTCAAAAATAAGCTTGCGCGTCCGCGGATCGTCCGCCCCCGAAGGGTCGATCCCTGCGCGCGCCATCAGCTCCAGGGTCTGCCTCGCGAGTCTCCCCTTTGTCAGGGCAATCGTGATCGGCCTCATACCAGTTCCCCCCTGTTCATTGCCATTTCGCGCCTCGTGAGCGCGCTCATGAGATGGTCGATATAGATGCCGACGCCGACCGCCGGCTCGTCCTTGCCGAAGTGGCCCAGCAGGCCGTCGTAGCGGCCGCCTTTCGCGACCGGTTCGCCGACGCCGTAGGTGTAAGCCGAGAAAATGATCCCGGTGTAGTAGCGGTACTTGGAGAGCATGCCGAAATCGAATGAGACATACCGGGACAGGCCCCTGTCCGTCAGGATCCCCTCGATGTCGCGGAGCCGCCCTAACGCCTCTTTTGCGCGCCGGCTCACCGCATAGGAAGCCGCCTCAGCGAGAACCTCGGAGCTGCCGAACAGGTTCGGCAGACGGCTGAACGCTTTTGTGAGCGAAGGCGATACCGCAAGGTCGAGAAGATACTCTTCCACGCCGAACATATTCTTGTTCGAGATAAGCCGGCGCAGTTCGGCCACCTGGCTCTCGTCAAGCCCGGACTCTTCCGCCAGCGCCTTGAAGAAATCCACCTCGCCGACGCTCACCTGGAACTCGGTAAGGCCCGCCGCCAGCAGAAGCTCCACCGTCAGCGAGATCACCTCGGCGTCCGCCTCCGCGGAGCCGTCCCCGATGAACTCGGTGCCCATCTGGGTCTGCTCCTTGAAACGCCCCTGATATTCTGCGGAATTGACAAATGTACTTCCCTCGTAGCAGAGCCTCGCCGGAAGCTTATTGTCCGGAAAATGCATGGCGACCGCCCTCGCGACCGAAGG
>DFFD01000189.1:0-6768 GCA_002369495.1 Lachnospiraceae bacterium UBA3785 | reverse complement strand
GGCGTCGTCCCGATATCGCTCGAGAAAACGTCAAAATATTCGATCGCGGGCGTCTCGATCGGCTCGTAGCCGTAGCGCGCAAAGACGCTGCGGAGCCTGTCCATCAATTCCCGCTTTTTCCCGAGCGGTTCCCCGTACAGATCGCGGAACCCGTCAGGCGTATGGATCACTCGTATGCTCATCGGCTGTCTCCCGTTCTTCCAGATCCTGGTTGATGCTCTCGAGTATCGGGAGCATATTGTGTTTCTCTCTGAAAAACCGCTCTTCCCGGAGTTCGTCCATGCGGATGCTCTTCCGCCCTCCGCTCTGCATGCGGTCCCAGAAATACCTCATCTCCCGGCACGGCATATAGTAAAATACCTGCCTCGACGAGTAATAAATCAGCAGAAAGGCGATACCGCCCTGCGCTTCAAACCGCTCCATGAAGTCCACCTGGTGCGGGTGCACATTGTGCAGCGGAAATGTATCCGCCGCGCACTCCTTCGCGTCGAAGCAGACCGGGTAGCCCTGCACCGCTCCGATGTAGTCGACCGTGCTCTTCTGATCAAAATAGGCCAGCGTGATGTGCCGCGTCGCCTTGTCGATCTCGATCGGGGTGATCGGCGTTGGTATTTTCTGCAGGACGGCCAGATTCGAGCTCATCAGGCGCTCAATTGTGTAGTTGACCATGTCCTCCAGCACGGAGCCCCGGAGGCCTCTTGAATTCCAGGTCCCCATTACTTAAGCGTCCCCATTCGAGTCACAGGCCAGTAGCGGAAAAATGCCTTTCCGAGTATCTGGTCCGTGCTCACAAACTTGTTGACCCAGAAGCGCGAGTCGTTGCTGTGGTTGCGGTTGTCCCCCATCACGAAAAAATGTCCCTGCGGGACCTCGTAAGGCCCGTAGGACCCGACCGGCGTCTCCGGGCAGAAGCTGTCGTTAAGCGGCGTCTCGCTCCCGTCGATATAGACCTTCCCGTCGATGATCTCCACCGTCTCGCCCGGCAGCCCGATCACGCGCTTAATGAAAAGATTGCTCTCATCGTCCGGGTACCGGAAAATGATAATATCGTACCGGTCCGGCTTCCCGAAGGTGTATGCAAGCCGGTTGCCGAAGATCTGCTCGCCGGTCATGATCGTATTTTCCATGGACGCCGACGGAATGCGGGCGTTCACGATCAGGAATTCATTCAGCACGAGAACCACAATGACGACCGTCCCAAGCATAAAGATATAGGACAGGATCTCCTTTTTCAGATCAAATGGTTCTTCATTTTTCTTCTTGTCCAAAACCGATTCCTTTCAGTATATTGTCCGTTTTCTGCGGCAGCGGCGCCGTGAATGTCCGCCCCGAAAGACCGGCGAAGCGCCCGTCCGTCTCCGAAAATGTAATCCTCTCCGCGTGCAGGAACTGAGCCTTAAGCCCGTACCGCTCCGAGAGCATCCGGTTGAGCGCCGGGTCGCCGTACTTGCCGTCACCGGCCACCGGAAACCCGAGAAATGCGAGATGCGCTCGGATCTGGTGCGGTCTCCCCGTGATAAGCTCCGCGCGCAGCAAAGTAAAATCTCTGTTCCGCTCAAGCACCGTGAAACCGGTCCGGATTGGAAGGTACCCTTCCGCCGCATCCGCCCTCACATGGACGAGGTTCTTTCTGCCGTCCTTTTTGAGAAATGCAGACCGTACGCCCTCCTGCCGGAAATCGCCCTTCACGAGCGTCAGGTACTCTTTGCGGATCCTGCGCTCCCGGATGACCTCCGCGAGAAACTGCTCCCCGGCAAGGGAGATCCCGCAGAGCACGATCCCGGTCGTGTTCCGGTCGAGCCGGTTCATCGGAGCCGGTTTAAAGGATCTGAGCTCATCCGGCGAGATCTTTCCGTTCCCGAGGAGGTAACGGATCAGGCCGCCCGCCAGGTCCGGCCCGTCGTCTCCGCCCGGCTGCGAGAGCACGCCGGCCGGCTTGTTCACCAGGAGGATATCGTCATCCTCGTAGACGACGGCCTCGCGGCCGAAGGTCCATCCGGAGACCGGGGGATCCGCGGAGGAGCCTGCCATTTTCAGATAGGTCTCGTCCGAGAAGAAGATCTTTACGGAGTCTCCGGCGGCCAGTTTTTCATTTCCCGAAGCCTTTTTACCGTTCAGCGTGATATTCTTCTTGCGGAGCATCCGGTAAATGAAGCTGTCCGGTGCGTTCTTCAGGACTTTTTTCAGATATTTGTCCAGTCTCTGTCCGGCTTCATTCGGACCCGCAGCGTGTTCCTTCATATCAGAATGAGATCTCGAGCAGGGTCACCCAGATGAGCTCCTCGCGGCTGTAATCCGGGTAACGTGCGTCCGGCCTGTATTTGAGGCCTTCGCGCAGGGAATCCGCGTGGGCGGCCATCCCGTCGAGGCGCTCCAGGAATTTGTTCTCGTCGGTCATCAGCTTCACGGAGATCCCGGAAAAGCCCGCTCCGCGGAGCGTCTTCTCCACATACTCCCTCGTAAACGCAGGATCGCCCTTCTTATCCGTCACAAGGCCGATCACATTGTTGCCGCAGATGGCGACGGCGTCGACGAAGGTGGAAGCTTTCTCATGCGTCACATAGAGCTCATAGGCCATGAGCAGGCCCTCCGTGTGAGGCAGGATCCGTTCGTACTCATCCTGCGGGATCGATTTTTTTGTCATCACCGTCACAAAACCGGTAAAGAACATCGCGAACGGAATGACCATCACGAGCGCGAAGACCGAGAAGAAATTCTTCTCCGTGCCGGTTAAGATATATCCCGCAAGGAAGATGACTGCCGGGATGAGCGCAAAAATCAGCGTAAGAAGCAGCCGCCTCTTCCGCTCGCCCGCAAAGTAGCCGTATTCGCCTTTTGTCGCTTTTTTCATGCTCCCACTCCTTAAAAAGACATCATAGCACACATTGTCACGGTATGCACGGAAAAAAATCATCAATTGCAAAATCGGCGAGTGCGGTGACCTCGTCCGCAAGGTCCGCCGAATGCGGATCCAGAACCGCGCAGACGTCCATGCCGGCCCGTTTTCCGGCCATGACCCCGACCGGAACGTCCTCGAACACCAGGCAGTCCTCTGCCGGCACATGCAGCATCTCAGCTGCTTTCAGATACACCGCCGGATCCGGCTTGCCCGCGCAGACGTCATCGCAGGTCACGATCGCCTTAAAACATGGCAGGACCCCGTGGCGCCTCAGGACCGCCTCGATGAGGTCATAATGGTTGCTGGAGGCGATGGCGCAGGGGATGTTTTCATTTTTCAAAAATGAAAGCAGCTCATAAGCCCCCGGCTTCAGCATGATCGTATGCTCGTATTTGTCCCTGGCCATCTTGAGCCAG
Organism: Lachnospiraceae bacterium UBA3785; assembly: GCA_002369495.1. Lineage (GTDB taxonomy): Bacteria > Bacillota > Clostridia > Lachnospirales > Lachnospiraceae > Chordicoccus. The sequence continues at coordinate 3,453 of DFFD01000189.1, read as the reverse complement.
TCGTCCCCGATCTTCTCCACGCTGTCACGGATCCCGAAGTGCTCCCTGAAGTAGACCGCGACCTCGGTAAACTGCATCCCGTTGATCGTCTTCTGCAGGTCCTTCGGCACCTCGATCCCGAAGCGGCCGAGGTATTCGACGTCGATCTCGCTCCACATCCCCATCGAGTCGATGAGGGTGCCGTCGAGATCGAAAATGACGCCCCTGTACTGTTTTATCGAAAATGTCTCAAAATCTCTCAAAGCACTCTCCATCCCGGGTCGAGCCGGTTCTTCAGCAGCGCACCGTTCCTCACGGCAAAGCCGATCCCAAAGGAACCGGCGGCGACCAGGATCTCCTTCCCGCCAAGATCCGGGTGGATCGGTTTTATATTCTCTCCGTCAATGAGCTCATCGGCGCTGTACTCGATCGTCTCGCCTTTCAGGTACTTCATCACGCGGATGTCGTCCGGCTGAAGGCTCAGCGTCTTGTGCCAGCCGCCCGCCGTCAGGGTCTGGGCGAGCGCCTGGGAGGGCACGACGCCGTGTTTTTTGCGTGTGCCGGTGTGAAGGCCCGTCAGCAGATAGCGGAGGTTCCCGTCCGGCAGGCCGCCCTCCGACAGAAGGAAGACTTCACCGTTCTTCTCAAAAAAGGACGGCGGAACAAGTTTTCTCGCCGGTTTCTCCCCTTCTTTCCGAAAGAGCGCCAGAAACTGCCCTTCCCCGCATGCCCTGTGGGGATAGATGCGCGCGCAGTCCTCCGTTCCGGGAAGGACGCCCGGCGCGAAGCTCTCATGCCGGTCCGGCAGCGGGACAAGGGAGAGCTCCGGGTGATTTTCGAGGAGAAAGAGGACATTCTCTTCATTTTCCGAAGCGGAAAACGTGCAGGTGGAGAAAAGAAGCATGCCGCCCGGCGCGAGCATCCGAGCCGCAAAGCTGAGGATCTCCCTCTGCAGCGGCACATACTCTGCCGGTCCGCGCTCCTCAAAGTAGGCCGCCATGGAAGGCTCTCTCCGGAACATGCCCTCCCCGGAGCAGGGCGCGTCGACCAGGATCTTGTCAAAATAACCCGGAAAATGCGAAGCCAGCTTCTCCGGCGGCTCCGCCGTGACAAATGCATTTGCCGCACCGGAGCGCATCAGGTTCTTTTTCAGCGCCTGCGCACGGCTCGCGGAGATATCGTTTGCCAGCAGCATCCCGCGGCCGTTAAGGCGTGCGGCCAGCTCCGTCGCCTTGCCTCCTGGCGCGGCGCAGAGATCCAGCACGCGGTCGCCCGGCGCGACGGGCAGGTTCGCGGCCGGGGCCATCGCGGAAGGCTCCTGTATGTAGCAGAGCCCGGCGTAAAAGTAAGGATGCCCGGAAAAGAAGGATACGTCGTCGATGAGGAACCCGTTCGGGACATAGGGGACCCGCTCCGGAACCTTATGGCCTTCCCGCTCAAAAAGACCTGTGAAAATCCCGGGGGAAACCTTGAGCGTGTTGGCCCGGATCCCGCGGTAAGGCACTTTAAGAAAACTATCCTGGAATGCAGGATAGTCTTCTTTGAGCAGGGTCTTCATTTCTTTCAGAAACGCTTCCGGCAGTGTCATGTAAATCCTTTCTCAGAAGGGCGTCGTGTCGATCGACTGCGCCCGGTAGCCTTCGGCAAATATATCCAGCTGCTTCTGGAACCTCTTGAGCTCTTCCAGATCGTGCAGCCCGAAAACGCGGTAAAACTCGTCCTGGATCTTGCGCACTTCTCTCGCGCTCGCGACCCGGTAGAGGTTTTCAATCGATATCAGGATATCCTTGACCAGCCTGGTCTGGATCTGCGAGTCGATCTGGGCGTCAATGATCTCGGAACGCACCTGGGACATCTCGTTGTCGAGATTGAAGATCGCGTCCGCGGCCTTCTGCAGCTGGACGCTGACGTGCGGCGGGATCTCGCCTTTGTACTTGTACTGGAGCGAGTGCTCGGTCGTGGCCCAGAAATTCATGGCCATGGTGCGGATCTGGATCTCCGCAAGGATCGCTCTGGGGCCGTGTATCGTCTCCACCGTGTAGCGCACGATGAGATGCAGGCTGCGGTAGCCGCTCTTCTTCTGGTTGGCCAGATAATCCTTGCGCTCGATGATCGTCATATCCTGGCGCAGGGACAGAAGGGCCGCCACTTTCTCGATATCCTCGACGAACTGGCAGATGATCCTGACACCGGCGATGTCTTCCAGATCCTCCTCCATGCGCTCAAACGGGATATTTTTGCGCTGCATCTTCTCGAGGATGCTGGAAACGCTCTTGACGCGCCCCGACACCCTCTCGATCGGCGAGTACAGACCGTTTTTCCGGTACTCGTCCCGCAGCGAATTGAATTTTGAGACGAGCTCCTCCACCGCCATCTCATATGGGTGGAGGATCTCCCTCCAGAGCTGAATCTCCATAAAAACCTCCGTCTTTTACGACATGGAAGCGAGCACCGAGAGCAGGAAATCGTAAACCCGCTCGACCGAGGAGATGGAAAGCTTTTCATCCGGTGTGTGTACGCCGGACATATCCGGTCCGATCGAGACGGCATCCAGGTCGTTCGCCTTGCCGTAGAAAATGCCGCACTCGAGACCGCCGTGGATCAGGGCGATCTTCGGATCCTCCTCGTACATCGCGCGGTAGACCTCGACCATGAGATCGCGGAGTTCCGAATCCTCCCTGTACTCCCATGCCGGATAACCACTGCGGCGGATCGCCTTGCCGCCGAGGAAGGATGTCAGGTTCTCCAGTTTGTCGGCAAGCATGTCGCGCTCCGAAAGGACGCTGCTCCGGATCAGGGACGTGGCGACGAACTGCTTCTCGCCGGTCCGCATGATGCCGAGATTGGAGGACGTCTGCACAAGACCCGGGTTGACGGCGCTCATGTGGACTACGCCGTCCGCAGCCTGGTTCAGGAAGACGATGACCTTCTCCTGGCTGTCCGCATCGAGAGCCGTGACCTTATGCGTATGGCCGCTCTCCAGCGTGATGACAAGGCCGTCGTCGGTCTTCGCGTACTCGCGGCGCACCTTTGCGGTAAATTCGTCCGTGAAGGTTCTCGCGGCGTCGAGATCGTCCTCATCGATCACAAAATGCGTCCTGGAAAATGCAGGGATCGCATTGTCCTTGTCTCCGCCGCTGACATCCACGAGCGAGAACGGGGCAACCTGGTCAAGTTCCATGAGGTAGCGCCCCATCAGTTTGTTCGCATTGATGCGGCCCTTGTCGATCTCATCTCCGGAATGGCCGCTCTTAAGGCCCTTGATCTCCACCAGGACCGGAAGGCCCTTGACTGTCGCGCGTCCGACCGGGATCACGCAGTCAACGCGGATGCCGCCTGCGCAGCCGACCGTCAGGATCCCTTCGTCCTCGGAATCGATGTTGATCAGCTTGCGGCCTTTCAGCTTTGAAAAATCAAGGGCGGAAGCCCCGGAAAGGCCCGTCTCCTCGTCCACCGTGAAGACGCACTCGAGAG
>DFFD01000095.1:19555-21689 GCA_002369495.1 Lachnospiraceae bacterium UBA3785 | reverse complement strand
AGGATATGCAGATGATCCTTGCAGGACTGCGAAGTCTGGACAGTGTGAGTGGGAGTAGCTACTACGGTCAACTGATGGAGAAGATACAGGCAGGATCCTCTGAGTTTATCACCGGCAGGGATTCCATCTTGATCGATCTGTCATCATGGTACCGGGATTCGCTGGCTCCTAAGATAGAGATTATACAGGATGCGATCGGAGACAGGCATTTGATCAGGTTTCGGTATTATGCTCCATCAGGTGAGAGTGAGCGGACGGTTGAACCATATTATCTGGTGTTCAGGTGGTCGAACTGGTATTTGTGGGGATGGTGCCTGAGCAGGAAGGACTTCCGGCTGTTCAAGCTGAATCGCATGGATAATGTTCATGGAACAGACAAGACTTTTGACTGTAGAGAGGCATCGGTACCAGATCTTTCCAATGAGAAAATCTTTCCGGGAGAAATTAAGGTGAAAGCATTGTTTGAAACAGATCAGAAATGGCGGCTGGTAGAAGAGTTCGGCCCTTCATGCTTTACAGAAAATGATGATGGCAGGCTTCTCTTTACGGCGAACCATACAGACATTGAAAATTTGGTTACGTGGATTATGACGTTTGGAGATAAGGCTGAGTTGCTTGAACCGATAGAGGCGAGAGAAAAGATATCAAGTATGGTGCAGAAAATGACAAAAGTTTACAAGGAGGCAGAACACGGTGGCATTTGATTTCAAGAAAGAATATAAAGAATTTTATATGCCGAAGAGCAAGCCAGGTATTGTGACGGTGCCGAGCATGAATTATATCGCTGTGCGCGGAACGGGAGATCCGAATCAGGAAGATGGAGAGGCATCCGATAAAAGTGAAAGGGAGCTGATAAGATGCATTTTGTTGACGCAAAAGGGATTCTGACCGGCAGCGGCGGATACTTTGGAATGAACATATATAGGGGATGTACTCATGGCTGCATTTACTGTGACAGTAGGAGCAGGTGTTATCAGTTCACGCATCCATTTGAAGATATCGAGGTAAAGCAGAATGCACCGGAGCTTCTGGAAAAGGCGCTGAAGTCGAAAAGAAAAAAGTGCATGATCGGAACAGGAGCGATGTCGGATCCGTATATGCACTGTGAAGAAAACCTAAGGCTGACAAGGCGATGTCTGGAGATTATTCTGAAAAATGGGTTTGGGGTTGCGATTCAGACAAAATCTGACCGCATACTTCGGGATATTGACTTGCTATCAGAGATTAACAGGTCTGCAAAATGCGTGGTGCAGATGACACTTACAACCTACGATGATGACCTGTGCCGAATATTGGAGCCGAATGTCTGCAATACAAAAAGGAGGATTGAAGTGCTGGAAAAAATGCGTAAGAAGGGCATTCCAACGATTGTCTGGCTTACGCCGATTCTGCCATTTATCAATGATTCTGAGGATAACATCACGGCAATTCTGAATGAATGTGTAAGAGTCGGGGTAAAGGGCATTATTGATTTCGGAATGGGGTTGACGCTTCGGGAAGGAGACAGGGAATATTATTATGCAGCGCTTGACAAGTTTTTTCCAGGAATGAAAGAACGGTACATCAAACGGTATGGAAATGCGTATGAACTGCCAAGTCCGAATGCAAAAGAATTGATGGGGATATTCCAGAGAATCTGTAAGGACAATGGAATCCTTTCAAATCCAGATGAGTGTTTCAGCTTTATGCAGGAACTACCGGATAAATATCTGCAGATGAGTATATTTGATCTGTAAAGATTGGAGGCTGATTATGGAATACATCAGGGTCACAAAGGATAATTTGGAAACGGAACATATCTGCTGTGCGATATCAAACAACAAAGATGTGCAGGTATCTTCAAAGAAAGCATGGCTTGCGGACAGGTTTGATGAAGGGCTTGTTTTTCTGAAGAGCGTGGAGCGCGGTAAGTGCTTTATCGAATATCTTCCGGCAGAAAACGCATGGATTCCGCTTGAAGCTGATGGGTATATGTATATTGACTGTCTGTGGGTGTCCGGGTCTTTCAAGGGACATGGATACTCTTCAGATTTGCTGAATGCCTGTATAGAGGATAGCAAGGAAAAGGGACGAAGCGGGCTGTGCATTCTGTGTGCTGCAAAGAAGAAGCCATTTCTGGCTGATCCGAAGTTTC
>DFFD01000095.1:15572-19503 GCA_002369495.1 Lachnospiraceae bacterium UBA3785 | reverse complement strand
CTGATCCGAAGTTTCTGAAGTACAAGGGCTTTGTCGTCTCTGATGAGGCAGATAACGGTATCGGGCTCTGGTATTTGCCGTTTGATGAGAAAGCAGATGTGCCACGATTCAAAGAATGTGCTAAGCATCCGCATATAGATGAGATGGGATATGTTCTGTATTACACAAGCCAGTGCCCATTTAATGCGAAGTATGTGCCTGTCTTGGAGCAGACAGCTAAAGAGAATGATATTCCGTTCCGGGCAATCCATATAGAGAGCAGGGATGAAGCACAGAATGCTCCGACTCCGATTACGAATTATGCGCTGTTTCATGATGGGGAGTATGTAACGAATGAACAGATGAACGATAAGAAGTTTCTGAAGTTGGTTAATAGGTAGGAGATTAAGACGGCTTTCCTCTTGATTTTTTCCTGCGGGTGGCATAAAATGGCAGTTAGTTTATAAAAACCAAATGATGCCGGCTGTCTGCGCGGATACGGAAGCGGAATGGCAGCGGATGCCGGAGCCGGACAGGATGGATGCGGCGATCCCTGCACAGTACATGAAGTCAGCTCAGTACGGAGAGCCGGCTTTTTTTTCAGCACAGCGGTTATTGATAGCTAACGGGATTTATTCGTATATGGTTTCGGTATGAGCAGCCAATCCGGGCTGTAAATATAATCATCAAAGCGATAAGGAGGAAATGAACATGACTATCGGCGGAAAAATCGCACTGTTTCTCGGGGGTACGCTGTTTGGATCGGCAGGACTCAGGATCCTGTTCGGGAAGGATGCCCGCAAGGTTTATGCTGAGACGACCGCAGCGGCGCTTCGCTGCAAGGATGAGGTGATGAAGCAGGTGGAGCTTGTCCAGGAAGGCTGCTCGGATATCCTTGCCGACGCCAGGCAGATCAATGCTGATCGCGCAAAAGCTGAGGAGACAGAATATATCGAAGAAAGTGCCAGGGTATGAGATTTCAGATCATGCACGAGACGCCCGGACGAATGCGGCTCAGGGCGGATGCGCGGTATATGAGCCTCCGGCAGGCAGATATCCTGGAAGCATGGCTGCGCGCGCAGCCGGGTGTGGATGAAGTGACAGTTCATGAGAGAACCTGCGGCGTGATCGTCAGCTATCACGGTGAACGATCCGGACTCTGCAGGGCGCTCTCGGGCTTCACATACGGGGAAGCAGAGCAGACGGCAGGCGCACAGATCCGGAGCAGCCGCGCCATGAACCGGGAGTATAAGGAAAAGCTGGTGTTTCTGTGCGTCAGGCACGGCATAAAGCGTCTTTTCCTGCCGGCTCCGTGGCGCAGGGTCCTCACGATCTGCCAGACAATTCCCCGGCTTGTCCGGGCTTTAAAGACGCTGGCATCCGCAAAACTGACCGTTGACGTCCTTGACGGCATCGCCATCGGAGCTTCCCTTCTGACCGGAGATCACCAGACTGCCGGGTCTGTGCATTTTCTTCTGAATGCAGGAGAAACGCTTGATGAGTGGACCCATAAAAAGTCCGTGGAAGATCTGGCGAGAAGCATGTCTCTGGAGGTCGATCAGGTCTGGCGCCTGGATAAAGACGGAGAGAAGCGTATCGCGCCGCTTGGCAGTGTTGTCCCGGGAGACCGGATTATTGTTCACACAGGGCACATTCTGCCTGTGGACGGGATCCTGGAGGACGGAGATGTCATGCTGAACCAGGCGTCGCTGACCGGTGAGAGCGTTCCCGTGGAGAAGCATCCGGGAGCGGCCGTTTATGCCGGGTCTGTCGTGGAAGAAGGCAACTGTCTGATCCGTGTGACTCATGCCGCCGGAGACAACCGTTATGACCGGATCGTCCGTATGATCGAGGACTCCGAGCGGCTGAAATCCGCTGTGGAGACCAGGGCAGCCGGCCTTGCCGACCGGCTGGTGCCGTGGTGCCTGGGCGGGAGCCTGCTCACCTGGCTGCTCACGCGAGACGTTACCAGAGCTGTATCGGTGCTGATGGTGGATTTCTCCTGCGCGCTCAAGCTCTCCATGCCGCTCAGCGTGCTCTCGGCCATGCGGGAAGCAGGCCGCCGCAAAATAACCGTAAAGGGCGGTAAGTTCATGGAGAAGGTCAGCAAGGCTGACACCGTGATCTTCGATAAGACGGGAACGCTTACCAGGGCGTGTCCGACCGTTGTGGAGGTGGTGCCCTTCTGCGGAAACGATCAGCAGGAAATGCTGAGAGTTGCAGCATGCCTTGAAGAGCATTTTCCGCATTCTGTCGCCAGCGCGGTCGTCAAGGCGGCTGCCGATCAGGGGCTCGACCACAGTGAAATGCACAGCGAGGTGGAATATGTCGTGGCGCACGGAATCGCGACAAAGATCGGCGATAAACGCGCCGTCATCGGCAGTGCGCATTTTATTTTCGAGGATGAGAACGTTGAGATCCGCCCTGAGGATCAGCCTGTCTTTGACAATCTCTCCCAGTCGGTTTCGTGGCTTTATCTGGCAATCGGCGGGGTCCTTTCCGCCGCGATCGGCATATCCGATCCGCTTCGCCCGGAGGCATGTCTGACAGTACGGGCCCTTCATGAGGAAGGAATCAGCAAAACGGTCATGCTGACGGGAGATAACCGAAAGGTGGCGGCAGCTGCCGCGGATATGCTCGGAATCGACGAATACCGCGCCGAAGTCCTCCCGGAAGACAAGGCGGATTTCATCAACGCTGAGCATGAAGCCGGCAGGACCGTCATCATGATCGGCGACGGCATCAATGATACGCCTGCTCTTTCGCTGGCGGACGTCGGTATTGCGGTGGGCAGCGGAGCGGTCATTGCAAGAGAGGTCGCCGACGTGACGATCGCGGCGGAGGATCTTCGCGAGCTCGTGTGGCTGAAGAGACTGAGCGATGCCCTGATGCGCCGCATCAACCGGAACTACCGGTTTGTGATGGGCTTCAATGGAGCGCTGATCGTGCTCGGCGCGGTCGGACTTCTTCCTCCGGCGGCAGGCGCGCTGCTGCACAATACCTCGACGATCCTGCTCGGCTTGGATTGTCTTACGGAATTATTGGATGAATAGAAAGAAGGAAGCAGTATGTTCAAAACAACCATGAAAATCGACGGTATGATGTGCGGGATGTGCGAAGCGCATGTCGCGGATGCGATACGAAAGGCGGTTCCTGCCGCAAAGAAAGTCGCAGCCTCCCGGAGCAGGAAGGAAGCCACGTTTCTGACGGAGGAAGCTGTGGATCAGGCAGCGCTCAAAGCCGCGATCGATGCGACCGGCTACACCTGTCTTGCTGTCGATTCCGCCCCTTATGAAAAGAAAGGTTTATTCGGATGGGGATGAAAGATCCTGCCGGATAACAGGCGGATGCAGTTGCGAAGCGTTCGCAAAGCCTTTATAATAAGAGTGCAGACAGATTCATCCGTGAGGATGATCTTCAGATTACATCTATGATAAGGCAAAGGAGAAAAAATGGCTGAAAAAATCGTACAGACAGCAGGCAGGAACCAGCTCGGAGACTTTGCGCCGATGTTCGCGCACCTGAATGACGACGTGCTCTTCGGGGAGGTCTGGAATGAGAAAGCAATCAGCGTAAAGACCAAGTGCATCATCACGGTCGTCTCCCTGATGGCGTCGGGAATCACGGATTCTTCCCTGGGCTATCATCTTCAGAACGCGAAAGCCCACGGCGTCACAAAGGAAGAGATCGCCGCGATCATCACGCATGCCACCATGTACGTCGGCTGGCCCAAGGGCTGGGCAGTCTTCCGCCTGGCAAAGGAAGTGTGGAACGAGGAGACGCCGGCGCTGACGGAGAAGGACAAGTATCAGAACACGATCTTCTTCCCTGTCGGAGAGCCGAATCCTTTCGGAAAGTTCTTTGTCGGACAGAGCTACCTGGCTCCGGTCTCCACAGAGCAGGTCCCTCTTTTCAACGTGACCTTTGAACCGGGCTGCCGCAACAACTGGCA
>DFFD01000095.1:0-15517 GCA_002369495.1 Lachnospiraceae bacterium UBA3785 | reverse complement strand
CCGCAACAACTGGCATATCCACCACGCGAAGAGCGGGGGCGGACAGATGCTGATCTGCGTCGGAGGCCGCGGCTATTATCAGGAATGGGGCAGTGATGCGGTCGAGATGACGCCCGGCAAGGTGATCAATATTCCGGCCGGAGTCAAACACTGGCACGGTGCCGCTCCGGATGTCTGGTTCTCGCATCTTGCGATCGAGGTCGCCGGAGAGGAGGCCGGAACCGAATGGCTGGAAGCCGTTTCGGATGAGGACTACGGCAAACTGAAATAAGAAGTTAGTAAAACGTCAAAGCGGATCATTTTCCGGCACGGGCTTTTCCGTACTCCACGGGCGTGCACCCATAGTACCTGACAAAGCAGCGGTAGAAGCTGCTGACGGTGGAGTAGCCGGTCATTTCCGCGATACGTCCGATGGTGAGATCGCCGCGCAGTATAAGCTGCGCGGCTTTTTCCATGCGCAGTTTGTTGATGAGCTGCACGTAGCTGAGTCCCGTGTACTTCTGCACAATGCGTGTGATCTGGCGCTCGCTGTAATGGAAGCGGTCACAGAGATCCGTGATGCGCATGTCGGCAAAATGCGTCTGGATATAGCTCAGAATCGCGGAGAATTCATGTTTCCACTTGAAATCCTCCGAGCGGGGGAGTCTCGCCGTCCCTTCGTAGCGCCGAAGAAGCAGGACCAGGCAGGCGGAAAAGCAGGAGAGCATCATCTGGTTGCAGTAGGCCTCTTCCTGTCGGTATTCGTCGTAGATGCGCTCCATGAGCCGGTAGATCTCCTCGTCGCCTTCCGTTTCAAAGAGCAGGCAGGAGTTGGGCTGCTGCCCGCTTAAGGCTTTGCGGAAAAATGCAGACATCAGATTCCCCGGCGGAAGCTGGTTCCAGAATACCCGGTCAAAGGTGGTGGCGCGCAGCATGTAATAGACCAGTATCCGGTCGTCCGCATAGCAGGGGTTCGCGTGCAGGACGCCCGGAGCCACGATCAGGACAGAGCCGGGCTTCATCGTCACGACCTCATTTTGAAAATGGATCGGACAGTCGCCGGAAAGCGAATAGAAAATCTCAAAATACTGGTTTTTGTGCCAGTGGGCGGGCATATAGCGGAGCATTTTCCAGGCGGAGAGATCCTGGTCGGGACGGATGTAGGCGTCCTCCTTCTGGTTGCCCCAGATATCGGACAGAGCCTTCAGTGAAGAGCGGTCGGAGGGATCGTTCAGGATATGCCGCCCCAGCTCCAGCATCCTTCCCCGGGAATCTCCTTCGACGTCGGACAGCAGCGCAAGATCCTGCGCCTGGCGGCCGAACGTTCTCATCATCCAGCCGATGTACTGTTCCAGCTCCTGCCCGGTCAGGATGCGGGAGGAGATATCCGGCCTTAAGGCCAGGCAGCGCTTCAGGTTTTCTTCCAGCGGCGTTAAGGGGAAGAAGGAAGATGTTGTTTCGCTCATAGAGACACCTCTCTCATAAAAATGTCGGAAAATGCGAATCATCATGACTTCTATGGTAAATGATTTTCCGCCCGAAGACAAGTATAATATTCTGAGACGGCGAAAATGTCGTAATACATGAGAGGTGACTGTGATGAAAGCAATCAGACTGCAGACCGAATACATGACTGAGCCTATGGGGCTCGGCAATCAGACGCCGCGTTTTTTCTGGAATGCGGAAGGCGGCGTTACACAGACGGCGTATCAGATCGTCTGCCGGCGCGGAGACGAAGTGATCTGGGACAGCGGCAAAATTGTATCCTCATCCATGACGCACATCCGTTACGCAGGGAAGCCGCTGAAGAGCCGCGACTGCGCTCTTTGGAATGTCACGCTCTGGGATGAAAATGACGCGCCGGGCGAACCGTCCGGGAGCATTTTTGAGATGGGGCTCCTTGAAGCCTCCGACTGGACAGCCGGCTGGATCAGCGGAGATTATCAGGTGAAAAAGGACCGGCGCTATCCGGTCGACTGTTTCCGGAAGTCCTTCGCGGCGAAGGGCGAGGTCGTGAAGGCGCGGCTGTACGCTTCCGCACGCGGGATCTATGACGTGACGGTCAACGGGTGCCGGCTTAAGGATCATGTTTTTGCGCCGGGGATCACCGATTACCGCAAGCGGATCCAGGTCCAGACCTGGGATCTGACCGGATTCTTAAAAGAAGAGAATTGTATCGAGCTCAGGCTTGCGGACGGCTGGTTCCGCGGCAGCTGCGCCGCCTACGGCGTGGTGAATGTCTACGGTACCGAGACCAGCCTGCTGGCCCAGCTGGAGATCACATACGCCGACGGAAAGACGGAGAGGGTCGTCACCGACAGCTCCTGGAGCTGGTCGAACGACGGGCCGGTCCGCTATGCTGATCTGAAGGACGGCGAGATTTACAATGCCGCCATGAAGCCCGGCTATTCCGGACATGCCCGGACCGTCAAGCCGCCGAAGGCCGCCCTTGTCTGTGCGGACAATGTCCCTGTCCTCATGCGTGAGCATTTTTCCGCGAAGCTTCTGCCGAACAGGGTGCTGGACTTCGGGCAGAATATCGCCGGCTGCCTGGAATTCACAGTCCACGGAAAACCCGGCCAGAAGATCAGAATCGTCTGCGGCGAGGTGCTGGATGAAAACGGTAATATCGACCTCTCCGGCATCCAGGAAAGCCGCCCGGCTGCCGGCTGGACGCAGATGGGCCTGATCATGAAGATGGTGACCGGGAAAATAAAAGGCGTAAACGATCCGACCCCCAGACAGGAGATCGTATTCTTCTGCTCCGGCGGGGAGGATCATTACAGGACGAGTTTTGCCGTTTTCGGGTTCCGCTACGCACAGGTCTTTACGGAGGCGGAGATCGATCCGGCCGCATTTTCCGCATTCGCTGTCTATTCAGACCTTGAGCAGACCGGGGATTTCACCTGCTCCGATCAGCGGGTGAACAGGCTGGTGGAAAATACGCGCTGGTCGATGAAGGGCAATTTCCTGGATATCCCCACAGACTGTCCGACCCGGGAGCGCCTCGGCTGGACAGGCGATGCGCAGGTATTCTTCCATGCGGGCGCTTATTTCATGAACACCGCGCCGTTTTTCGCGAAGTGGCTCAGGGACATGGAGGACAGCCAGTATAAAAACGGCCTGATTCCCGCCGTCCTGCCCTACGAAGGCGCGGAGATGATGTACAAATCGACCGGCTCCTCCGTCGGCTGGGCGGACGCCGTCTACCTGATCCCGTACCGTTACTGGAAGCGCTTCGGCGACCGTGAGGTGCTGGTCAGGTCATGGCCGATGGTGAAGCGGTACGCGGATTATCTGCTTAAAAAGATCGAGAAGGACGGGCACTACGAAAAGGGCGTCCATCTTGGCGAGTGGCTCGAGCCGGAGGAATTCCGCGATAAAGTTTACGGGGCCCAGGCAAAACACCCGGAGGAGTGCACCGCTTACCTTTATTTCGCCATGACGACCATCGCGGAGATCGCCCGGGAGCTGGGCGAGAATACATCCGCCTATGAGGAGGCAGCCCGGAGGGCAAAGGCAGTCTACCCGAAGTACGCGGAGACGGACACCGACCGGCAGGCCAAACTGGTCCGTCCGCTGGCCCTGGGACTTCTGGACGGTCCGGCGAAAGCTGCCGCGCAGAAGCGTCTTAAGCAGGCGGTGGAGAGTTACAACTACCGGGTCGGGACAGGCTTCCTGTCGACGCCGTTTGTCCTGGGGGTTCTCACCGAAGCCGGCGAGACGGAAACCGCCTACAGGATGCTGCTCAACGAGGAGAAGCCGGGCTGGCTTGGCGAGGTGCTTGCCGGCGCGACGACGGTCTGGGAGGACTGGGAAGGCAGGCTCAGCCAGAACCATTATTCTCCGGGAGCTGTCTGCCAGTGGCTCTTTGATACCTGCGCGGGCATTCAGGTGAGCGGCGAGAACAGCTTTGTGATCGCCCCGGTTCCGGGCGGCAGCCTCGATTTCGCCGAGGCGAAGTATCTGAGTCCTTACGGCGAGGTGGCCAGCCGCTGGGAGAGATCCGGCGACGGCGTGCGGTACCTTATCAGCGTACCGGCCAACTGCAGGGCGGAGATCCGCCTGCCGGACGGCAGATACGAGTCGGTCGCTGCGGGGGACTATGAGTATTCGGAGCAGCGTTAAACAGGAAAATGAAAACCGGGAACCGCCGCAAGGTACGGTTCCCGGTCTTTCATTATAAATTTGATTGAATTTTTTCAGTATCTGTGCTATTGTATCGTGTGATTACGATTATCATCGGAGAGAAACGTTTAACGCAGGATTTGTGAAGGGAGACGAAACGATGAATGATTACAACGAGATCGGCGCAAGGCTCAGAGAGCTACGCGAAGTAAGCGACTATACAATAGAAGATCTGGCGAAGGAACTGGATCTCTCCCCGGAGGTATACGCCTCCTACGAGGAGAACGGCAAGGATGTCCCCATCAGCGTGATCTACCAGATCGCGAACAAATTCAAGGTGGACTTCACCGAGATCGTCACCGGCCAGAGCGCCAAGCTGGACACTTTTCACCTGATCCGCAGAGGCGGCGGCAAGGTCATCAACCGGAATCCGGAGTATCATTTCGAGGATCTGGCCTACCGCTATGCAAACAAGGTCATGCAGCCCCTGCTGGTCACGCTGGAGCCCACGGATGAGGTCGCCAAGCTGATCACGCACAAGGGACAGGAGTTCAACCTGGTCCTTGAGGGCACCGTCATCGTCACTCTGGGCGACAAGGAGTTCGTCATGAACGCCGGGGATTCGATCTATTTCAATCCGACGATCCCGCACGGCCAGCGCTGCGGCGGCGACGTCAAGGCCCGTTTTCTGACGGTCATCGCGGAGTGATCATTTGTTTTTGTTTTACACAGGTAGAAAAGGAGCTTTACGGCATTGAATTATTTACTTAACAAATATCTTCCTCAGATCGAATTCTCGAGCTATGAGGAGTTCAGGGAGAAACTGAAGATCAACGTTCCGGAGGATTTCAATTTCGGCTACGACGTCGTGGATGCCTGGGCGAAAGAGGAACCGGACAAGAAAGCCCTCGTGTGGGTGAACGAGGAGGATGAGGAGCATATCTTTACCTTCGCGGAGATCAGCCGGAAGTCTAACCAGGTGGCCAACTACCTGAAAGGACTCGGCTTCAAGAAGGGCGATGTGGTCATGATGATCCTCCGCCGCCGCTGGGAGTACTGGATCTGCGCGACCGCCCTGCACAAGCTCGGCGTCATCCTGATCCCGGCCACCCTGCAGCTCACCAGGAAGGATATCGTTTACCGCGGCAACGCGGCTTCCGTGAAGGGCATCATCTGCGTCGACGACGATTTCGTCATGAGCCAGACCGAAGCGGCGGAGCCGGAGATTCCTTCGCTTCAGTATAAGTTCCTGGTCGGCAGGACGAAAGAGGGCTGGATGAGGCTCCACGACGCTTTCGATACCTGTTCGGACGTCTTTGAGCGGCCGACCGGCGAGGAAGCAACCCGCTGGGACGATGTCATGCTGGTCTATTTCACGAGCGGCACCACGGGCATGCCGAAGCTGGTTCAGCACAATTTCGCCTACCCGCTCGGGCACATCGTCACTGCCAAATACTGGCAGCACGTCGAGGAGAACCGCCTGCATATGAGCGTGTCCGATTCCGGCTGGGCCAAGTTCGGCTGGGGCAAGATCTACGGGCAGTGGATCTGCGGGGCTGTCATTTTCTGCTACGATATGGTCGGAAAATTCAACCCGAAAAACCTGCTCTCCCATGTGGAAAAATACAAGGTGACGACCTTCTGTGCGCCGCCCACCATGTACCGCTTCATGCTGCAGGAGGACCTCTCGCAGTTTGACCTGTCCGCCCTGCATCACTGCGCGACGGCCGGCGAACCGCTCAACCCGGAGGTCGTAAAGAAATGGAAGGAGCTGACCGGGCACCAGATCTACGAGGGCTTCGGCCAGACGGAAGGTCCGGTCCTGATTGCCAACTTCGGCAGCGAGTGGTTTGAGCCGATCGAAGGTTCCACCGGCAAGCCGAACCCGCTGTTCGATATCCAGCTCCTGAATTCGGACGGGGAGATCTGCGAGGACGGTGAGGAAGGCTCCCTGACCATGATGGATGTGAAGCATCATCCGCCGGTCGGCCTCTTTACCGGCTACTACAAGAACCCGGAGCTGACGGAGGAGAAGCTGGGCGGCATCGGCTACAACACCGGCGATGTCCTCTGGCGCGACAGCGACGGCTATTACCGCTTTGTCGGCCGCAACGACGACGTTATCAAGTGCTCCGGCTACCGCATCGGACCCTTCGAGGTGGAATCCGCGCTGATCGCGCACGACGCGGTCGTGGAATGCGCGATCACGGGCGCTCCGGATCCGATCCGAGGCCAGGTCGTCAAGGCAACGATCGTGCTGGCCAAGGGCTACACGCCTTCGCCTGAGCTGACGAAAGAGCTGCAGCAGCATGTCAAGAAGCTGACAGCCCCCTACAAATACCCGCGTATCATCGAGTACGTGGACGAGCTGCCGAAGACGGTCGGCGGCAAGATCAAGAGGGCTCTGATCCGCAAGAACGACGAATACAACTACAAGGGAACCCTGTGAAAATGAAAGCGGGGCTGCCGCACCGGTCCGGTGCGGCAGCCCCGCTTTCATCTACGGCCCGGAGCAGATGAGGGGAATGCACGGGCTCAATGAAAATATCGAGTACAGCTGCCTTCCCGGAGCGGTGGATTTTTACAAAAATGTGATACGGGAGAACCGCTGAGGCGGAAGCTGCCTGACTTTGCTCCTGTTTCGGCAAGATTTTATTCACATGAGAGCCTTCAGGTGGTAAAATATTATTAAGTATCGGAGGGCAGGATCAGAAAGGTTCTGCCTGAAAGATAAAGGCAGAACGATAAGGAAAGGAGCCATACATGAAAAAAACGGATTTTAACGGCGGATGGAGCTTTGAGGGGCGGACGGTCCGCCTCCCCCACGACGCAATGATCTGCGGGGAGCGGAAAGCGGACGCGGCCTGCACCGGTGCGGGGGCTTATTTCCCCGGAGGAAAATATGTCTATGAGAAATCCTTCGCCCGGCCGGAAGCGGAGCACGTCCTGATTCAGTTCGAGGGCGTCTACAAAAATGCGAAGGTCTTCCTGAACGGCCGGGAGGCCGGCGGAGCCCCTTACGGCTACATTCCGTTCTTCGTCTGCGCGGATGAGTTCCTCGTCGACGGGGAAAATACGATCCGCGTCGAATGTGATGTCGCGGACCAGCCGGATTCGCGCTGGTATTCCGGCGCAGGCATCTACCGCCCGGTCTGGCTCTGGGAAGGACCGGCGGACAGCATCGAGCCGGAGAGTGTCAGGCTGAGCACATTATCCTGCGCGCCGGCGAGGGTCCATGTACATTCGGAAAAGCCGGTAACGGTCGAGATGGGCGGCGCTGCCGGCGAGGGCACGGATTTTGATCTCACGATCCCGGACGCAAAGCTCTGGAGCGAGGAGAATCCGTATCTCTACACGGTGAGCGTCACAAACGGTTCGGACAGCGATGAGTTCCTGTTCGGTATCCGCAAGATCACATGGTCTTCCGCGGGTCTCTGCATCAACGGCCGGCAGACGCTGCTCAGAGGCGGCTGCGTCCACCACGACAACGGGATCCTCGGCTCGGCCTCCTATGACGAGAGCGAATACCGCCGCGTAAAGAAACTGAAGGAGATGGGCTTCAACGCGATCCGTTCCGCCCATAACCCGTGTTCTCCGGCGATGATGGAGGCCTGCGATGAGCTGGGTGTCTACCTGATGGACGAGAGCTGGGATATGTGGTTCAGCAAGAAATCAAAATATGACTACGCCGGCCAGTGGAAAGAGAATCATATGAAGGACCTCGCGGCGATGGTCAGCCGGGACTTTAATCATCCGTCAGTGATCCTCTATTCGATCGGCAACGAGGTCTCCGAACCGGCGAAGCCGGAAGGACTTGCGGTTGAGCGGGAGATGGTCGATTTTCTCCATAAGGAGGATCCGGGCCGTGCGGTGACCGCAGGCTTTAACCTGATGATCATCTCCAACGCGGCGAAGGGAAAGAGCATGTACAAGGAGGACGGCGGCCTCAGCAATGAGCAGAGCGGCGATATGTCCTCCATGAATTCCACCATGTTCAACATGATCACAAACATGGTCGGAACAGGCATGAACAAAGGCGCGAACTCGAAGAAGGCTGACGAGGCCACGACGCCCGCCCTTGAAATGCTGGATATCTGCGGCTACAACTACGCCTCCGGGCGCTATCCCATGGAGGGAACAAAGCATCCCGGCCGCGTCGTGGTCGGCAGCGAGACCTTCCCGCAGGACATCGCAAAGAACTGGGCAATGGTGAAGAAGTACCCGTATCTGGTAGGTGATTTCATGTGGACGGCCTGGGATTATCTCGGAGAAGCCGGAATCGGCGCCTGGGCCTACACACCGGACGGCAAGGGCTTCGCGAAACCCTATCCGTGGCTCCTGGCGGATTCCGGAGCTCTGGATATCCTGGGAGATCCCAACGGGGAAGCATTCCACGCGGCAGCCGTCTGGGATAAGCTGGATAAGCCGGTCATCTGCGTGCAGCCGGTCAACCATGACGTCAAGCCCGCGAAAATGGTCTGGCGCGGAACGAACGCGATTCCGAGCTGGAGCTTCAGGGGCTGCGAAGGCCGGAAAGCGGTCATTGAGGTCTACTTTGACGCTGCGAAAATAGAACTGTGGCTGAACGGGGATAAGATCGGCAGCAAAAAGGTAAAAGACTGCCGGGCGATCTTTACCGCAAAATATACGCGCGGAAACCTGGTGGCGGTCGCATTTGACGCCGCAGGCCGCGAGATTGGCCGCACGGTGCTCACCAACGCCGCGGAAGCCGGCATCTGCATCTCCCCGGAGAAGGAGACTGTGAAACCCGGCGAGGTCGTCTATGTTCCGGTCCTGATCGCGGACAGAAACGGCATTGTGGAGTCGAACGCTGACCGAAAGCTGAGCGTCTCCGTGACGGGCGGCGAGCTGCTCGCATTCGGCAGCGCCAACCCGCGCACCGAGGAGCGGTATGACGCCGGCGAATTCACCACCTACTATGGCAGGGCGCTCGCGGTCGTGCGCGCAGGAGAAGCCGGGGCTGTCACGGTCACGGTGACGGACGGCACTGAGACGAAGAGTGCGGAGATCGGGATCGAAGAAGCGTAAGCAGATCGTCCCGGAAGGATAAAGAGCACTGTCATAACCGATTAAAAAAGAACCGCCGCGACGAGTCGCGGCGGTTCTCATTTTGCTTTAAGGCTTATTTTGCGGCTTTTTTCTTCCTGAGCCATCTTGCGATGACAAATGCAAGGATCGCGATGGAGATCGCGCAGATCGCAATGTCAGCAAGCATGAAGGTGCGGGTCATGTTGTCCATGCCGCCTTCGCCTTCCGTGTTCGTGTAGTAGCCGGAGTTGCCGACCGTGTAGAGGATGTTCTTGCAGGCCTGACGCATCGCCAGAACCGCAGTCGCACTCTGGTTCGTGAACTGGTTGGAAGCGTTCTGCATGAAGCCGAGCATCAGGTCGTTGCCGACGCGGACGCAGTGGTCGGAGATCATGTAGCCGTAGGAGCCGTCGAAGTCGGTCTCAACCATGCCGGTGAAGCCCCACTCGTTGCGGAGAACGGTGGTCAGAAGCTCGTAGGAGCCGTCGGCCGGCTTTGTGCCGATCCAGTTGAAGGAGGACATGACTGCGAGCGGCTTCATGCCGGCGAAGTCAAAGTTCTTCACGACGATTTCGAAGGGCTTTAAGTAGATCTCGCGCATCGCCTGCTCGGTGCTGTAGGTCAGCAGGAACGCGCAGCGGTTGGTCTCCTGATCGTTCAGGGCGAAGTGCTTGATGTACGGATAGACGCCGTGCTCTACGGCCGCGTTGACCTGAGCGGAAGCGAACTTGCCGGCCAGGACGCCGTCCTCGGAGAAGTACTCGAAGTTACGGCCCGCGAACGCGCTGCGGTGCGTGTTCATAGCGGGGCCGTACCAGCCGTAGTTTTCAATGTCCTCGTACTCCTGGCCCATCGCGTCGCCGATCCTGGCAGCCAGCTCCTTGTTCCAGGTCTGGGCCATCAGGACTTCCGCCGGATAACCGGTGCCGTACTTCTGGGTGATGAAGTTGTTGACGCCCGCAGGGCCGTCGCAGTCGGAGGTCGCAACCTTGCCGACGGACTCAACGGCAGCGGTCTGCCAGCCGCCGAGGTTGATCATGAGGGACATGTCGTCGATGCTGAGCTGATCGAGCAGCTTCTCCCACTGCGGATCATCGTAGGGCTTGCCGGTGAGGTCGGCGAGCTTGAGGCCGTTCTGGGCGCCGAGCGTCGGCATGACATCGTCGGGGTTGTCATATTTGGTCGGATCGTAGGTGGCGAATGCATTTTCCATCACCGCTTCGCGGGTTGCATCGTCCATCTCGTAGCTTGCCGGAGCCGCGGTGACCTTCTCGTAGTTGGCAAAGCCGTCGGCGCGGGAGAGATACTCAACGTCGCCCTTCGCGTAGTCGAACTGGTTCACGGCCGGGATGAGGTCGCTGCCGCGGCCTGCGGCATCCGCAGCCACCGTGAAGGTTTCGCTGTCGAGGACAGTGTGGGAGTCGGAACGGATGGAGACGACGTAGTCGCCGGCCTCCAGGATGTAGCCGCCGCCCTGAACCTTCAGGCCTTCGCTGTCGTATGCTGCAAAGTCTTCCTTCGGGATGGAGAAGGAGATCGTCTCGGAGGCACCCGGCTCAAGCGTGCCGGTCTTGCCGAACTCAACCAGGTTGACGGAGGCTTTCTCGATGCCGCCGTTCGTGTAGGGCGGTGTGAAATACACTTCGACAACGTCCTTGCCGGCGGTGTTGCCGTTGTTGGTGACGGCGACGTCGAAGGTGACATTGTCGCCGGAGGCGTCAAAGTTCTGGATCTCCTGCGTGAATTCCGTGTAGGAGAGGCCGTAGCCGAACGGATACTGGACTTCATCTTCATACTTGATGAGGCCTTCGTCGGCAGCCGTCTCGTAGAACTTGTAGCCGACATAGATGCCTTCCACGTACTTGACGAAGGAGAGAGCGCCCTCGCTGCCCGGATCGGCTTCGACGTTGGCTTTCTTGATGTCGTCAACGTTTGCGTAGGCGAACGCACCGAAGTTGTTGTAGGTCGGTGTGGCGGTCAGATCCTTGACGAAGGTGTCCGCCGTGCGGCCGGACGGGTTCACATCGCCCTTGATGATCTCGCCGAGAGCGGCAAAGCCTGTGGCGCCCGGGCCCGGAGCGTAGATGACGGCGCCGATTTCCGGATGCTCATCGACCCAGCCAAGCTCCATGGCGTTGTTGGCGTTGATGATGACAACAACATTTTTAAAATCTGCGCAGACCGCGTCGATCATCTCTTCCTCAGGATTGGAAAGCTGGAGATAGTGCTCGCCCGGATCGAAGTCGTCGGTCGTACCGTTGTTGGAGTAGACACCGTTGAAGTAATTGTAGTTCGCGGAAGCCAGGGAGACCTGGTCGCGGATGTCGTAGGTGCCGTGGATCAAGGCGTTCATATCCTTCGGCAGGTCCGCGCCTTCGCCGCCGGATCTGGAAATGACGATGACCGCGACATCGGAGAACTCCTTCGCGCTGCTCATGAGGTCGGAGGTGTAGACGCCGACCGGTTCAGGCAGGCCCCAGCTCTGGGCGGAGATGGCGCCGGCGCCGGTTGCCTCGCCGCCGCGGGAGGTCGCGTAATCCGTGTACATCTTGGTCAGGTCCTCGTTGGTCGTGTAGCCGGCGTCCTTGAAGCTCTGCAGAATGCCGATGTTGCCCGAGGAGTCGGAGGAACCGGAGCCTGTGCCGCCGTAGATCGGATTGGTGGAAGCCCATCCGAAGACGTTGAGGTTCTTGACGGAGCTGTTGAGCGGGAGGAGACCTTCATTTTTAAGAAGGACAAAGCCTTCCTCGCCGATCTCCTTGACGACATCTTTGCTGTGGGCGACGGTCTCCTCGGAGAGCTGGGCCGTGTTGTTCATGAACATGGACAGATTGCTCTTTAAGGGGCCGAACGCGACGAGGTTCACGATGAGGGTCGCGGCCAGCACGAGAGCGGCTGCGGCGGACCAGCGCACGACGTGGCGGTCACCCTTCTTCGCGAAGAAGTGGGCGGCGATCATCACGATGATGACGATCACGAGCACAGCGAAAAGGGCGTAGATGTAGCTGCTGCACAGTGTTACATAGTTCAGCAGGTCTGCATCACTCACGCCCATGGGCCCTAAGATGGGCTGCAGCAGAGAGACAACAAAATTGATCATATTCCTTCCTCCTTTTTGTTTTTTTCTTCCGCATAAAGCAAAAAGATACGCCCGGGAATAATCAGGCGTATCTATTCTAACATATGAACAAGAAGTATGGGTAAACATGACATATCCGGTCATTTTTACGACGCAACTGACCAGCCTTTTCAGACCGGCTGGCCGGCAAGGCGGTTCGACACCGCCTGCAAAAATGCTTTTCTCCGCATGCGGCTCAGCGGCAGCTCATATCCGCCGACGAGGATCGATGCCGGCCGGATCTCGGCCACATGCAAAAGGTTCACCAGATAGCTCTGGCTGCAGCGGGAGAATTCATTGGCGGGGAGCATTTTTTCAAAATGGCTCAGGGAATCGAACACGATAAAGTCCCTGTCCGTCATGACGATATGCAGGTGATGGTCGGTCACCTCGACGTACAGGATCTCTTCCGTGGAGATGCGGATCATCCCGCTTTTTACGGAGAGAAGCACATAGTGCGGGCGTCTGGTATGGGCGGCGCTGACGATCCGGTCCATTTTCAGGATGACCTGCTGACGGGTCAGCGGCTTTATGATAAAATCCAGGGCTCCGACCGTATAACCCTGTACGGCCTGCTCAAGGTTATTTCCGATGAGGACCAGCAGGACGGATTCATCCATGCTGCGCACTTCTCCGGCCGCGGATATTCCGTCCATATCCGGCAGCTCGGCGTCCATGATGACCGCCGTCCAGGCCGGCCTGAAGCCTGCCAGCAGCTCTCCGGCGTTTCGGAACTGACAGACTTCGATCGGCAGATGATGCTCCAGAGCATACTGTTTAATATATTCGGTGATTATGGCGGCGCAGGCCGGGTCATTTTCTGCGACAGCAATGTTAAACAAGTTAAAACCTCTTATGAAAACGCACCGCTTTGGCCGGAGCGGGATGATCAGCACCGACGATATTATACCATATCGGAAGCGAATCGGACAATTACGGAAAAACTGTTTTGAAAAATCCCGCATTTTTCCGCGAAAGGGTGTAACGAATTGACATCCGGGAGCATTAATGATATAGAATCGATAGAAAGGAGGTGCGAAGATGCAGCCGATGGATGAAGTCTACCGAAAATATGCGCAGATCGTGTACGGCTTTCTGCTTGCGCGGACGCGCGATCAGGATCTTGCGGAAGAGCTGACCCAGGAGACGTTCTTCCAGGCCATCCGGAGCAGCGACCGCTTCGACGAGAGCTGCAAGGTGTCCACCTGGCTGTGCGGCATCGCGAAAAACGTCCTCCTCACCTATCGAAGAAAGCATCCGGCAAATGAAACCCTCGAAGAACTCACCGCTTCCGGCCCGGAACCGGAGTCTGTCCCGAGAGCCGCTTCCGCGGAGGCCGAGGCGATGGACAATCTTGGCAGGCTCGAGCTCATCCGGCTCGTTCACGGCCTTCCGGAGCCGTCGAGAGAGGTCGTATACCTGCGGGCGTTCGGAGGACTGTCATTTGCCGAAATAGGAGAACTGCACGGAAAATCGGAAAACTGGGCCCGGGTCACTTTCTTCCGGGCCAAGGAGAAGCTCAGAAAGGATGTGGAACAATGAGCAGAATACCATGCGACGTCATAAGGGATCTTTTTCCTTCCTATATCGATGAGGTGACAAGCAAAGCCAGCAATGAGCTGATCGAAGAGCATCTCACGGGCTGCAGCGCCTGCCGGGAAGTGCTTAAGAACATGCGCGGCGGCCTGCCCTTTGCGGAGGAGGCTGATGAGGAGAGAAAAGAGATCGATTTCCTGAAGAAAAATAAAAAGCGGAACCGCAGGATCGCCGTCTTAAGCATCGCCGGGGCAGCGCTTATGCTGGTGCTCCTGCTGGCAGTGCGGGTGTTCCTGGTCGGAGACAGTGATTACACAGGCTGGGCTCCGATGAACCTGAAAGTGGAGGGGCGGACGCTGACATTTGACGCGGTGCCGGTCGACAGCGCGCAGGCGGTTTCAGCCCTCGATTACGAGGAGGCGGACGGAGTCATCACGGTGAAAGCCCGCTCGGTCCTTGTCAGCCCGCTTAAGCGCGGCACCATGCACGGATCCTACACCGCTTCCGGGGAGATCCGGGAAGTGAGGAACGGCAGCCGGATCATCTGGGCGGAAGGCGCTACCGTGTCGGCGGCAGCCTCCGACCTCTTTGCGGCACGGCACGATTACGTGGGCGACATGCCGGCCAACAACCGTCTGGCGCAGGCGCTGAACCTGTCCTCCTATCTGGGATCCTTTACAAATGAACTGGAGACGGCGGCGGAACCCTACGGCTGGAAGATCCTGCTGAACGACGAGATCCCCGGAGAACGTCTCGCACAGAAAGAGCAGGATATGGATGCGTTCGGGTACGTGATCGTCGGGCTTGTCGGAAACCTTGATCATGTGACCTTTGTCTACAGAACCGGCGGCGAAGAGCGGACCCTCACGGTGACGGCGGCGGAGGCGGGCGCATTTTTCGGGGAAGATATCAAAAACTGCGGGAAAAATGTGCGTTCCCTGGACGCGCTGCTGGGGAAGAGCGGACTTGCGCTGTATGCATTTTCAAATGAGCCCTCATCATCCGAGGAGGAGATGTGGATCCGCCTCGTCAACCGGACGGACACGGAGCTTTTCCAGGTCAGCTGCAGATTTTATAAGAATGGGGAACTCATGTCGGAACAGTTCGGACAGAACGCGGACGGCTCCGCCGTGAAGCCCGGCGACTGCTTCTGGATTTCCGCGGGTGAGGCGGATTTCGGCAGCTGGGAGGGAGATCCGCTGCTGGAGATCGAATTCGGCTTCACGACGCCGGCGGGAGAGGAGATCCGCTCAGGCGGGCGGATGCGCGTGGCAGCCGCTCCGGGGACACGGTATGAGGCGGCTGTCGCGGGAAGCGAAGCGGAAGGGTACTCTGTAGAGCAGTAAAACATCCGGGAAATGATTGCATTCCTTTAGCTAAAATGCTATGATATTACCGGCAAAGCGCATTGCATTTTGCACATCTTTAACAGGAAAGGAAGCACACATGAGCGAGAAACCTATGGATACCTGCATCGAGAAGGGCCCGATCACCGACGAGCTCCTCGAGAAAATGAACGCCTGGTGGCGCGCCGCCAACTACCTGTCGGCCGGCCAGCTCTACCTTCTTGAGAACCCGCTTCTCAAAAAGCCGCTGACCATTGACATGGTCAAGAAGAAGATCGTCGGCCACTGGGGCACCGTACCCGGCCAGAACTTCGTCTACACGCACCTGAACCGCGCGATCAAGCGCTATGACCTTGACATG
>DFFD01000236.1:12162-12343 GCA_002369495.1 Lachnospiraceae bacterium UBA3785 | reverse complement strand
GTTTCCGTCATGCCCTGTATCGCCAAGAAGTACGAGAAGGAGCGCGAGCAGGAGAAGGTCAACGGTATCCCGGACGTCGACGCGGTCATCACGACCCGCGAGCTCGGCAGGATGATCCGCCGCGGCGGCATCATGTTCAACCGCCTGCCGGATGAAGAGTGGGATCAGGATATCATGGGCG
>DFFD01000236.1:0-12057 GCA_002369495.1 Lachnospiraceae bacterium UBA3785 | reverse complement strand
GTTATGGAAGCGGCTCTCCGCACGGTCTACTTCAAGCTGACCGGCAAGGAGCATGACCCGATCGAATTTACCGCGGTCCGCGGCCACGATGCCGGCATCCGTGAGGCGGCGATCGACATCAACGGCACGGTCGTCAACGTGGCGATCGCTTCCGGCATGAAGAGCGCGAGCGTGCTGCTCGACGAGATCCGCGAGGGCAAGTCGAAGTACCAGTTCATCGAGATCATGGGCTGCCCGGGCGGCTGCATCAACGGCGGCGGCCAGTCCTACGTCCGTCCGTGCTTCCTGCCGAACGAGTCCGACGACATCCTTGACACCTACAAGGAGAAGAGAGCGAAAGCCCTCTACAGCGAGGACGAGCGCCAGGTCATCCGCCAGTCCCACAACAACCCGCAGATCATCGAGCTCTACGAGAAGTTCCTGGGCGAGCCGAACTCGCACAAGGCGCATGAGCTCCTGCACACCTCCTACGCGGCGAAGGAACGCTTCCCCGGCTGAGAGGCAGTGCGGTAAGCAATGAAAATAAAAAACGGATGCTCCCTTACGAGGGGGCATCCGCTTTTTTTCATTTTCAGGAATGTTCAGTAATGCCAGGGATTGTTCTCGTCCGGATCGGTGGGATCCCAGCCGCGGCGCGCGTCGGAGGTGTCGATGATGACTGCCTCGGGCTTGCCGAGCGGGCCGGGGCTCGTCTCCTCGTCGTAGATGCAGCAGCGGAAGCCTTCGGGACAGTTGTCGTAGAGCCATTTTTCGTCGGCGGTGCTTAGACGCACACAGCCCATGGAAGCCGATGTTCCGAGAAGGTTGAATTCTTCGTACTCAAGTGTGGAGGGATCCGGCTCCCAGTAGGGGACCGAGTGGAAGAGGATGTGGCCGGTGATGCGGATCGCGTACTGGCCGTAGCAGTCGCCGAAGAGCTCCTTCCAGCGGTGGCGTTCCTCGGTCCGGTAGTATCCGGCGGGCGTACTGTCGCCGACCGAGCAGAGCATGGCTTTGACCGGGATCGTGTAGCGGCCTTCGTCGTCCTGCTCATAGACCGTGACGGTGTTGTGGACGCGGTTTACGGCGACAAAATAGGGCTGGCCGGCGATGCCGGCGGTATCCCAGTGGATGATATAACCCTTTCCGTTCCAGGTCAGGACATGCTCCGCGACGGTCACATTGCGGAGCGCGGAGGACTGGTTGCCGTCGCCGTCGACCGCCGTGTAGAGGATCGTGTAGGAACCCGGGTAGTCGGTGCCGATCGAGGCGGGAGAGGCGGTGAGGGCAGGCGCGCTGTCGCGGTCGTCCGAGACGGTCACGCCGGCGAGCACGTCAAAGGGGGTCCCGCAGGCGATGAGGACGTCTTCCGTCCCGCTGATGACCGGGGCGGTCTCGTCCGGGGGCTGCACATAGGCCGAGGCGTCCGCGTAGGTGCGGTTGCCGCTCGGGTCCTTCGCGACCAGGCTCACCGTGACGTCGCCGCTCTTTGTGAAGACGAAAATGTCAGATCCGTCAGAAAAATGGACCTCCGCCCCGTCCAGATCGTCTGCCTGCTCCACAAAATCCTTCGTATAGACGATATCACCGGCGACGGCCTGGTAAACGCCTTCCTTCAGCGTCAGGGTCGGCGGGATCGTGTCGACGACGTGGAGCGTCAGCTTTTCGGAGTCAGTCCAGAGGAAGGTGATGAGGAAGGGACGCCATCTTTTCGGAAAGAGGGAAATGAATTTCGAAAATCCCTCCGACTGGGCAACGGAGTAGGTGATCACCGCGTCGCCGGGCGTGCCTTCGGGGGCACCGCTGCGCTCGGTGACGAGGCTCGCCGTGTCCGCGTGGCGGATCTCGCTCACGAAGGAGAGGAGGTTCGGCTCCTTGCCGAGCTCCGCAGTGGCTTCGGTGACCGCGAGTTTGAGGGAAGGCTTCATAAAGACGCGCCAGAAAGAGGCCTCCGCAAAGAGGAGGAGGAGCAGGGCGCCGATGATGAGGAGGGCCGGCAGAAGGAGCGGCCGCCTTTTTGGGGTTCGGGGGCGTGGTCTTTTCTTTGCCATAACGTTTTTATTATAACACAGGATTGGATTTGCGCAAGCGCGTGTTATCCGGCAATTTCGGAAAACGAGAATGGGGACGGTTCTGACAGGTTCAGAACCGTCCCCATTCGGGTTGAATTGTCATGTGAGAGATCCGTTCGCGATGCGTTTTCCGCTCTTTCTGTCGAAGAGCATGACGTGGCTGCCCGAGAAGCGGATCCGGACCCGGGAGCCGATCGTGAAGATATCGCTCCCGAAGACAACGCCGGTGAGAAGGAAATCGCCGATGCGGATCTTGACGGTGGTCTCCATACCGGTCGGCATGACGCCGTAGACTTCGCCTTCGATGCCGCCTTCCTTCACGATATCGATAAATTCGGGGCGCACACCGATGAGGAGGTCTTCATTTGTCATGCGGGAAGGATCAAACGGGGTCTCCTCCTCGTCCACGCGGGAGATCGCATAGCGGAAGACCTCGTCTTTGTTGCCCTTCTCGACGTAACCCTTCTTTGAGGCTTTGACCTTGAGGGCTTCCGCGGCCTCCGCAGCGGCTGCGTCGCGCTCCGCAAACCATTTGTCCAGTGAGAGCGGTTTTTCGGGCTTGAAGGTGAGCTTATTTCCGCCGAGCAGGGTCAGCGGGATGGAGCCGTCGGCGCTCTGCTTTCCGGACGCCTCGATGAAGTTGATCGAGGGGTTGCCGACGAAGTCAGCGACGAAGGTGTTCTCGGGCTCGTTGTAGACGGTCAGAGGCACTTCATATTGCTGGAGAACGCCGTTGTTTAAGAGGCAGATCTGGGAGGCGAGCGTCATGGCCTCCATCTGGTCGTGGGTGACGTAGACGAAGGTCGAGCCGGTCTCCACATGCAGACGCTGCAGCTCGTAGCGCATCTCGAGGCGGAGCTTGGCGTCCAGGTTCGAGAGCGGTTCATCCATGAAGAGGACGGTCGGTTCCGGGGCGAGCGTGCGGGCAATCGCGACGCGCTGCTGCTGGCCACCGGATAACTCGGCCGGGTAACGGTCCATGAACATGCCGATTTTGACGATGCGGGAGACGCGGCGTACCGCGAGGTCGATCTCCTCCTTCGAGAGCTTTCGGACCTCGGTGACGACCGAGCCGTTCTGCACATACTCGAAGTTATCGTTTAACCCCTTGGAGCTCTTTGCGGCTTCCGCGGTCTTGATGAGGCTGGCTGCCTCGGCGGAGACATCCTTGCCGGATTCGACATGATAGGCGAAAAGCTTCTTCGCGGTCGGCATGGAGATCGTGAAGCCGTCGATCAGCTTGATGAGGGCGCGCTTTTCGTCGATCTTGCCGTCCTTGTCCCGGCAGTCCTCGACGATTTTTTTCACCTCGGCGGGCTTTGAAAGCGCCTGGCCGAGCTGCCAGGTCGTCTTTGCCTCGAAATCGATCTTCGGCAGGGTTTCCTTCACATTGGCGAGGCCGAAGGCGATGTTGTCATGGACGGTCATATTCGGCCAGAGCGCGTAGTTCTGGAAAAGGAAACCGACCTTGCGCTTGTTGGGCGGCACGTTGATGCCCATGTCGGAGTCGAAGACGACACGGTCTCCGATCGTTATTTTCCCGGTTGTCGGCGTCTCGAGACCTGCGATCATGCGGAGAATGGTGGTCTTGCCGCAGCCGGAAGGGCCGAGCAGCGTCACGAACGCGTTGTCCTCGATCACCATGCTGACGTCATCGGTCGCATAGAATTTGTTCCATCTTTTATTGATATGTTCCAGTGTAATGCGCGGCATATGTTCAACCTCCTATACCCTTGTCCAGGCTTGCTCCGGTTACTTTGTTTACGATTGCGTTGAAAATTAAAATCGTGACGATCAGGATCAGGTTGATGCCGCTGGAGAAAGCGTAGAGGCCCATCTCGTCGAAATAGTCCAGTGTCGTTGAGAGAATGAAGCCTTGCACGCACAGCAGCATGAAGAGCGAGAGCTCGCGAAGGCAGGTCATGAAGGGCAGCAGGTAGCCGCTGATGATCGAGGATTTCTGTATCGGGATGATGATCCTTGTCATGCGCTTGATCCAGGGGACATTCAGGATGATTGCGGACTCTTCAATCTCGTTGGACAGCTGCAGCATGGAGTTAAGGGAGCTCCTCGAGGCGAACGGTATGTATTTGACAGTGCCGACGATGATCAGCAGCGTGTAGGTGTTGAAGAGATTCACGTATTTATTCGAGAACAGAATGAAGTAGGCGACGCCGACCGCAATCGAGGGCATGAGGTACGGCAGGAACGCGACGCTGTTCACGTAGTTGGTCCACTTGTCGCGGCGGTTCTTGGAGACCGCGTAGCCGACCAGCGTGCCGATGGTGCCGGCCAGGAGCGAGCACGCAATAGAGACCAGAAGCGTTCCCTTGAAGGCGTTCCAGATCGTCTTGTTGTAGAGAATACCCATCTGGCCGTACATGCCGTTCTCGGTGATATTTTCCGCGGTCACCCACCACTTGGTGGTCAGGTTCGAGAAATCTCCGGTATAGAGGAATGAGTAATCGCCCGGGTTGGGCAGGAAGGTCTCGAAGCCGAAGGAGACGATCGGGAAAATACTTGTGAAGAATGTCAGGAATACGAGCACCAGCGCTATGATGCAGCGGCCTGCGCGGCCCAGACGGATCTTGGAGATCTGGCCGGACTTGCCGGTGACCGTCGTGTAGCTCTTGCGGCTGGTCAGGCTCAGCTGGTTTAAAAGCATGATCGCGACGCCGAAGATCATCATGATGATCGCGAGGATCGAAGCTTCGCCGGTATACTTGGAGTTCATCGAGACGTATTTTGTGGAGAGCGTCGTGAGACCCAGATAGTGCGGAACCGGGTAGGAACCCATCGCACTGCCGAAAACCAGCAGGATCGTGGAGAGGATCGCCGGCTTGACCATCGGCAGGGTGATACGGGCCATGATGCGCCATTTCGGGGTGTCCAGAATGGTGGCCGCCTCCTCAAGGTTGGCGTCCATATTCCGGAAAATGCCGCCGATCAGGATATAGGCGAACGGCGCGTAGTGGAGACCAAGCACGACAAGGCTGGGGAAGAGGCCTTTGCACCACCAGATCGGCATATTGATCCCGAAGAGGGAGGCCAGAAGGCCGTTCGAGGTCCCGGTGATCTTGTTGGAGTTGAAGAGGTGCTGCCATACAACCGCCAGCGTCCACTGGGGCATGATGTAGGGGAAAATGAAAATCGAGCTGATGTATTTCTTCCACGCGAGATCCGTCCGGGTGATCAGGAAGGCGACGATGCCGCCGAAGAGGATCGAGACGATGCAGGTGCCGACCGCGAGGTAGACGGTGTTTAAGAGCGGCGTCCAGAGGTTGCTCTTCGCCATGCGGGACGTGAAGAGGTCCACGTAGTTGACGACGGAGTAGCCGCTTGACTGCCCGGTGAGGTGGGCATCGATCGTGCCGGGATGGATCTTAAAGGTATCTTCGACGATTGCGATGATCGGCGCGATCGTCGTGAAGGACAGGACAATGCCCATGAGGAGCAGGATCACATTGTAGGGCTTTGAAAGGTACGTTGCGACCTTGTTCCGCATGATCGTGAATTTGCCGGCCTTCTTCTTGCTGGATTGTTCCATAAGACCTCCTTAAATATGCAGTACGCCCCGGGTACCCAATGATGCAGTACCCGGGGCGGCAGCCGTCAGTATTATTCAGCGCTGTACTTGGTCAGCATCTCGATCCAGGAGCCGACGGTGAAGGCGACGGAAGCGCAGTATTCCGGATCTTCCAGAACCAGCTTGCCGTCGGTGGTCCACCACTCATAACCGCGGTCGTTCTTGGCTGCGAACTGGACGGTCGTTCCGTCTTCGGCCATGCCGCCGGTCATGTGGTGATAGATCTCTTCATTTTCAGCGAGAACCTTCGGATTCGAGGAGTAGCCGCCCATATCCTTGCCCCATGCGGAGAAGCCGTCCGCCGTGCAGGTCATGTAGGCGATGAATGCGCAGGCTGTCCATGGGAGCGGGCTGTTGTCCGTCACGAACAGGTAGTGGCAGTAGCCGTAGCCGCCGATGCCTTCGTAGCCGTCATCGTAGGCTGCGACATTGATGTTGTTGACGGAGACGGTAGCGGACTCCTCGACAGAGCGGAGCTTGGAGTAGACGAGCAGGCCGAACTGGTCGGTTGCGGAAGCGTCGACGAGCGTGGAGCAGATCGGGCCGTCGTCGGTCTGGGCGTTGTAGCTCTCGACCCACAGCTTGATCCATGCGAGCGAGTAAGCGGCATCCGGACCGAGCATGAGGTCGGCCGCGTCGGTCTCCATCTCGGTGATGACCGGCTGGAAATAAGCCTTCTCATCATCGGAAAGCGCCTCGAACGCTTCCTTCATCCATGCCGCGTAATCGTCGCGGGTCAGCATGTAGAGGAAGTTCTTGCCGACGATCTCGGAGTCGATGTCCATGAAGAGGCCGTGCTCGCCCTCGGCGACGAAATCCCAGACGTTGTCGTAGGTCTTGGAGCCTGTGTTGTTGTACTCGAAGACTTTGTTCAGGGTCTGCAGCGGGAGATAGCCCTTGTAGGCATCCGGCGTTGTGCCGTTGGCTTCCGCCCAGTCCTTCGGGATGAAGGTGTCGAGGATGCCCGGCTGGACCATCTTGGACTGGATCTGGTTGCCGTCCTGGATCAGGGTCATCGCGAATGTTCCGGTATCCTTCAGGGAGTCGGCGGTCAGCTGGTCGAAGATCTTGTTGTTCTTGGGCTGCTGCCATTCAAATTCCATGGTGTAGGAAGGATCGATGGTCTGCAGATAGGAAATGAAGAGCGGAAGAGCGCTCTTGCCGCGGCTCGAGTTGCCGACGCCGTAGAACATCTTGCCGTTGGATTCCTCGATGGCCTTGGCGGCGAGTTCCTCGAGGCTCATGCCCTGGGCTTCCTGGATGATCTTCTGGGTCGCGGTAAGGTTCGCCTCATCGACCTTGGTGTCGGTCCCGGCGGGTTCGGTCGTCTCGGCTGTCTGGGCCGTGGATCCGGCGGGCTGTGCGGTGCTTCCGCCCTGGGCGGCTCCGCCGCCTCCGCAGGCTGCAAGGCTTACGAGCATGCTGGATGTCAGTAGAAGTGCCAATAACTTTTTCATTGCAATACCTCCTTTTTATGAATGCCGTGCGACTTTACACGGCTCTTACAAGCCAACTGCTATTATACTACAATTGCGACAGAGAAACAACATGTTTAGAAGAGAATATTGTGCAAAATCAATAAGAATGGCACGAGTGTGAAAATTGGACTTGACATAGTAGCAAAATCATACTATTATGCGATTAGAAAGTAGCTAAAAGCTACTAAATAGAAAGGAGGAGTACAACATGGAACTTTTTCAGGGAATGTTCGGAAAGATCGCGCCGGGGATGTGCCGGCTCGCCATGGACGGAAACATCGCCATCAGGACATCGGGAGGCTACAGGACCTACTCCGTAAAGACCGGAAGGCTCACCAACTGTGACTCCTTCGTGTTCAATATCGGGGAAGAGTTCTTCTTCCTGATCCCGACCGCTAAGATCCGGGAGGGCGACATCATCCTGGCCGGCGGCCGCCCCAAATGCGTAATCAAGGCGGACGGCGATCTCGTCACCGCCGTGAGCTACGAGGATGCCGCCGTGGAGAGAATCCTGCCCGAGCGCCACATGCTCATGGGGGACGCGGTCTTCTACGGCAAGATCGTCTCGATGTTCGGCCGAAACGGCAGCAGCGGCCGAAAAGGCATGAACCGCATCATGAAGTACATGATGATGAGCGAGATGCTGAAGGGAAACGGCGCAGGCGGCAAGACTCCGGCCAACCCCATGGGACAGGCGATGCTGGCCATGATGATGATGGGCGGCAAGGGAGAAGACATGTTTGATGAGCTGTTTTCATTTGACGGGGAAAATGAAGACGCGGACGATACCGAAAACTGAGAAACTTCAGGCGCGAGGGCCATGAAAGGAGGAACCTATGGGATACGGAAACTGGGACAGAGCAAGTTTTGAGAGATACAGCGAAGCCAGAGGCAGGAAGGTGGACAGAGACGGAAGAGTCTCGGGGAATTACAAAAACCAGGATATGTTTACGGCGAGAAAGCTGGATCCGGCACTGGATCCCAAAAATGTCATGCGGGAGTGCTGCGATTCCGGGGAGCACCCGGCCACGATCCCGGTCATTCTGGCGCTGGATGTGACCGGCAGTATGGGGCAGGCGGCAGTGGAAGTGGCGAGACAGCTCAATGTGATCATGACCCGCCTTTACGACAAGGTGAAAGATGTGGAATTCATGGTCATGGGTATCGGGGACCTCGCCTGCGACGCGGTGCCAGTCCAGATTTCCCAGTTCGAGGCGGATATCCGGATCGCGGACCAGCTGGAGAAGATCTTCTTTGAATTCGGCGGTGGAGGGAACGCTTACGAGTCCTACACGGCGGCCTGGTACATGGCAGCCCGCCACACCAGCCTGGACTGCTGGAAGAGAGGAAAACGGGGTATCCTGATCACCATGGGCGACGAGCCGCTGAACCCCTATCTGCCGCTCAAAGGCAGCAGAACGGGACTTTGTGAGGTGACAGGCGACGATCTTCAGGCGGATGTGGAGACGGGAGCGCTCTATGAGGAGTGCCTGGCTCTCTACGACATCTACCACCTGAATGTACAGCACCGCGCGCGGATCGACACCCGGGTCGAGCCGTCCTTCCGCAGATACCTGGACGGCGGGCACTTTAGAAATGTGACGCTGTCGAACATCGCGGACGTGATCGTGGACATCGTGACCGGGGAAGGCAGGGAAGAGAAAGAAGTTCTCGCCTGGAAGGTGCCGGATCTTACCGGAGAGAATCCTGCCGGTGCGGAAAATGAAAAGAAGGCCGGCGGCTTTATGGCCGGGCTCTTTAAGGGAATCAGCTGGTAAATTTTAAGGAAAATGCGGAACGCCGGAGAGGAGGTGCGGACATGAAGCGCGCGAAGATCGTGATCGGAGCCAACTACGGAGATGAAGGGAAGGGTCTCATGACCGATTATTTCTGCCGGGAGGCGGCTGCCCGGGGAGAAACGTGCCTTAATGTCCTCATCAACGGCGGGCCCCAGCGGGGCCATACCGTGGTGACGCCGGAGGGGATGCGGCACATATTTCACCATCTGGGGTCCGGGAGTTTTGCCGGGGCGGATACGTATTTCAGCGATATCTTTCTCATCAATCCCATGATCTTCCGGGAGGAATACGGGAAACTGTGGTCTTCGGGAGCGGGATTCAGGGTCTTTGTACATCCCGCGTGCCGCTT
The DNA here is from genome assembly GCA_002369495.1 of Lachnospiraceae bacterium UBA3785. Lineage (GTDB taxonomy): Bacteria > Bacillota > Clostridia > Lachnospirales > Lachnospiraceae > Chordicoccus. The sequence goes on along the minus strand of DFFD01000236.1, from coordinate 2,794 downwards.
TACGACGCCTTACGACATGATCCTCAACCAGATGGCGGAGGAGTTCCGGGGCAGCAAGCGCCACGGGAGCTGCGGGTTCGGGATCTGGGAGACGGTTCTGCGCTATCGGAAAGGCGCAGGGGCCCGTACGTTTGGCGAGTGCGATGAGGGAGCGGTGAGGGAGGTTCTCATTTTCATGCGGGATGAGTATCTGCCGGCCAGGGCGTTGGAGCTCGGGATGCCGGGGATCCCGGAGGCATGGCGGGGGCTCCTTGCCGGGGACGCCCTGATCGAGCGGTACATCGAGGACTGGCGCTTCTTTTTGGCTCACACGGCCGAGGCGGATGATAGTATCCTTGACAGCTATGATACGGCCGTGTTTGAGAACGGGCAGGGGCTGCTGCTCGACATGGGGCGCCTTGAGGTCCTCGACCACACGACGCCCAGCCATACGGGGCTTGCGGAGCCGGCCCGGATCCTCAAGGGGCGGGATGACGACGTTGAGGCCTGCTATGTGACCCGGACGTATCTCACCCGCCACGGAGCCGGGCCGATGGAAAATGAGTGCGAAAAGGCGGTGATAAGCGCGGATATGATCGACCGGACCAATGTGCCGAATCCTTTTCAGGGGACGCTCAGGTACGGACTTTTGGATACAGAGGCTCTCCTTGGGCGAATCAGGGAAGATTTCGATGGGAAGCTGCCGGGTGCCGCATGTTCGCTTGCCGTGACGCATCTTAACGAGACGGGCGGCTGCCCGGAGAACCTGCGGGAGCAGTTTGGAAGACTCTACGTGAGTGACGGGGAAGAGAGCGGGAGCGTGAGGATTTCCGGGAAGTGAGGCGCAGGAAAATGGCCGGTTTCCCTTCCGCCTCAAATGTGCTAGAATGGTCTTTAAGAAATGGCCATTTTACGGAGGAAAGAACATGATGAGCAGCCACTCACCCGGGGAAGAGGAATTTCTCAAAAATTACGACCCAGGCCTCTACGAGAGGATCTCGGTAGCCGTCGACCTTCTCACCTTCACGGTGGAGGATGACTGCCTGAAGATCCTGATGGTCCGGCGCGGGGAGCACCCCTTTGCGGGCTGTCTGGCTCTGCCCGGCGTATTTGTCGGGCGGGGTGAGACGCTGGACGAGGCGGCCATGCGCGGCGTTTTGGAGGAGACGGGGCTTTCCGGCATTTACTACGAGCAGCTCTACACCTGGGGCGATCCTGACCGGGATCCCAGGACCCGGGTCATCTCGGTCTCCTACATGAACCTGGTCTCGAGGGACAAGCTCTCCTTCCGTGCCGGCCGGCGGACGACGGAGGCGGTCCTTCTGCCGGTCCGAGAGCTTCTTGACTCTGGGGAGAAAATCGCGTTTGACCACCGCCGGATCATCGAGTACGCGCTCTGGCGGCTTCGGAACAAGGTGGAGTACACGGACATCGCGTTTCATCTGGTGCCGGAGGAGTTCACGCTGCCGGAGCTTCAGCGGGTCTATGAGATCGTCCTGGGGAAACCTCTGTTTAAGGCGAATTTCCGGAAGAAGGTGGCGCCGATGATCGAGGAGACGGACCGCTATACAGCCGGAGAGGCGCACAGGCCGAGCCGCTACTACCGAAGACGGGAAAATGAAAACCAGGCCTTGTGAAGGCCGGACAATGAAAAAGCTGCTGCACCGACTTTATTGGTGCGGCAGCCCCGGCTTATTTTGAAGGCAAGCGGCTCACTCTACCTGGGTAATCCGCTCCGTGACGGAGGCCTTGATGGCTTCATTTTTCTTCCCGGCATCCTTAAGGCTCTCCCCGAACGCGTAGAAATAGAACTTGATCTTGGGCTCGGTGCCGGACGGCCGGACCGCGAACCAGGACCCGTCGGCAAGGAAATATCGAAGAACATTCGAGGGCGGAATATCCTCATAACCGTCTTTGTAGTCGATGATCCGCGTGACATCGATCCCGCCGGCGGAGGTGAGCGGTTTCTTCCGGAGGTCCTCCATCATGCGCATAATGCGCGCGGCGCCTTCGAGCCCCTCGAGGATCAGGTTAGGCTCCATCTCGGAGCAGAAGCCGTAGGTCGAGTAGATTTCATTTAAGACGTCGAAGAGCGTTTTGCCCTGCTTTCGGTAGTAGGCGGCAGCCTCCGCGACGAGCATGCCGGCGCTGATGCCGTCCTTGTCGCGGATCTCGGAGCAGGCGGCATAGCCGACAGACTCCTCGTAGCCGAAGAGGTAGGTGAGGCCGGCGGCGTGAAGCTCCGGGATCCGGCCGCAGATGTTCTTAAAGCCGGTCAGTGTTTCCAACATCTTAACGCCGTAGCGCTCGGCGATCCGGGTGGAGAGCGTGCTGGTTACGATGGACTTTACGATGGCGCCGTTTTCCGGCAGGGTACCGGCGGTTTTTCTGCCTTCGAGCAGGTAATTGACAAGGAGGTAGCCGGTCTGGTTGCCGTTTAAAGGCACATACTCGCCCTTGTCGTTCAGAAGCTCGATCGCGAAGCGGTCGGAATCCGGGTCGGTTGCCATGAGAAGCTCCGCCCCGAACGTTTTGCCGAGAGCTTCGCTCATCTTAAAGGCAGCCGGAGCCTCGGGATTCGGGTAGCCGACTGTCGTAAAGTCGGGATCCGGGTCCTTCTGATCGGGCACGACGCGCCAGTTGGTAAAGCCGCGGGCGGCGAGCATCTTCGTGAAGGGGATCGAGCCGGCGCCGTTTAAGGGCGTATAGACGAGCGGGATCGTAAGATCGAGGTCTTTGCCCTCGCGGATCGCAAGCGAGAGGACCTTGTCAAGGTATTCTTTATCCAGCGACTCCGGCAGGACTTCGATGAGCC
>DFFD01000188.1 GCA_002369495.1 Lachnospiraceae bacterium UBA3785 | reverse complement strand
GGCGTCAAGGTCTCGCGGATCATTTCCCTGGCAGACGATATCAAGCTCAATCTCGCCACGGCGGACATCCGCATCGAGGCGCCGATCCCCGGCAAGGCGGCCGTCGGCATCGAAGTGCCGAACAAGGAGGTTTCCGCGGTCAATTTCCGCGATCTCATGGAGTGCCGGGAGTTCAAGGCCGCGAAAGGCAATCTGACATTTGCCGTCGGCAAGGACATCGGAGGCCGGCCGGTCATCGCAGACATCGAGAAGATGCCGCACCTGCTCATCGCCGGCGCAACCGGGTCCGGCAAATCCGTCTGCATCAACACGCTGATCATGAGCGTCCTCTACAAGTCGACACCGGATGAGGTCAGGATGCTGATGATCGACCCGAAGGTCGTCGAACTCAAGATTTATGACGGCATCCCGCACCTGCTGATCCCGGTCGTGACAGACCCGAAGAAGGCAGCCGGAGCCCTCAACTGGGCAGTCCAGGAGATGACGGAGCGCTACAAGAAGTTTGCCGAGATGAACGGGGTCCGCGACCTCAAGTCCTACAACGAACGCATCGCCAGGATCAACGAGGCGCTGCCGGAGGAGGAGAAGAAGAAGCCGATGCCGAAGATCCTCGTCATCGTCGACGAGCTGGCTGACCTTATGATGGTCGCCCAGCACGAGGTCGAGGACGCGATCTGCCGCCTGGCCCAGCTGGCCCGCGCTGCCGGCATCCATCTGGTCATTGCGACCCAGCGGCCTTCGGTCAACGTCGTGACCGGCCTCATCAAGGCGAACATGCCGTCGAGGATCGCGCTGGCGGTTTCCTCGGGCGTCGACAGCCGCACGATCATCGACATGAACGGCGCGGAAAAACTGCTCGGAAAGGGCGATATGCTGTTCTATCCGCAGGGGTATCCAAAGCCGGCGCGCGTGCAGGGGGCTTATATTTCCGATAATGATATCGTAAAAGTTGTAAAATTTGTCTCTTCACAAAAAGAGCAGGCTGTGTATAATAGCGTTGTAGAAGAGCAAATCACCGAGACGATTGTAAATGCCGACAGGACCGACAGCGGTTCGGGCGACGGACAGGACGAATACTTCGTCGAAGCCGGCCGCCTTGTGATCGAGAAGGAGAAGGCCACCATCGGCATGCTGCAGAGAGCGTTCCGCATCGGTTTCAACCGCGCCGCCCGCATCGTCGACGCGCTGGCGGAAGCCGGGGTGATCGGCCCCGAGGAGGGGACGAAGCCCAGGAAAGTTCTGATGACGCTGGATGAATTTGAGTCTTTTATTTCGCATCAAGGCGATTAACAGGAGGTAAGCATGTACAGGATCTTAAAAAAGAAACAGTTGAGCGCTGTCGTGTGGCTTATGGAAGTCGAAGCGCCTCTCGTGGCGAAACATTGCCTTCCGGGCCAGTTCGTTATTGTCAAGGACAGTGAAGTCGGCGAGCGCATCCCGCTAACGATCTGCGATTATGACCGGGAGAAGGGAACCATTACGATCGTTTTCCAGCCGGTCGGCGTCGCTACGACCAAGTTCATGAAACTTGAGGAGGGTGATGCATTTGAAGACTTCGTCGGACCGCTCGGACGTCCTTCCGATATCATGGAGATGAGCGAGGAAGAGCTTAAGAATAAGAAATTCCTCTTCGTCGCCGGCGGCGTCGGCACCGCTCCGGTCTACCCGCAGGTCAAATGGCTCCACGAGCACGGCATCGCGGCGGACGTCATCATTGGCGCACGCACAAAGGACCTCCTGTTCTTCGAGGATGAAATGCGCGCGGTCGCAGGCAATCTCTACATCACAACCGATGACGGTTCCTACATGCACAAGGGCGTTGTCACTTCCGTCATCGACGAGCTGATCGCGGACGGCAAGGAATACAATCACTGCGTCGCCATCGGACCGATGATCATGATGAAGTTTGTGTGCCTCACCACGCAGAAATACAACATCCCGACCATCGTCAGCATGAACCCGATCATGGTCGACGGCACGGGCATGTGCGGCGCCTGCCGCCTCTCCCTCGGCGACGAGATCAAATTCGCCTGCGTTGACGGCCCCGAGTTCGACGGCTTCAAGATCAACTGGGCGGAGGCCATGAAGAGATCGCAGATGTACAAGACCGAGGAAGGCCTTGCCAAACTGAAATATGAAGAGGGCGAGACCCATCACGGCAATTGCGGAAACGGAGGTGCAAAATAATGGCGAACATGTCTAAAACGAGAGTCCCGGTCCGGGAGCAGGAGCCTCTTACAAGAGCGCACAATTTCGACGAAGTCTGCTACGGCTACAATGAGGCGGAAGCCGTCGAGGAGGCGACCCGCTGCCTTAACTGCAAGAAGCCGCGCTGCGTCGAGGGCTGCCCGGTCAACATCGATATTCCGGGTTTCATTTCCAGACTGGCGGAGAAGGATTTCGCCGGCGCTTACCAGGTCATCTCCGAGTCTTCCTCCCTGCCGGCAGTCTGCGGCCGCGTATGTCCGCAGGAGACCCAGTGCGAGGGCAGATGCGTCAGAGGAAATGCAAAGATCGGTTCCGAGCCGGTCGCCATCGGCAAGCTTGAGCGTTTCGTCGCGGACCGCGCGAAAGAGGACGGCATCAAGCCGGCCGGCCCGAAGGAGAAGAACGGCCACAAGATCGCGGTCATCGGTTCCGGCCCTGCAGGCCTCACCTGTGCGGGCGACCTTGCCAAGCTCGGCTATGATGTGACGATCTATGAAGCGCTCCACAAGGCCGGCGGCGTTCTCACCTACGGCATCCCGGAGTTCCGTCTTCCGAAGGACAAGGTCGTTGCTGAGGAAGTCAGGAACGTTGAAGGTCTCGGGGTCAAGATCATCACCGACGTCATCATCGGCCGCACGATCACGATCGACGAGCTGATCGAGGAGGAAGGTTTCGAGGCTGTGTTCGT
>DFFD01000063.1:6682-10295 GCA_002369495.1 Lachnospiraceae bacterium UBA3785 | reverse complement strand
TCTGTCGTGCGGATGCCGTAAGTCTCCTCCAGCGCCTGCCTGTGCGCTTCTGTCGGCGCCGAGCCGATGATGTCCTCAGGATTCACGAGCTGTTTGCGGATGATGCCGCTGATCATGGCTTTCGCCATATTGCCGAGTCCGATAAAACCGATTGTCATAGTGAACCTCCTCCTCTATCTTGTATGGCCGCCTGCGCGGCGTTGTGTTCATTTCCTTCGCTGCCGCGCCGCCTCAAACATCAGCACGCTGGCCGCGACCGCGGCGTTCAGTGACTCGATCCCGCCGCACATCGGAATGATGATGCTGCGGCCTGCTGCCGCTGCTGCCTCAGGGGTCAGTCCGTGCGCCTCGTTGCCGATGAGTATCGCGGACGGCTTCACGTAGTCGAATGTGTCCTATGCCTTCGCCGCCTTCAGATCCGCCGCGAAGACCGTGATTCCCATACTCTTCAGGCGCTCAATGTCGCCGCAAAGATCATCCGTGTACCTGTGCGGCACGCGGTAGACCGCGCTCATCGTGGAGCGGACGGCCTTCGGCTGGTAGATGTCCGCCGTGCCCGCGCTCATCAGGATGCCGGTCACGCCGGCCGCCTCCGCGCTCCGGAACATCGTGCCGAGGTTGCCGGGATCACGAATGTCCTCCAGGACGAGCAGGAGGGGGGCGACTGAACCTTTTCCAGATGCCGGATTCGCGCCTGCTGCGCCGGCGCTAAGATCCGCATCCGGATCCCACCCGCCGAGCAGATCTCTCTCTGCATACTCCCGCATCTTCACCGTAAAGATCACGCCCTGCGGCGAGCGGGTGTCGGAGACCTTTTCGAGGAGGCTCTCCGGAATGAGGAAGGCGCGGCAGCCCTGCAGCTTTGCCGCGATGCCGGGATCCTCTGAAAGAAGCTTTTCCGTGAGAAAAACTTCTTCAATAAGCTCCTGCGGCGTGTCTGAAAAAAGTCTGACTCCCTCCGCGGCGTAGGCCCGCTCGCGTTCCCGCTCGCGGTGCTTTTGCTGCAGGGCAGTCAGTCTTTTGATCCGCGGGTTGGCCGCGGACGTTATTCTCTCAAGATCCATAACCCGAATCACAGAATCTGGCTGACTTCGTACTCGTACGCGGGGATCTCCTTCTGCATGACGAGCGCTTCCTCGATGTCGTAGTCGACGAATTCGCCGTGCTGGTAGCAGACGACGCGGTTGGTCTTGCCCTCCGCGAGGATGTCCGCCGCGTAGGCGCCCATGATGGACGCGAAAAATCTGTCCTTGCAGGTCGGCGAACCGCCGCGCTGCATGTAGCCGAGAATCGTCGCACGGGTCTCGATGCCGGTAGCGGCCTCGATACGCCTTGCCATGGAAGCGGAATGGCCGACGCCCTCCGCGTTGATGATGATGTGGTGGGTCTTGCCGCGGCGCTTGTTGTCGATGATGTTGTCGATGAGCTTCTGCTCGTCGTAATCATACTTCTCCGGGAGAATGATGTCTTCCGCGCCGTTCGCGATGCCGCACCAGAGGGCGATGTAGCCGGCCGCGCGGCCCATGACCTCGATGATCGAGCATCTCTCGTGCGAGGAGGATGTGTCGCGGACCTTGTCGATCGCTTCCATCGCGGTGTTGACCGCCGTGTCGAAGCCGATCGTGTACTCGGTGCAGGCGATGTCGAGGTCGATCGTGCCCGGAACGCCGATGACGTTGATGCCCTCGTTCGCGAGCTTCTCCGCACCGCGGTAGGAGCCGTCGCCGCCGATGACGACCAGGCCTTCGATACCGTACTTGTGGCAGACTTCAACGGCGCGGGCGATGCCTTCCGGCGTGCGCATCTCCTTGCAGCGCGCGGTCTTCAGGATCGTGCCGCCCTTCTCAATCGTGTCGGAGACATCCCCGGCGCGCATCTCCCTGATGTCCTCCTCCATGAGTCCGGTGTAGCCTCTGTAGATGCCGTACACCTTCATGCCCTTGGAAAGGCCGTGCCGGACGACGGCACGGATGGCGGCGTTCATGCCAGGAGCATCTCCGCCGCTCGTAAGGACGCCGATAGTTTTGATTTTCGTTGTCTCAGCCATTTTTTTGACCTCCCGGTTTTTTGATTCCGCAGTGTCTGCGGCTGCCGCAAATTACCTATTTTACACAATCACAAAGCCTGAATTTTGCGCAGAAATGTGCAGGTTTACCTTTTTATTCTAAATCAAAGACGTGATTTTTTCAACACATTTATCTTTTCGCGATGCGGATTTTTACATTTTCCGCGCCGAGGAGGTTCCTGAAAAAGAGCGGGACACTCTCCCCCAAAAGGATCGTCCGCCGGCGGGTCTCCTCGCGGAAATTTTTGCCGTCCCGGATGAAAATGAAAACATGGTCGCTCCCCTCCTCCGCCGTCTCGAGGGCTTCCCGAATCTCGCGCTCCGTCTTCTTAAATTCCTCCATGGTCGGGAAGGCGAGCCACAGCTCCCGCGGCACCTCCGAAAACTCCGTGACCTTGTCGGCGATCAGCTTGCTCGGCTTCTCGTCCTCCGCGGACACGCGGCCCTCGATGAGCACCTTTCTGTCGGGCTCGAGTTTGTCGCGGTACTTCTCGTAGATCTTCGGAAATACAAGCGACTCCACCGTGCCCATGAGGTCCTCGACCGTGACGAATGCCATCGTCTGGTTGTTCCTCGTGTACTTGAGCGTCTTCGCGGTGATGATGCCGCCGACCGTGACGAACCTGCCGTTCTCGGCCCGCGCCTCGCCGGTCTCCTCGTCCGGAATGAAGTCGGAGGAGAAGGCGGTGCAGCGTTTTTTGATGATCTCCTGGTACTCCTCCAGCGGATGGCCGGAGAGATAGACGCCCAGGACTTCCTTCTCGAAGGCGAGCAGCTCCTCGCGGGAGAACTCCCCGACCGGCGGCAGCGTGATCTCGTACTCCTTCTTCTGCTCAGGGTCCATGAAATCGAACAGATGCATCTGGCCCGTGACGCTCTCCTTCTTCTCCGCGGCGACCGCGTCGAGGATCCTGGAGTAGACCTGCAGCAGCTGCTTGCGGGTCCCGGGGACCGCGTCCAGCGCACCGGCGCGGATCAGGTTCTCGACCGCCCGCTTGTTCATCTCCTTCCCGTAGGTGCGCTCGAGAAAATCGCGGATCGTCTCAAATGGCCCGCCGCTCTCGCGCTCCCTCACGATCATGTCGATGACGCCGCGTCCGATGCTCTTGATTGCGTACATGCCGTAGCGGATCGCGCCGTTCTCAGTTGTGAACGGGCCGTCGCCGGAGTTCACCGAAGGCGGGAGGATCTTTATGTTCATTTCCCGGCAGTGCTGGATGTACTCCGTGCATTTCTCAGGATGGTCGATAACCGAGGTCATGAGCGCGGCCATGAATTCCACCGGGTGGTAATATTTTAAGTAGGCGGTCTGGATCGAGACCACCGCGTAGGCGGCCGCGTGGGATTTGTTGAACGCGTAGTTCGCGAAATCCGTCATCTCGTCGAAAATGCGGTTCGCCACCTGCTCGGAAACCCCGTTTTTCAGGCAGCCGGGAACGCCCTCCTCCTCGTTGCCGTAGACGAAGTTCCTGCGCTCCTTCTCCATGACCGAGGCTTTCTTCTTGGACATCGCGCGGCGGACCAGGTCCGAACGGCCCATGCTGTAGC
>DFFD01000063.1:0-6571 GCA_002369495.1 Lachnospiraceae bacterium UBA3785 | reverse complement strand
TAGACGATGCAGCCGTAGGTCGGCTCAAGGATCGGCCGCACGAGCTCGCAGTCGTAGGTGACGGTCTCGGGGTGCTCCTTGCCGCGGATGTATTTGGGAATGAAATCCATCGGGCCCGGCCGGTAGAGCGCGATGCCCGCGATGACGTCCTCGATCGTGCGGGGCTTCAGCTGCTTCATGAAGGATTTCATGCCGGCGGATTCGAGCTGGAAAACGCCCTCGCAGCGGCCCCGGCCGATCATGTCCATGACCGCCGGATCGTTGTAGTCGATGTGCCGGATATCCAGGCGTTCCGTTCTGCCCTCCGCCTCATAGCGGCGGTTGACCAGCTTTTCGGCATCCTGTATGACGGTGAGGGTCCGAAGGCCCAGGAAATCCATCTTGAGAAGCCCGAGCTCCTCGAGCGTCGTCATTGTGTACTGCGTCGTGATGGAACCGTCCTGGGAGCGGGCGAGAGGCACATATTCGACGACCGGCAGGCGGGAAATGACCACGCCGGCCGCGTGCATCGACGTATTTCTCGGCAGCCCCTCAAGGCGCTTCGCCATGTCGATGAGGTAGTGTACCTTCTCGTCCTCATCGTACTTCTTTTTGAGGTCCGGGTTCATCGAGAGGGCCTTGTCGAGCGTGATGTTGAGCTCCTTCGGGACCATCTTCGCGATCGCGTCCGCCTCGTTGTAGGGGAAATCCAGCACGCGGGCGACGTCGCGGATGACGCCCCTCGCGGCCATCGTGCCGAAGGTGACGATCTGGACGACGCGGTCGCGGCCGTATTTGCCGACGACGTAGTCGATCACCTCCTGCCGACGCTCGAACCCGAAGTCCATGTCGATATCGGGCATCGTGATGCGCTCCGGGTTCAGGAAGCGTTCGAAGATCAGGCTGTATTTCATCGGGTCGAGATCGGTGATCCCGAGCGTGTAGGCGACGATCGAGCCGGCGGCCGAGCCGCGGCCGGGTCCGACCGCGATGCCGTGGTCGCGGGCGAATTTCACGTAATCCCAGACGATGAGGAAATAATCGACGAAGCCCATGCCCCGGATCGTGTCGAGCTCGTAGGCAAGGCGCGCGCGGTGTTCGTCCGTCACGTCCCGGTAGCAGCGCTTAAGCCCCTCCTCGCAGAGCATGGTGAGGTATTCGAGGGACGTGTACCCTTCCGGGACCGTGTATTCGGGGAGCTTGCGCTCGCCGAAGGTGATGGTCACATGGCAGCGCTCCGCGATCTTCTCTGTATTTTTCACGGCTTCCGGCACAAAGCGGAAGAGCTGCTGCATTTCCTCGGGCGATTTCACATAATACTGCCCGCCCTCGTAGCGCAGGCGGTCCTCGTCGGAGACCTTTTTACCGGTCTGGAGGCACAGCAGGATATCGTGGGGCTCCACGTCCTCCTTGTAGGTGTAGTGGCAGTCGTTCGTGCAGACGAGCGGAAAACCTTCCTCCTCATGCATGCGGATGAGCTGGCGGTTCACATGCTTCTGCTCCGGGATCCCGTGGTCCTGCAGCTCGAGGAAGAAATTTTCCTCCCCGAAAATGTCCCGATACTCGTACGCCGCCTTCTTCGCCGCCTCGTAGTCGCCCCTGGTGATCGCCTTCGGGATCTCGCCCGCAAGGCAGGCGGAGAGACAGATGAGGCCGCTGTGATACTTCCGCAGGATCTCCTTGTCGACGCGGGGCCTGTAATAGAACCCGTCGACAAAGCCCGCGGAGACGATCTTCACGAGGTTCTCGTAGCCCTCGTTGGTCTCCGCGAGGAGGACCAGGTGGTAGTAGCGCTCTTCATTTCGGCCGCTCTCGCCGCGGTCGAAGCGGCTCCCCGGCGCGACATAGACCTCACAGCCCAGGATCGGTTTGATGCCGGCCGCCGTCGCCTCCTTGTAGAAGTCGATGCAGCCGTACATGACGCCGTGGTCCGTGATGGCCGCGGCGTTCATCCCGAGCTTTTTCACCTGGGCGACATATTCCTTTATTTTGTTCGAGCCGTCCAGGAGCGAGTACTCCGTGTGGACGTGAAGGTGGGTAAAAGGCATTTTATTTTCCTTCGCTTGTGGTGAACTGGTAGCGCATCGCGCAGGCTGCGAGCACGAGACCGAAGACCAGCGTGATGATCACGGTAATGCGCTCGGAATTAAACTGGGCGACCTGCGTCAGGACGCTGCCCACCAGGAGGTTGCTCACCGCGAGTCCTCCGGCCAGGGAAGAGAGCACGATGATACAGACCTTGCCGAGCCATGCGGAGAGGATCCCGGTGATAAGAGCCGCCCCGACGGCGATCCAGCGGCTGTAGGGGCCTGTGTAAAATGCGGCAAGAAGCATGCCCGCAAGATACCAGCCGGCCGCCGTGAAGACGATAAAGAGTCCGAGTTTGTAGATGAAGCCCGCAACGAACGCGAAGAGGACCGCCGCCACAAGCGAGATGATCACGATCAGCTTGTCCTCCAGGTCGAGCCGGATCGCGATGCTGCCGCCGAGCGTGAGGCCGACGATAAAACCGACCGCCGCCAGCAGAAAACGGATCAGGCGGTAGCCGAAAAATGTAAACAGAAGCGCAATGACGACCCCGACCGCGATCCCGACCAGCCCGAACATCGTAAACTGCGGGACAAGGCTTTCAAGCGCCTCGAGATAGCGCTGCGCGTAATCGATCCCCTGATTGATCGTCGTTTCCATGGTCACTCCCCTTTCCGGGCGGTCAGATCTCCCTGATCGACCCTTCTTCAATCACAATTTTTCTTTCCTTGTAAAGCTTTCCGACCGCGCGCTTGAACGCGGCCTTGGAGAGCCCGAAGACCTCCCGGATCTTCTCCGGGTCCGCCTTGTCGTCGAACGGAAGCGCGCCCTCAAAATCCTCGTGGATCTTCGCGAGCACCCTCACCGCATCGGTATCCATCTGCTCGTAAGCCTTGCGCTTCGCGGAAAGGTCCAGCTTGCCGTCCTCCTTGACGTTGGTCACGCGGAGCGCGAGCACCTGGCCGACCGGGTAGCCGTCCGGGGCCTCCCGCTTCGGGATCATGCCCGAGTACATGCTGTCCACCGCGACAAACGTGCCGAAGTTGTGGGCATTTTCATAGACCGTGCCGGTCACCATGTCGCCGATCTGGTACGGCGGATCCTGCCGGAGGTACGGATAGAGCTTCATCGTCGCGGCGAGCCGCCCGCTCTTGTCCACATAGAGGGCCGCCAGGATCTCCTCGCCCTCGCGCACGCGGCGCGTCTGCTCGTGAAAGGGCAGCAGAAGGTCCTTCTCAAGCCCCCAGTCCAGAAAGGCGCCGATTTTCGTCACCTGCTTCACATCGAGCGCCGCCACGCCGTGAAGGAGCACCTTCGGGCGGGTCGTCGTCGCGATCAGGCGGTCGGAGGAATCGCGGTAAATGAAAACCGTCACCTCATCGCCCTCGGAAAGCCCCTCCGGGACCTGCTTCGCCGGGAGCAGCACGCGCTCCTCCGGGCCGGCCTCCATGGTCTCGCCGACGTAGACGCCGAATTTTTCGCGGCGGACGATCAGAAGTTTTTGCATTTTCCCGAGTTCTATCATAATATCATCCCTTCTCTTCCGTCTTTACCGGCGCAAGCTCGATTCCCGGGGCGATCGGTACCATGACCTCGCCCTCCCTGAGCCTGAAATAGGAGGCACAGCAGGGCTTGCCGTTCATGTCGAGCCAGACGATGTATTCATTTCCCTCGTGCCAGACCTTCGGGATCAGCACATCCCCGAGACGTGCCTGGGAAATGTACTGCACTCTCAGCTCCTCCACCTTGATCCCGGCGGGCAGGCAGGCGATCATCATCGCAATGTACTGCTCGTTGTTGACGTGGCCGTTCGTGTCCAGGTTCGACGCGCGGATGCGGATCTCCGGCTTCGTGCGGTAATTCTCCTGCGGAAGGCGGATGCGGCGCGGCGCCTTGTTCTCCATCGGCAGCTCCGGGTCGATGCCGTAGGCGTCCAGCTCGTAGGACGGGACGCGGATCGGCCGGAGCGCGGCTGTGTCAAAATAAGCCCAGTTCGAGTTCGCGTACGCGAGCATGCGGCCGTCGGCCCCCTTCATCGTGAGGTTGCGGTCCGCCTCGAAGCCCTTGAACTTGTAGGCCCAGGTCGCGGTCGTCACCTCCTCGCCGACCAGCGGGTACTCGTTCACGATGATCTGCCAGGAGGTGATGATCCAGCCGTAGTGTTCATTTTTCCATGTGTCGGGCCCGCGGTTCACGTTGATCGCGTGAAAGACCGCGCAGTCCTGAAAGTAGTTGACGAGCCCGGGCAGGGAGAGCCGGGCGTCCGGGGCGCATTCCGAGTAGCGGATGCGGGATGTGAATTCATACATAATAACAGTCTCCTTTGACCTCTCTATTATATAGTCTGGCACCGGTTTGTGCAACAGTTGGTTCTGGGGGGCTTTTTAGGGGACGGTTCTGAGAACCCTGAGGACCACGGGGACGGTTCCTGGGGACGGTTCTTAAAAAACCGGGTCTCTTTTCGAGACCCGGTTTTTAAGAGAACCGTCCTTGGGAACCGTCCCTGAAGGAATCCCTCAGTTACTGTTCCCCGCCATATACGCCTTGATCCGCTCCGTCAGGTCCTCCACAAGCTCCAGCGCAATCCGGTCGAACCGCATCCCGCTCTCCCCGAAGAAGAACTTAAGGTAGCAGCCGCTCAGCACGATCGGGCTGAGCGTGACCTCCACCCTGCGGGTCTTAGTGTCCATGCCGGTGAGGCTCACCATGCCGGCCAGCGCCTTGTCCTGGAAAATGGACATCGGCACCTGCGACAGCGGCCCCTGATCCTCCACGCGGCAGTCGAAGACCAGCTTGTAGATGCCCCATTTTTCTCCGCTGACGTGGAAGAGCACATTTTTCCCGCGGGCGGTCGGAACGAGCGCCGGGTCGATCTCGACGACGTCTTCGGACATGACGATCCTGACCGGGTTCGAGAGCTCCTCGTCCTCCTCCGTCCGGCATTTGGCGAGCTCGCGGTCGAGCTCATCCTCCTCACCGAGGGAATGCCTGAAGACCGGCAGGCGCATAAGCTCCCGGCAGATGTTGGCCGCGCAGCGCGCGTAGTCCGCCCTCGCGGCGAGTCCGGTCGCAAGGCCTTCCAGGTAATTGTCCCCGTTTGAGTTCGTGAGCGAGTCCGCGTTGACCATGTTGAGGTCGTTCTGCGCGCGGCCCATGGCCGCCGTCATCTTCGTGCTGCCCGGAGCGTTCTCATCGCTCCCGGAAGCCCACCAGTCGGTCATGACGATCCCGTCAAAGCCCCACTCTTCCCGGAGGATCGTGGTCAGAAGGTCATAGCTGCTCGAGGTGTACGTCCCGTTCAGCCGCCCGTAGGTGCTCATGACCGCCGTCGAGCCGCCTTCCTTCACGGCGAGCTCAAACGCCTTTAAGTAGATCTCACGGAGCGCCCGCTCGGACACGACCGCGTCCACGGAATGTCTCTTCCACTCCTGGTTGTTGCACGCAAAATGCTTGATGACCCCGTCAACGCCGCTCTCCTGCATGCCGCGGAGCTGTGCGGCCGCCATGCGCCCGGTCAGAAGCGGATCCTCCGAGAAATACTCGAAATTCCGCCCGTTCAGCGGGTTCCGGTGAATGTTGAGACCCGGTCCTAAGAGCAGGTCGACCTTGTTTTTCCTGAGTTCGCGGCCTTCAAGGACGTAGATCTCACGGATGAGCTTCGTGTTGAAGGTCGACGCCATCATCGTGCCGTTCGGCATCGCGAACGCCCTGGTGCCGCAGTCCATGCGGATCCCGCTGGGCCCGTCCGTGCAGCACCCGATCGGGATCCCGTAGTGGGCGAGCGCCTCGGTCACGCCGCCGAACGCGCCGCCGGTCCCGGCCGTGACCTTCGGGGAGTTCATGCCCTCGCCGCGCATGATCTGGCAGAGTTCCTCGTCGCTCAGCTGGGAAATGAAAACCTCCATCGACACCTTGCCTTCCGCGACATCCTTAAGCTTCCAGCCAAGGTCACCCGCGTATTCCGCCGTCTCCGGCAGCCAGGCGGCTCTCCGGTCCAGCGGGGAGACGGTGCGGAGGGGCATCGGCTCTTCATTTTCCGCAAAGAGACCGTTCTCCTTCTTCTCACCGGGGACAAGGCGCATCGCCGCCTCAATCGGGGCTTCCGCCTCCGCGAGCTGCCTGACAGGGAGCGTCTCGGCAAGGACAGCCACGGCGGCTGTCTTTGTGCTGCGCACGTCCGGTCCGATCCGGAACGCATAGCGGCCCGCCTCGAGCACGTACGCGGACTTAAAACCGGTCCTGCCGTCATCGTCGTAGGAGGCGAAGAGGTAAGGATCCGCCTCAAAGACGATGTCCTCGCTTCCGCCCGGCGCGAGCAGGCCCGTCTTCGCAAAACCGATCAGGGAGAGAGCCGGCTGGCCGAGCTTTCCCTGCGGCTTCTCCGCAAAGAGCATCACGGTCTCCCTGCCGGAGGCCTCGCCGGTGTTCGTGACGCGCGCGGCCACGGTCAGGCGGCCCTTCGCGGTGCCGTCCCAGGCAAATCCGGCCGGTTCCGTCTCAAACGTCGTGTAGGAGAGCCCGTACCCGAAGGGATAGAGAACCTTCTCCGGGCAGAACGTCTCAA
>DFFD01000110.1:16482-17138 GCA_002369495.1 Lachnospiraceae bacterium UBA3785 | reverse complement strand
AAGTGGATCGGCGATCAGATCGCCCAGCTCGAGGCCGCCGGTGAGGTCGAGCGCTTCATCTTCGGCTTTGAGGAGAGCTACGGCTACCTCGCCGGCCCCTACGTGCGCGACAAGGACGCCGTTGTCGCCTCCATGCTCATCTGCGAGATGGCCGCCTACTACCGCTCCATCGGCTCCTCCATCAAGCAGCGCCTCGAGGAGATCTACGCCCAGTACGGCCGCTACCTCAATAAGGTCGACAGCTACGAGTTCCCGGGTCTGTCCGGCATGGACAAGATGAACAGCATCATGAGCGGCCTCAGAAATGACCCGCCGAAGGCATTCGCCGGCAAGGCTGTCGTCAAGGTCACCGACTACACGAAGCCTGAGGAGACCGGTCTTCCGAAGGCCAACGTCCTGATCTACGCGCTGGAGGATGGCGCCTCCGTCATCGTCCGCCCGTCCGGCACCGAGCCGAAGATCAAGACCTACTTCACAACACTCGGCAAGGACCTCGCTGAGGCCCAGGCGGAGAAGGACGCTCTCGCCGCCGACTGCAAGAAGATCCTCGCATAACCCCGGGGACGGTTCCAGGCACAAAAAAGGTTCTCGCATTTTTGCGAGGACCTTTTTTGTACAAGAACCGTCCCTGAACGGTTGAGGGACGGTTCTTCAAC
>DFFD01000110.1:1250-16392 GCA_002369495.1 Lachnospiraceae bacterium UBA3785 | reverse complement strand
CGGGTGAGGGACGGTTCTTCGACGGTTGGGGGACGGTTCTTCGACGGTTGGGGGACGGTTCTTCGACGGGTGAAGAACCGTCCCTCAACGGGTGAAGAACCGTCCCCCAACGGGTGAAGAACCGTCCCCATTACGTTGAAAAATGCAGCTCCCCCATCAGCCGCTCCGCGCGCTCCCTCTCTCCCATGATCACCGCGCCGGGGTTCATGAAGAGATGGTCGAGCACATCCGCATCCTTCAGGATCTCATCGAGCGGAAAATGCGTCTTCTGCTTCTCACTGTGATAGTAAACCGCTCCGACGATCGCCTCCTTCTCCGCCTCCGTGAAAAGCCCGGTCTCGTCTAACCACTTCTTCGCCAGGGCCGCCCCGCCGGCCGCGTGGTTCTTACGTATCCCGGTGACATACGCGTAGAGGTCGTGGAAGAGGCCGGCGACGCCGGCGAGCTCTGCATTTTCCCCGCGGACATGCGCCAGCAGGATCGCATACTGCGAGACTGCCGTGATGTGGCGGATCCCCTCATTTCTTGAGCGCTCAGGCTCGACCGCCGTGAGATTTCCGTAGACGTATTCCTTAACTGCTTCGTATCGCTCCGTCATATTTTTCTCCTCTGAGAAATTATTTTTCCCACTTATCGATCAGCGCGCTGAGCTGGTCAGCGAATCTCGCAAGATCCTTGTTCGTAAGGCCGCGGCTCTCGCGGATGAGCGACATGAGCCGCTTTCCGGTCTCCTCAAGCCGCACGTAAGGCGTGCGCGGAGATCCGTCTCCGGCGGGTCTTCCCTCCGCATCCTTCTTCACGTACGGGATGCCCTCGGTCACCTTCAGGAAGCGGTCCTCGCCAAGGTCGTAGACCGCCCCGGAATACGGCGCCGCCGCATCCCAGCCGAGCTTGTCCTTAAGTTCCTCCGCAAACAGGTCCGTCACCGTGTCCTCGCCGTGCACTACGAAGCACTTTTTCGGCTTTTCTTTGATGCCGCCGGCCCACTCGATCAGGCCTTCGCGGTCCGCATGTCCGGAAATGCCCGGAAGCACCGTGATCTCCGCGTTCACCGCGATATCTTCATTGAACAGCTTCACTTCCTTCACGCCGTCCACGAGCCTGCGGCCGAGCGTCCCCTCGGACTGGTAGCCGACGAACAGGATCGTCGACTCCGGCCGCCAGAGATTGTGCTTTAAATGGTGCTTGATCCGGCCCGCGTCGCACATGCCGCTGGCCGAGATGATCACCTTCGGCCTCTGCTCGAAGTTGATCGCCCGGGAAGCCTCCACGGTCTCCGCAAGGCGCAGCCCGTCAAATGTCAGCGGGTTGATCCCCTTGCGCACCAGCGCAGCCGCCTCCTCGTCGTAGCATTCCACGTAATTGTCGCTGAAGACTCTGGTCGCCGCCAGCGCCATCGGGCTGTCAACGTAGACCTCGAAATCCTCGTGGCCCTCCACCAGCCTCTGCTCCTTCACCTGGCGGAAGAAATACAGCATTTCCTGCGTCCTGCCGACCGCGAAGGACGGGATCACGACGTTCCCGCCTCGGTCAAATGTGCGCTTCAGGACGTCAGCAAGCGCCGGCACATAATCGAACACCTGCTCATGGCTCCGCGTACCGTAGGTGGACTCGATAATGACGTAATCCGCCGAGTCGATCCGGCCCGGGTTTCTCAGGATCGGCTGGTTTTTATTTCCGACGTCCCCCGAGAAGACCAGTTTCACTTCCTTCCCGTCCTCCGTGAGCCAGACCTCGATGGCCGCCGAGCCCAGAAGGTGCCCGACGTCATTAAACCGGATCTTTATACCCGGCGCGATCTCATAGATCCGGCCGTAGTCGCAGTTCACAAAGAGCTTCAGGGCCGCGAGCGCGTCCTCCATCGTGTAGTAGGGCTCATAGGCCGGTTCGCCTTTACGCTTGCCCTTGCGGTTGCGCCACTCCGCCTCGAATTCCTGGATGCCTGCGGAATCCCTCAGCATGATGTCGCAGAGCTCGCAGGTTGCATTGGTCGCAAAGATCGATCCGTGAAATCCCCTCGCCGCCAGCAGCGGCAGGTTCCCCGAGTGGTCGATATGCGCGTGCGTCAGCAGAACAAAATCGATGTCGCACGGGTTTACCGGCAGGGGTTCATTTTCATAAATATTGACGCCCTGCTCCATGCCGTAATCCACGAGGATCGTCCTGCCTGCCGCCTCGATCACGTGACAGCTCCCCGTCACTTCATGGTCCGCGCCTATAAAGGTAAGTTTCATGCCGCCTCCTCCAAAATGCTCGTTGAAAAGCCCGGAAATTAGACTTATAATGATTCTGTTCATATTATATCATAAAATGAAAGGAGCCGCAGACAGTTCTGCCTAAAATATGAGAAAAATAGTCCTGACAGGCGGCGGCACCGCCGGACACGTCACACCGAACCTCGCCCTGATCCCTTCTCTCCGGGAGGAAGGCTACGAAATATACTACATCGGTTCCATCGACGGCATGGAGAAAAAGCTGGTCGAAGATTACGGGATCCCCTACTACGGGGTCCACACCGGCAAGCTCCGCCGTTATTTTGACCTGAAGAACCTCACGGATCCCCTGAAAGTTCTTCTCGGCATCCGCGAGGCGAAAAAAGTCCTCCGGCAGATCGACCCGGATATCGTCTTCTCAAAAGGCGGTTTCGTCGCCGTCCCGGTCGTCCGGGCCGCCTCAGCCCTTAACATCCCGGTCATCACCCACGAGTCCGACATGACGCCTGGTCTCGCCAACAGGCTCTGCGTGCCGATGGCCTCCGCGGTCTGCTGCACATTTCCGGAGACCATGTCCCATCTGCCCGCCGACAAGGCGGTCCTCACCGGAACGCCGATCCGCTCCGAGCTCTTTCAGGGAAATGCAGACCGCGGCTTCGCCTTCACCGGCCTTGACCGCACTAAGCCAGTCATCCTTGTGATCGGCGGTTCCCTCGGCGCCCAGGCGGTAAACGAAGCTGTAAGAAGCGCGCTCCCCGAGCTGCTTCCGAAATGGTCCGTCGTCCATCTGACCGGCAAAGGCAAGCTCGACGCTTCCTTCGAGGGGCAGGAGGGCTACCGCCAGTACGAGTACATCAAGGAGGAACTGCCGGACCTCTTCGCGATGGCCGATGTGGTCATCTCCCGGGCCGGCGCCAATGCGATCTGCGAGATTCAAGCGCTCGCAAAGCCCAACATCCTGATCCCGCTGCCGGCGAAGGCGAGCCGGGGCGACCAGCTCCTGAACGCCGAGAGCTTCCGGAAACAGGGCTTTTCCGTCGTCCTGAAGGAAGAGACCGTCACGCCGCACGTCCTGGCCTCCGCGGTCGAGGAACTCTACAATAAGCGCGATCTGTACGCAAAAACCATGAAGGACAGCCCGCAGGGCGATTCCGCCCGCATGATCATAAAGCTGATCAACAACTACCGGCTGCACCGGTAAGATATAAGGAGGTAAATCATGTCAGACTGCATTTTCTGCAAGCTCGCCGGAGGCGAGATCCCGACCGCCACGCTCTACGAAGACGACGATTTCCGCATCATTCTGGATGCCGGCCCGGCCACAAAAGGCCATTGCCTCATCCTGCCGAAGGCGCATTACGCCAATATCTATGAGCTTCCGGACGAGCTCGCCGCAAAGGCCTTCGTCCTCGCGAAGAAGACCGCCACGCGCCTCACAAAGGCTCTCGGCTGCGACGGCTTCAACATCGTCCAGAACAACGGCGCGGCCGCCGGCCAGACAGTCTTCCATTTCCACATGCACCTGATCCCGCGCTGGGAGAACGACGGCCAGCACATCCTCTGGAAACCCGGGAAGCTCACGGACGAGGCGAAGGAGGAGATCCTTCGGAAGTTCGCGGATGCGAAGTGATTGAATTCCCATCAGGGACGGTTCCTGGGAGGCCGCCGAAGGCGGCCGGTGGGAACCGTCCCCAAATACTTGTGGGAACCATCCCCAAAGATCAGGGACGGTTCTTGAAAAAACGCGGATCAGCCGATCCGCGTTTTTCCTTAGAACCGTCCCCGGCAGGCTCACCCGCCCGTTCGAAACACAAACCCCGCATCCGCGAACCGCACCCTGTCCCCGTCCGCAAGCGGCGTCCCGCCTGCCGCGGTGATCTTCCCATTGACATAAGTCCCGTTACGGCTGTTCAGGTCCTCCAGAAACCAGCCGTTCTCCCGCCGGATGACCCTCGCATGGATCCGGCTGACCACCGGCGAGGGGATCACCGCGTCCACCGCGTCCGCGAGCTTGCCGATGCGCGTCTCAGCGCCGGACAGTCGTATCTCCTTAAAGCCGGCCGCGGCATCCTCCGGGATCAGCCGGGCCATCCGCCCGTTCCGGTCGGAAACCCCGGACAGGATCCTGGTCTCCGGACCGCCGTCCTCCGCGGAAGGCGGGACAAACAGGTCTTCAAGATACCGGTCCGGGAAGGCATTTTCCGGGATCGCGTAAAGATCCGAAAACCGGTCCGGGAATGCCTCCTCCGGCCCTCCCTCACCCGAATCAGACTCCTGCGCCGGCCCGGCGCTCTTTTTTTTCTTTCTGAGCCGGAGAATCAGTACCAGGGCTGCCAGAACGCCCGCGGCAGGTATGAGACAGAGGGCCGCGCCCGCCGGATAAGCAGGAAGAAGCGTCCTCGCCGCATAGATCAGCAGCGCGAGACAGAATACACCTCCGGCGACAGCCGCCGCATAGAGCCCGGAGCGCCTCATAAGGCTCCCTTTTTCTGCATCCGGAGTCTCTCTTCGCAAAGCAGGCTCTTCCTTTTCCGGCCTCGCTTCAAAAATGTCATCCTCCGGCCGAAACGCCTCCGGGGTGCCTCCCGCATAGAGGTCTTCCGACGGCGGACAGTCATTTCCGGCGGAGATGAGGTCCAGAAGGGATGTTATATTTCTCGTCGGCGCGTCAAGCTCATGGCTGAAACGATAAGCGAAAAGTATGGCCTCATGGTCATCTTCCGGGATATTTTCAAGGAAGAAGCCCGCCAGTTCTTTCAGGCTTTCGAAGAAATCCCCCGTGAATCCGTCATCGTAGATCAGGCCGGTTTCCTTTGCCGCCGCATCGAGGAACACATACTCCGGCCGAAGCACAAAATGTCCCGGGTCGAGCAGATATTCCTCGAGATTCTCAGCCGCGGTGAGGATTCCTGCCAGGATCGTTCGCAGGAAATCCGCCGAGATCCTGCGCTTTCCGAGAAAAACCTTAAGGCTCTGCCGGCTCGTCACGTCGAAGAGAAGCACGGTTTTCCCGTCCAGATGCTCCGCCCGGCAGTCAAGCAGCCCGGAGATCCGGTTGGCCGCCAGGATATTCCGGCCGTAGGCTCCCGCCTCTCCGCCGGCCGGAACCGCAATATAAGTGTGATTCAGGATCCTCTTTACCGCATATGCCATCATTCTCCCTTTCCCGCAAGCGCTTTTGCCGTCTTCACATTCCGGATCGCGGCGAGAGGCCGCACCTTCTCATAGACCGCCTCCTCGGCAATCTCCCAGCTCGCCGCGTAGAAAAACGGCAGCTCCGTCCGCGAGGTATAGGCCGCCTTTCTCCGCCTGTCCGAGTCCTCAAATGACCGCTGCGGCTGCTCCGAAAAGAGCAGCTCCGCGCTCTCCGTTCCGCCGCCGGCTGCCTCGACGACGCAGGCCGCTGCCAGATACGCCCGGTTGTGGACGTGCATCGTCAGATAGATTGAAGCGAGGACCGCAAACAGTATGACCGGCATGAGCAGCGAAAGCTCCACGGTCGCGGATCCGTCCGCCATTTTCTTCATGTCACCCTCCCGTCATGATGATAAGTATGTCCGCAAGGAGCAGGAAAGGAACAAATGCAAACCGCTCCTGTCCCCGCCTCCGCCTCAGAAACATCCCTCCTGCAAAGATTCCCGCAAGGAAGAATCCCAGCAGCGCAGCGCTCCAGGCTTCCTCCGCCGTCCAGAAAAATCCAGCCGCCGTGAGCACGATCCCGTCTCCCATGCCGATCCCGCCCCGCGCGGGCAGAGCAAGAAGCATCAGAAGGAGGCCCGGGAGCAGCGAAACGAGGATCCCCGCCAGTCCGTCCTCCCTCAAAAGAATGCATGCGGCCGCCCCCGCCGCGCCGGCCGCGAGCGTAAAAGGCAGATGGATCTTCATATACCTTATGTCAACCAGACTGTTGATCAGCAGCAGGACAAGCGCCGCCGCCCCTGCAATCGAGCGTTCCACTCTGTTCTCCTTCTAGGCCGCTGCATCCGCCGCGTCCCGTGCGGCGCAGCGCGCGCATATGGGCAGACTCCCGCACTCCTCCGCGGTCGCCGTGCGGACGTGCCTGGTCAGGCTTCCGTACCTCGTGGAAGGATAATAGAAGTTCCCCTGCCGCGTCACGTAAACCGGACCCGTCCAGTTCTCCGGAAAACCGTCGCAGGGCCTGTATCGCTCCCCCTTCTCGTTCCGGAGGCTCCCTACGGCAGAGAGCGTCGTCCGGTAGATGGTGAGATCAAGGTGTGTGCAGTCGGCATGCGTATGGTAAACCTCCGCGTTGTCCGAAAGATAGCGGGGCCCGCCTGCGCTCTCGTCCGCCGGGTCGCTTCCGGTTTTGTAGCCCGAAAATGCCCTCACTCTGGCCCGCACCGCGATCTTCAGGTCCGGCACCGGCATCGCCGAGAACGGAAACCGGTATGTCACGATCTCCGGAAGGTCGATATACAGGTCGCCCCCCGGCCCCATGGACGCTGCCGCCGCGGCTTTACGGGCCCGGTTTGAGAGGGATAAGGTCCGGTCCGTTTCGAGGCGGACAGCGTACATGAAGGACAACAGGGTCAGAACGGCGAAGAGAAAGACCGGCAGCGCCAGCGCGCATTCGACTGTCATCGAGCCGTCCGGGTATGCCTTTTCATGGCAGGATAATTTTGCCGCACCACCTTTCCTTTTATATTTGCATTCTGCATGAAAAGACATACCCCGACCTCCCGTCACAAGTCGTCGTAGGAGAGCGTCCTCTCTTCCGAAAATGAAACCCTCCCCTCGCAAAACACCTCTGCCTCAAAGGTTACGGCTCCCAGCATGTGGTCGATCCGGAAATTCTCCCGTCCGGCCGTCCGAAGGCGGGCTTCCGCCGCCGCAAGGCTCCGCCCGACGGTCCGGCTCCGCCCGGCGAGGAGCAGAAATCCGCGCAGGTAGTCCCGGTAGGACATGCCGCCCGGCACATCCCGCGCGAGCACATCCAGACCGCCCGGCGCAAGCATCGAGGGGATCGCCGCAAGCGGGA
Organism: Lachnospiraceae bacterium UBA3785; assembly: GCA_002369495.1. Lineage (GTDB taxonomy): Bacteria > Bacillota > Clostridia > Lachnospirales > Lachnospiraceae > Chordicoccus. The sequence goes on along the minus strand of DFFD01000110.1, from coordinate 9,180 downwards.
CCTGCCAGGTCTCCGCCGTCTTCACGGCAGGCACTTTCCTGCCCATGAGCAGCGCACGCACGTCCACCAGGCTCTCGCAGAAGGCCCAGCCCGCCGAGAGGATGAGCCGCACGAGCGGCTCCGCCTCCGGCAGCAGAAGCAGGGCTGCGATCGAGGCGGACGCCGCCGTTATCTCCGCCTGTTTGCCGCTGTCGGCGAGGATCGAGGCCGTGTTCGCCGCCTCGCGGACGAGGAGGAGCTTTCTTACGACCTTTTCCAGGTTCTTCCGGTCGTTCTCCTTCCCGCCGAGCATGTATTCCGTCTCATAGTCCAGGGCCGCGTTCTCCTTCTTTGCCGTGAAATCCCCGAAATGCATGAGCAGGTACTGGCAGAAAAGCGTCCTGTCGGCGATCGAATCCAGCCCTTCGGGCAGCACGATGACACCGATCCCGTTCTCTTTCTCCCGCGTTTCGCACTCCGCCGGCAGCTCCGAGACTTTGGGGGAAACATTCTGCGGCCCTCCGGCTGCCAGGTCCGTGAGGGAGAGCTCCCGGAGCCTCTCGATGAACGGCAGCGGATTGACAAAATCCTCCGGCACCGCTTCCGCCCTGGCGTCCGCCTCGGTCCTCACCGGCACCAGGCTGCCCGCCTTCTCCTCCTCATTCTTCCGCTTCGCCTCCTCAGACTGCGAAAGAAGCCCCGCGTAGGCGTCCGGGCCGCCGGCGCTTCCCGCCTCCGTCCTGTCGGCGGCTGCCATCGCGTCATTTCCGGCGCCGACCGCCGCCGAGATGGCGGACAGGGCCAGCGTATCCTTCATAAACGCGACCGCCTGCGCGGCAAAAACGTCGCCTCCGCAGTCCGTCGCGAGCGTGAAACCGGTCATGCCGTGCCCCGTCAGCGAAACGGACAGCAGGTCTTTCCCGAACATGCGCCTCATGCCGGCTGCGGGATGCAGGTTGGCGGAGAAATCCTCCTCAAAACGGCTCGCAACCTGATCGGGACGGAAGGCTGCCGTCTCACAGCCCCCGTCTACGAAAAACACATCAAATGCATCAAACAGATCCCGGTCATACCGGGCGAGGCAGGAGAACAGCGCAAGGTCCATGGCGACGGCGCACCTGGCCCGCCCTGCCTCCGCCTTCACTGAATAGAAAGCGGCGGACAGAAGCGCCAGTATGAGCACCAGCATGAGACTTAACCAGATCGTAATGCTCCCTTCCTTCGCCTTCAACTCTCCCTCCCCGGCATTCCGGCCGGTCTCCTTCAGATCGCGTTGCTCTGAGATGAGACCTTGTTCAAAATACTCTTGACAACCTTGATCAGCTGGTCCTTGAACAGTGCGACCAGCGCGATGAGGACCAGCAGGACCAGTATGATCTCCACGGTCGTCACGCCGTCCTCCTCCTCGATGAAAGAGCGAATTTCTTCCATAGCTTTTGTCTCCCTTCATATTAGTCTTCAGAATGATCGGCGGAAAAGCCGGCTCTCCGTCTCTGACAGATTGATGATAACAATCAATCCATCGCACCCGCAATACGGGATAATTCACAAATATTCAGATGGATTTTTCTTTCAAAATACCCATGCCATTCCAAATTGACTGTTTTCATTTTCCGAAAAAGAGGGTACAATATAGCCAAGGAGGTGATATCATGAACTCAATTCTCGCATGGGGCATCCTGCCGCCCCTCGCTCTCATCATCTATATCTGGCGGCTCGACCGCATTGAGAAGGAGCCCCCGGGACTCGTCCTTAAGGCGATGATCTTCGGAGCACTCTCCGCCATCCTTGCGATGGTGATGGAGATGGCCGGCGAGTATGTGCTCTCCTTCCTGCCGCTCTACGAGGACGACATCCTCTACATGCTTCTCTACTACTTCCTCGTCGTGGCCTTCTCCGAGGAGTTCGCGAAGCGCTTCGCCATGAAGCGCGCGGTCTGGTATAACGATAACTTCAACTTCCGGTTCGACGCGGTCGTCTACTCGGTCGCGTCCGCGCTCGGCTTCGCCGCGTTCGAAAATATCCTCTACATGCTCTCCTTCGGCACCGAGATCGCGTTGGCCCGCCTGATCCCGACCCACTCGATCTGCGGCCTCTTTATGGGCTACTACCTCGGCATCGCCAAGACCGCCGAGCTCGACAACGACGGGCGCACCCGCGGCCGTTTCATGAAGCTCTCCCTCCTCGTCCCGATCCTGATCCACGGGTTTTACGACTTCTGTCTGAGCACCGGGGATGATTTTCTTTCCATCCTGGTTCTGGGCTTCATTTTCGTCCTCACGATCGTCGCCTTCTTCAAGCTGAAAAAATATGCAAATGAAGACCGTCCGGTCTGACAACAAAACATACAAAATGCGGAGCCCGCGCCCCGCATTTTTTTATGCTTAAAAATGCCTCCGTACTTGCATTTTCAGACTATCTCCGCTATGATGTTTCCCGTAAACGAGGTAATGCCCCGCCAATTTTCAGGAGATATTATTATGAAAGACCGCAAAATCTACTGCCTTAACAACATCAGCCCCGTCGGTACCGCGCGTTTCCGCGACGGCTACACCCTCGTCGATTCACCCGAGGAGGCCGCCGGCATCCTGGTCCGCTCCGCCGACATGAAGGAAATGCAGTTCCCCGCCGAACTCCGCGCGATCGCCCGTGCCGGCGCCGGCACCAACAACATCCCGATCGAGCGCTGCTCCGAGGAGGGCATCGTCGTCTTCAACACCCCGGGCGCGAACGCGAACGCCGTGAAGGAGCTGGTCATCGCCGGCCTCATCCTGGCCGCCCGCGACGTCGTCGGAGGCGCCGACTGGGTCCGCGCCAACGCGGAGGACGAGAATATCAAGAAGGACGCCGAGAAGGCCAAGAAGGCTTTCGCCGGCAACGAGATCAAGGGCAAGACGCTCGGCGTCATCGGCCTCGGCGCAATCGGCGCCCAGGTCGCCAACACGGCCCTGGAGCTCGGGATGACCGTCTACGGCTACGATCCGTTCCTGTCCGTCGACGCCGCCTGGAGCATCTCCCGCGAGGTTCACTACGCGGCCTCCCTCTCCGACCTCTTCGCCGTCTCGGACTTCCTGACCATCCACATCCCGTATCTCGAGTCCACGAAGCACACGATCAACCGCGAGGCCATCGCGAAAATGAAAGACGGCGTCCGCTTCCTCAACTTCGCCCGCGACGCGCTGGTCGACGACGAGGCGATGGCGGAGGCCCTTGAGTCCGGCAAGATCCGCGTCTACGTGACGGATTTCCCGAACCCGGCTGTCGTGAAAATGAAAAACACCGTCATCTTCCCGCACCTCGGCGCTTCCACCGAGGAGGCTGAGGAGAACTGTGCGGTGATGGCGGTCGACGAGCTCCAGGATTACCTGGACAACGGCAACATCAAAAATTCCGTGAACTTCCCGGCCGTGAACGCAGGGATCTGCCAGACGGTCTCCCGCGTCGCGATCCTGCACCGGAACATCCCGAACATGCTCTCGCAGATCACCACCTTCTTCGGCAGGAACGGTCTCAACATTGAGAACCTTGCCTCGAAGAGCCGCGGCAGCTACGAGTACACCCTGATTGACATCTCCGCTCCGATGCCCCACGATACCGTGGAGAGGCTGAAGGCGATCGACGGGGTCCTCCGGGTGCGCAGGCTTTCCCCGAAAAACTGAACAATTTCACCTCAGGGACGGTTTCTGGGGGACGGTTCTAAGCACACAAAAAGGTTCTCGCACAGAGAACCTTTTTGTGTGCTTAGAACCGTCCCCCAGAAACCGTCCCCATTTTATTCCTCTTTTTCTGTCCTCATCTGCTCGATAAACTCCGCCGCATCGTCCGGCGCGTCGTCGAGGTCGTCGCCCACATCCACGTTGAGCGGCTGGCGCTTAAAGAAGATATCATACATGATCGGAATGACGTAGAGCGTCATGAGGGTCGAGTAGGTCAGGCCCGCCGAGATGACGATCGCCATCCCGCGTCCCAGCTGGCTGCCCATGCCGCCGCTGAAGATCATCGAGGACATCGCTAGGATCGTCGTGAGCGCGGTCATCAGGATCGGGCGCATGCGGGTCCGGCCGGTCGCGACCAGCGCGTCGACACGCTTCATGCCGCCGATCCGGAGCTGGTTCGCGTAGTCGACGAACACGATGCCGTTGTTGACGACCGTACCCATCAGGATCAGGAAGCCCATCAGCGAGAGCATGGAGAGCTGTTCATTTGCGATGATCAGGCCCAGCATGCCGCCCGTAAAGGCCAGCGGGATCGTGAACATGACGATGAACGGCGAGAGCAGGCTCTGGAACTGCGCGACCATGACGAGGTAAATGAACAGCAGCGCCAGCGCCATCAGCTCGCTCATCTGCGTGATCATGTCGTTGATCTGCGTCGCCTCGCCTTCGATCTCGTAGCTGACGCCCTTCGGCGTCTCAAAATCCTGCAGCCTCGTGCGCAGCTCGCGCGTCAGAAGCTCCGTGTTGTAACCCTCCTCCGTCCTCGCGCTGACCGTGATGTAGCGGGAGAGATTTTCCCTGCGGATACTGCCCTGCGCGTAGGTCTCCTCGATCGTCGCGAAATCACTCAGCTTGTAGGAGGACGGCGTCTCTTCTTCCTCCTCTTCACCGGCAGACTCTTCGGTGCCGCCGCCCATCATGCTCATCATCGCGGACATATCGCCGCCGGAGCCGCCCATCGCGGACATTCCCATCGCGGAAGCCGGGTAGGAGGACGGTTTGAATTCCATATCGAGGATATTTTCCTTCGTGAGTTCCTTTGTGAGGTCCCGGATGACGACGTCCAGGGTGATCCCGTTCGAGGAGATCGAGGTCGACGTCACCGACGTCGTGAGCCGCTGGGCAATCTCCGCGTAGATCTGGGCCACCGTGAACCCGCAGGACATCGCCTTGTCCTTGTCGATCACAAGATGCAGGGTCGGCGCGGCCTCCTCGGATCCGTTCGACGCCTCGGTGAAGCCTTCCACCCCCTCGATGATCTCCATGAGCTCAAGGCTCACCTCGTTGACCGCGTCGAGATCCTCGCCGAACACATTGATGGAGAGGCCGCTCGACATCAGGGCTGTCATATCGCTCATACCGCCGGTCGAGGCGGACACGTCGGCTTCCAGATCCTCCGTCGCCGCGTTGATCGCTTCAACGAGATCGTCCACCTTGCTTGAAAATGCCCCGCTCTCCGGCGTCACATAGCACATGTAAAAGCCGTAGGAATCCGAGGATCCCCCTCCGAACGAGCCCAGGAAGCCCGCTGTGCTGGCGGAATCCATCGCGCCGACGTTCTTCACGCCGTCCACCGCCAGGATCCGGTTGATCACCTGGTCGACCATCCGGTAGGACTCCTCGCGGGTCGCGTCCTCCGGCGTCGAGATCGTCACCTGGATGTCGTCGCCGCTCATTTCCGGGAGCACCACGATACCCATCGTCACGAGCCTGACGACCGACACGACAAGCAGGACGATCGCAGCGACGAGCGTGAGCAGCTTGTGGCGGATGCACCAGCGCAGCGTGACGGAGTAGCGTTCCTGGATCAGGTCCATGATCCCGTTTTTCTTCGGCGTGACATTTTTCATGATCGTGCTCGAAGCCGCCGGCACGACGGTCATCGCGACCACAAGCGAGGCGAGCAGGCAGAAGGAAATGGAAAGCGCCATCGGCACCAGCAGCTCCCGCACCGTGCCCGTGGTGAACACCATCGGCAGGAAGACGCAGACCGTTGTGAGCGTCGAGGCGATGATCGCGCCCGACACCTGCTTCGCGCCCTGGACAGCCGCACGCGGGGCGGGAAGTCCGCGGCCGCGGAGGCGGAAAATATTTTCGATGACGACGATCGAGTTGTCCACCAGCATGCCGATGCCGAGACCTAAGCCCGACAGCGTCATGATATTGAGCGACAGCTTCGAGAAATACATCATGACGATCGCGAAGAGCACCGACAGCGGGATCGCGATCGCGACCAGCATCGTCGGACGGAGGTCCTTCAGGAAGATCGCGAGAATAAAGATCGCGAGCAGGGCTCCGATGCCCATGCTGCGGACGATCTCGTTGATCAGCAGGGAGATGTAATCGCCCTGGTCCATCAGCTTGACGACGGTCGTCCCCTCGTCATCCGCCTCGATGCGTGCGATGGCCTTCTCGGCGTTCCGGGAGAGCTCGTTCGTGCCGACCGAGGAATTCTTGAAAATGGAGAGAACCACCGCCGGCTCCCCGTTCAGCTTTGCGTAGGAGAGGCCCGCGTTGTCGATCACGGTGATGTCCGCGACGTCGGAGAGGCGCACCGCGCCGATCCCGTCCATGTCGACGAGCAGGACGTCCGAGATATCGTCCGAAGTTGCGAACTCGTCGCCGACCTTGAGCAGCCAGGACTCGCCGGAGGCGTCCTTGATGTAGCCCGCCGGCATGGAGAAGTTCTGGGCATAGATCATCTGCGAGAGCGTCGAGGCCGAGAGAAGCGCATCCGCGTTGGCGCTCTCAAGCGCCGTCTCTCTCGCCGACTCGTACTGGGCCTGCGCAGAGGCCAGCTGGGTCTGGGCGTCCGCCAGCTGCGTCGCCGCCGTCGAAAATGCCACCGCCGCATCAAGCTGCCCCTGCGTCAGGGCCGCCATGGCCCCCTCGAGCCCGTCCATGATCCGCGGAGCCTGGTCCATAAGCCCGGTGAGGGCTCCGACGCCGCCCTGGATCGTGCTGCTCGGGCTGGTCAGGACACCCTTCGTGTCAATCTGGGAGACCCGGCTCATGATATTGCTGACCTGCGGCACCACCGAGGCCAGGCGGTTCACCGCCTGCATCAGTGTGGAAAATGCACTGCCGTCCAGCATCCCTGCCGCCTCATCCAGCCCGTTGATCGCGTCCTGAATGTCGGCGAGCACCGTCGTGATGTCGAGCGCCTCGGCCGCGTCCTTCGCCGCGTCGTCCATCGTCTGCTGAGCGGCCTGGAGCTCTGCGAAGGCAGCATCTCGGTCTTCATTTGCCTTAAGAAGCGCCTCATAAGTCTGGGTGACCGCCTCCTCGAGTCCTTCGCGCATGGTCTCGTCGGCCGCCTCGAGGTTCGAGACAGCCTGGTCATAGGCTGCCTGGGCGTCCTTCGCGGCCGCCTCAAGCGCGTCGTATTTGGTTTTGGCCGTCCCGTAGGCGGAGCGCATGTCCGCCGCGGTCGCTTCCGCGATGCCCCTGGCACTGCCGTAGGCGAAGGAGAGGCCCTCGTAGAGCTTTTTGAGGCCGTCCGCCATGCCGAGGACCTGTGTTTTCATATTCTGGGAAATCTGGGCGGTCGGGCCCTTCAGCTGCGAGAATAACCCCGAGGACAGCATTGACCCGAACTGTTTCTCCTGCGCTTCAAGCGCATTCTGGCCCTCGTCGACCTGGGATTTCGCATCGCCGAGCTGCGTCTCGGCCTCGTCGAGCTTCTTCGTGGTCTCGCGGAGGATCTTTTCGTTCAGTTCATCGATCTTCCGCTGGTTCAGGTCGACCTGCACGGTCTTGTCGACGAGACCGATCGTGGAGACCGAAGCCACACCGTTGATTCGCTCGATCGCGGGCTGGAACTCGTCGCGCACGTACTCGGAGAGTTCGTAGATGTCGTAGCCGTCCCGCTCGACCGCGATGTACATGGAAGCGATCATGTCCATGGAAAGCTCCATGATGCTCGGCGTGCCGCAGCTGTCCGGCAACTGAGCGCGGGTCTGTTCGACCGCGCTGGACACCTTGACCATCGCGCTGTCCATATCCGTGTCGTCCTCGAACTCAAGCTGGACCATCGAAAAGTTCTCGGAGCTGACCGAGTAGACGTTTTCGATGTGGGAAATCGTGCCGAGGGCATTTTCCAGAGGCTCGCTGACCTCCAGTTCAACCTTCTCCGGGCTCGCGCCCGGGTAGGGCGTGATCACCAGAAGGTAAGGGATCGAGATATCCGGGAGCAGGTCCATCGGCATGTTCATGACCGACACGACGCCGAGCGC
>DFFD01000110.1:444-1129 GCA_002369495.1 Lachnospiraceae bacterium UBA3785 | reverse complement strand
ATATATATATTTCTCCGAACTTCTTTCCTGAAAATGAACCCCTGCTGTCAGCCCCTCTGCTCCGCGAGGACTTCTTCCATATTATTCATGATGAGATCCCAGATCCGCAGCATATCCTGAAGATCCTGCTCCGGCATGCGCCTCAACACTTCTCCCCAGTATGCGTGGACCTTCGCGAGCATCGCATCCGCCTTCTCCCGGCCTTCCGGCGTGACCTCGACCATCACGCTTCTCCGGTTCTCCGGGTCGAAGCTGCGGACGATGAGCCCCTTCTCCTCCAGGTGCCGGAGCGTCCGCGAGACGGCCGCCGCCTGCATGCCTGTCGTGCCAAGGAGCTCAGAGACCTTGATTTTTCCGTCTTTCTTCATGCAGGCCGCCCCCAGAAGGTGCATCTCGGAACGGCAGCATGTGCCTGTGAGCTCCCAAAAATTGATACGTTTCATCCTGGAAAATGACTCCAGTATCCTGTACTCCAGATCCCCTTTTTCCATAGCTGCTCCCGGATTATTTAACACTGTCAATAATTAACCTTGACGATTATAGAGCCTGTACCATTGCCTGTCAAGGACAAGGCACAAGTAAATTGAATTTTTACACAAAAAAAGGACCGGACTTATCCGATCCTCAAGAGGCGACACCCGGAATCGAACCGGGGATGAAGGTTTTGCAGACCCGCGCCTTACCG
>DFFD01000110.1:0-321 GCA_002369495.1 Lachnospiraceae bacterium UBA3785 | reverse complement strand
CGCCGTGAAAGGGCGATGTCTTAACCACTTGACCATGGGGCCTCATTACGGGCTGCCGCTCATTTACGAACCGAGGTCCCGTTTAGCTCCCCGAGTAGGGCTCGAACCTACAACAACTCGGTTAACAGCCGAGTGCTCTACCATTGAGCTATCGAGGAAAATGAAAAAAGAGGGTGCACACCCTCAAAACCGCATATACATTACCTGCCGAAGTCGGTCACTTCCAAGACTTACCGCGGATCGCTCCGCAGCTGCCTGGTCAAGCCCTCGTCCTATTAGTAGCAGTCAGCTCCGTGCATTACTGCACTTCCACCCCTGCCC
>DFFD01000086.1 GCA_002369495.1 Lachnospiraceae bacterium UBA3785 | reverse complement strand
AAGACGCCGGTCATCTCGCACTGGATGCTCATGGGCATGAAGCATCCGTTCCTTACGCAGAATCTGCCGGACAGGGATCCGGTGATCGGCTGGGACCGCATGCCGGTGCGCGAAGCCGCAGGGCTCCCGAAGCAGTACATCGCGAACGGGAGAGACGGGCTCCGGGCGGTTTACCGGTATTTTGCGCTTTCGAACACGCGGCGGGCAGCTGTGAAGGTCCGCGGAAATGCGGTCGGCGTCATGAAGGTCTGGGCCGGCGAAGGCGCGGACGCGGTGCTCGTCGGGGAGATCCCGGTGCGCTGCGAGAAGAGCTGGAAGGTGTTCGATCAGAAGATGCAGTTCCCGGACGGGGTTTTCAGCGTCTCGTTCATGTTTGAGGGGCACGGGCGGCTGGATTTCCTGGCGTTTGGGCTGAGCAGGAGAGGGTAACAGGGACGGTAAGAAACAGGGACGGTTCTTGTAAGAAATAGGGACGGTTCTTGTACAAAAAACAGGTTCTCTTTGCGAGAACCTGTTTTTTGTGCTTAGAACCGTCCCCGAAACCGCGCTTAGAACCGTCCCCGAAACCGTCCCTTCTAATCGGTCAGACCAGCCCCAGAAGCGGGAAGAGATAGCACACGGCCCCGCCGATGAGGGCGAAGAGGAGGGTGTAAAGGATCGTCTTCGAGAGAATTTTGCTCTCGGCGCCGGAGAGGCCGACGGCGGCGGTGCCGATCGCGATGCTCTGCGGGCAGATCATCTTGCCGATGCCGGCACCCATGAGGTTTGCGGCCGCCAGCCAGAGGGGCTCGGCGCCGATCGCCCGGGCAGTCTGGACCTGCAGCGCTCCGAAGAGGGCGGTCGTCGAGGTGCCGCTCCCGGTGACGAAGCCGCCGATCGTGCCGATGAGCGGGGAGATGAGAGGGAAGAAACTCCCGGTCACCGCCACCAGGACCGAAGCGATATCGCCGATCATGCCGCTGTAGCCCATGATCTTGGCGACCGCGAGGACCGAGCAGATGGTTACGATCGTTTTAATGTTGTTTTTGACGGTCCTGCCCAGCACGCCGAACATGACCGGGAAGGAGGCTCCCTGGATCGCGCCGCCGATGAAGCCGGCGATGAGGATCAGGACGCCGGGCGTGTTGACCCAGTAGAAGGTCAGGGTGGCGGGGCTGTCGCCGGCGTAGAATTGCATTTTTGAATGGAAGGCAGCGAGCGGGTCGTGGATGGCCGGCACGAGCGTCGAGGTGAGAAGCAGGAAAATGAAAATCAGGATGAACGGCGACCAGGCCTTCACCGCATCCGGGATGGTGAGGCCTTTAAGACCGCTGCCTGCCTCCACCTCATATTCGGGGTACTTTTTCATCGGCAGGAAGCGCGCCGCGGCGATCATGGCGGCCATCGAGACGATCGCGCCGAGGATGTCCGGCAGGTCAGGACCGATGAACTGAGCCGCGATGTACTGGGGGATCAGGAAGGCGGCGTCCGCGATCAGGACGAACGGGACGAGGCCTTTCAGGGCTTTGACGCCGCCGCCGATGATGATGACGGCCATGAAGGGCAGCAGGAAGGAGACGACAAGCTGGATCAGGGCGACATGGCCGGAGATTGCGATCACATCCATGCCGGTGATGTTGGCCATCGTCGTCGTCGGGACGCCGACCGAGCCGAAAGCGGTGGGCGTCGAGTTGATCACGAGGCAGGTCACGACCGAGAGCAGCGGATCGAAGCCGAGACCGACGAGGATGCCGGCCGGGATCGCAACCGCCGTGCCGAAGCCGGCCATGCCCTCCATGAAGTTGCCGAAGCCGAAGGCGATGAGCAGCATGAGGACTCTTTTGTCGGTGGATACGCCGGCCAGCATGGATTTAATCTTGTCCATGGCCTTTGTCTCCAGCGTCAGGTTATAGGTGAAGAGGGCTGCCAGGATCACGATGATGATCGGCCAGAGGGCATTGCAGGCGCCTTCGAGGGCGGCAGTCGCCATGTTTATGAGGGGCATCTGCCAGAAAATGACGGACACGCACGCCGTGACCGCGAGGGCGATCAGGCAGGCCTTCCAGCCGGGAAATTTGAGAATGCTCATGGCGGCGATCAGCCAGATGATTGGGAGCAGTGCGAGAATAAAACGGATCAATTTGGATACCTCCTTCGTGGTTTGTGTTATTATAACATTTTTACAGCGGGAATGGGATACTATGTACACGCAATCGGCACGATTCACTGTAACCGGGACAAAAAAAGAGAAGGGAACGAATCCCTTCTCTCTGATCTCATATGAGGGAGCATCAAGCCTGCTCGATGTAATCGTCAACCGTGTCCCGGAGCTCAAGAAGAACCTCGGCCTGGTTCGGATCCTTTTCGCTGCAGCGGGTGAGCAGCATGTTTGCGACGAAGCCTCCGAAAATATTCTGTGCGCTGTATACGATCTGTCCGTTCATAAAAAACACCTCCGTGTGTTTGTTTTATAATCATTTCTTCCTTACAAAATGACTATAGCACACGGAGGCTTATTCGTCCAATTCAATTATTTCCTTTAAATTATTCCGAAAATGAATTATTCCTTCGCCGCAAGCTTGCCGAAATACTCCGCGTACATCTTCTCGTAGATCGCGTTGTATTTCTTATCCTGACCTGCATGGAGGCCGTGATAGTAGCTGTGTTCTTCGGCAGCAATCTCCGGATTCACGCGGACCATGATGGCGGCGCCGACGTTCGAGCAGGCATCGGAAATGCGCTCCGCCTGGGTCAGCAGGTTGGTGTAGTTGACGTCCGCGTAGGCGTTGCAGATGCCCTGGCCGAGACGGGTGAGGTGATTTTCTTTCATTTGCAGGAGCAGGGCTTCCGCGACGCGGGTCATGGCTTCGATCTCGTAGGCGCGCTCGACGTCACGCTTCTCGAAGGTCTGGCCGGTCAGGGCGAGCATGCTGGTGAAGAGTTCGATCAGCGTCTTCAGCTCCTTCTTGGCCGCGTCGGACAGGTGCATGCCGGCGGCCGAGAGAGATTCCGCGTTGTTGGCGATATCCTCCGCAAAGTCACCCAGATGCTCGAAGTCGTTGGTGGCGCGGTAGTACTGGTTGATGATCGAGAGATGGTACTCGTCGGTCAGGTGCGGCAGGAGTTCGACGATGTAACGGCTGACATTGTCCGTCAGGCGGTCGATCTGTTTCTCCTCGGCGAGGATCTCCTCGTGGACCTGTGCATCGTAGGTGTCCATGAGCGGGAGCGCCTTGTTGATGTTGTCGCTCGCGGCGCGGAACATGGAGAGAAGAACGTCGTAGCAGCTGCGGAGCGCGAGCGCCGGCGTGCTGAAGAATGCCGGGCTGAGTCCGTCGATGACCGCTTTGTATTTGTCTTCCGCGACCGGGGCGTCCTTGATGATCCTGCGGCTCAGCTTCTCATAGGTGTTAAGAAGCGGGAAGAGGGCAATCGAACAGCCGAGGTTGAAGATCGTGTTGGTGTTCGCGATGATACCGGAGTTGACGGTTTTGTCCCAGAGAGCATTCAGGAGACCGAACCGGTGAACGATGGAGACCACGGTCAGAACGAGGACCGTCTCGCTTAAGTTGAAGAGGATATTGACGATACCGACACGGCGGGCTTCCTTCTCGGCGCCGATGGAACAGACGATCGCGGTCGTCACGCAGTCGCCGAGATAAATGCCGACGATGACCGCGTAGATGGACTTGAAGGAGAGCAGGCCGGATGTGGAAAATGCCTGCAGGATACCGATCGTCGCGGACGAGCTCTGGAGAACGAACGCGATGCCCGCACCGGTCACGTAGCCGATAAACGGGTTCGTGAGGCCGGAGAACAGAGTCTCGATGATCGGAGATTCCTGGATGCCTTTGACCGCTCCGGTCATGTTGAGCAGGCCGGAGAAAAGGATGCCGAAGCCGATCAGGATGTTGCCGATCGACTTGGAATTCTTGAATTTGAAGCCCATGAT
>DFFD01000157.1 GCA_002369495.1 Lachnospiraceae bacterium UBA3785 | reverse complement strand
ATCTACGGAGGCGTGGTGCCGGAGCTGGCTTCGCGCGCGCACATCGAGAAGATCAACCCGGTGATCGGGGAAGCGCTTAAGAAGGCGGGCATGACGCTCTCCGACGTCGACGCGGTCGCGGTGACCTACGGGCCGGGCCTTGTCGGCGCGCTCCTCGTCGGGGTGGCGGAGGCGAAGGCGATCGCATTTGCGGCCGGCAAGCCCCTCATCGGCGTGAACCACATCGAAGGCCACATCGCGGCCAACTATATCGAGCACCCGGACCTTAAGCCGCCCTATCTCGGGCTGGTGGTCTCGGGCGGCCACACGCACCTCATCATCGCGGAGGACTGGAATAAATTCCGGATCCTCGGGAGGACAGTGGACGACGCGGCGGGAGAAGCTTTCGACAAGGTCGCGCGGGCGGTCGGCCTGGGCTATCCGGGCGGCCCCAAGATGGATAAGGCGGCGAAGGGCGGGGATCCTTCGGCGATTCATTTTACGAAGGCGAAGGTAAACGGCTCCGAGTACGATTTTTCCTTCTCGGGCCTTAAGAGCGCCTGCTTAAACTACATCAACACCGAAAAGATGGCCGGCCGGGAAATAAACATCGCGGATTTCGCGGCGAGCTTTGAAAATTCCGTGGTCGGGGTCCTTGTGGACCACACGATCCGGGCCGCGAAGGAGCACGGGATGAAGGACATCGCACTGGCCGGCGGCGTGGCGGCCAATTCCGAGCTGCGGCGGCAGCTTACGGCGGCGTGCGAGGCGGAAGGGTTTCATTTTTATGTGCCGTCGCCGATCTTCTGCACGGACAACGCGGCGATGATCGGAGCCGCGGCCTATCACGAGTATCTCGCGGGCACACGGAGCGGCTGGAACCTCAACGCGGTTCCGGATCTTAAGCTCGGGGAGCGTGCGTCATGACGGCGGCGATCGTGCTCGCGGCGGGCCGCGGGAAGCGCATGGAGAGCGATACGCCGAAGCAGTTCCTCCACATTGAAAATGAAATGATCATCGAAAAGACCCTGCGCGTCTTCGAGAAGAGCCCGGTGATCGACGAGATCGTCCTCGTCACGGGGGAGGACTGGGTCGATTTCTGCCGGGAGGAGATCGTTGCCAGAAATGATTTCAAAAAGGTCTCCGGCATCGTCGTCGGCGGCGAAGAGCGCTATGATTCAGTTTACGCGGGGCTTCTCGCCTGCCCGGAGGCGGATTATGTAATGATCCATGACGGCGCGAGGCCGTTTGTGACGGAGGCGATCCTTGCGCGCGTGGACGAGGCGGTGCGGGAGTTCGACGCGGCAGCGGCGGCAGTGCCTTCGAAGGACACGGTCAAGATCGCGGACGAGGACGGGTTTGTCGTGAGTACGCCGGACCGGCGGCGCGTGTGGAACATCCAGACGCCGCAGGCCTTCAACTATACGATGATCCGGGCGGCCTACGAGATCCTGAAGGAGGGCTCCATGGCCGGGATCACGGACGATGCGATGGTGATCGAGCGGTCGGGCCTGGGGCGCGTCAAGCTGGTCATGGGGTCCTATTCCAACATCAAGATCACGACGCCGGAGGACCTGGGGTTGCTGTCCGGCTGAGATTGTACTGAAAATAGAACAATTTTGCGGTTGACAATGAGGACTTCGTAGTGTATGATACGTGAGTCTTGAGAAAGACGCAATGCGCGAGTGGCTCAGCGGTGGAGCACCACCTTGCCAAGGTGGGGGTCGCGGGTTCGATCCCCGTCTCGCGCTCGAGGGAGGGGTCCGGGCTGTCCGTATGGGTGGTCTGGATTTCTTCTTTTTTATTTGAATGATGTGTGCCAGGGGTTGTCCCCCTGGCATTTTGATATGGGAGGCGAGGATGCATTGCGAAGAAAGACAGTTTCTGTCGGAAGCCTGATCGATGAAGCCTGGTTTGCCGGCTATATGAGGTGTATGCGGTGAGGGACAGGTCTTATGTTGAATGTTTTCTTTGCCACGGGAGAAAGAGTTAAAGGGCAAAGTCGGATTTCAGGAGTTTTGAGGCAAGAATTAGAGAGTTTTCTTTGTATACGGCGGCAGGGTAGTCTGGCAAAGTTTGAATGGCATGCTTTTTAGGGCGGCAATACAAGATTATTCTTTGCGGAAAGAAGCGGAGAAGAAAAATACAGTTTGATTGGCGAGAACTGACCGCTTTGATTTCCTGCTTTTACTTTAATGTGGATGCAGGACATGCCAGGCAAAGAATAAAGATAATGAAGGCTGAAAAAGGGCAATGAAATCTACTTTGCCGGGAGGATGGAGTGCGGCCGGCAAAGAAGAAGCCGGTTTTTTGGTAAGCTTACGGAAGCGAACCGACACACCGGAAGCCAGGCTTGAATCAGGCTGGAATTCGCTGTATAATAAAAGAAACTTATGTGATTTTGGAGGTGTTTTTATGGCAGACAACGGCAATTCCAACCGCATCAGCCGGGCGTATCTCGATTCTCTCCTGATCGAGCCCCGCTATCTGGACGCAGAAATGCCCGATCCCGGCTTCACACTTTTCGGGCAGCATTTTTCATCGCCGATCATGACAGCGGCGCTTTCACACCTGGATCACTTTATGTTCTCCGGCGCTTCCGAGCTTCTGGCGCAGGGGGCTAAGGATGCTGACGCCGTGCTCTGGTACGGCGCTGCGGAAGAGGAGGAGATCGAGAGACTTGCGGCCATCTGCCCGCATATGATCGAGATCATCAAGCCATATGCGGATCGCAGCCTGATTTATGAAAAGATCGCTCATGCGGAAAAATGCGGACTGCTCGCCGTGGGAATCGATATCGACCATGCCTTTACGAAGGACGGGTCCATCGATGAAATCCATGGGCATCCGCTGGCGCCGCTCCGCACCGGAGAGCTCGCTGAAATCTGCAAATCAACGGCACTGCCGGTCATCATGAAAGGCGTGCTCAGCCTTCGGGATGGGGAAAAATGCCTCTCCGCCGGCGCAGGCGGAATCGTGCTGTCCCATCACAATAACCGCATCGAATACGCGGTGCCGCCGATGGCGGTGCTTCCGGAATTTGTAAAGCTGATAGCCGGGGCTGTTCCGCTGTTTGTGGACTGCGAGATCCAGACCGGCATGGACGCCTTCAAGGCGCTGGCGCTGGGGGCAACCGGCGTGTGCATCGGGAGACCCCTCATGACCGCCATCAAAAAGGACGGGGCGAAGGGAGTCGGCGACTACCTGAAGCAGGCTGTCGGTGAGCTGAAGCAGGCGATGGCATATACGGGGTGCAGTGATCTTGGCAGGATGGATGCATCGGTAATAAGAAGGATATAAAATGAACGCTGCGGGGTCGAGAATGATTCGACCCCGCTTTTATTATGAATCCCGCTGTTGTTCGCCGCGAAACCCCGGAGGGGGCTTCGCCGGAAAAATGAGTACAGAGAACCGGCTCTTAAGTTTCTACTTGACAAAATGGTTTATCTGGAGTAAACTAATATCAGAAAGTTTACTTTCGATAAACCAAAGGAGGGAAACCCTATGATTGATATTGAATTAGGAGAGGTCCAGGCCGCCTTCGCCGACATCATCTGGGCGCACGAGCCCGTCGGCTCGGGAGAACTGGTCAAAATCTGCGAGAAGGAGCTCGGGTGGAAGAAGCCGACCACCTACACCGTGCTCCGGAAGCTGTGCGAGAAGGGTCTCTTTAAAAATGAAGGAGGCCTCGTCACCGCCCTCATATCGAGGGAGAGATTCAACGCGATCAAGAGCGAACGGTTTGTTGAGGACACATTTGACGGGTCGCTGCCGGCATTTCTTGCCGCTTTCATGTCCGGAAGGAAGATCAGCGCGGAGGAGGCGGCGGAGATCCGGAAGATGATCGATGAATACAAGGAGGGATGAGGCATGTACGGAGCATTTGCAAAGCTATTAAACATGAGCCTGACAGCAGGGTGCCTCTCGCTCGCGATCATCCTGATCAGGGGCCTGATGAAGAAGGCGCCGAGGCGGTATGTGTGCATTTTATGGGCGCTCGTGGCTGTACGGCTCGTCTGCCCGGTGAGTGTGGAGAGCTCACTCTCCGTCTTTAACCTGCTCCCGGACGGAAATCAAGCGGAAGGGGCCGCGGAGGTCTTCCGGTACAGCGGGGAAAACGGGCAGCCCGAGATCCGCGTTGATGTGCCGGTCCCGGCCGGGGAGGACAGGGCAGCGGCGGTTCGCACTGCGGACTTCTATCTGCCGGCGATGATTGCTGTCTGGATGTCCGGGAGTGCCTGTATGCTTTTTTACGCGCTGATGAGCTATCTGAAACTCAGGCGGGCGACGGCAGCATCGATTCTTTTGAAGGATGACATCTATGTCTCGGAAGAGATCGACTCCCCGTTTATCCTGGGGGTGATCCGCCCGCGCATTTTCCTGCCGTCGGGCCTTACGGAGGAGACCAGAAAGCATGTCATCGCACATGAGAGGGCACATATAAGACGGTGCGACCACTGGTGGAAGCCGGCGGGGTTCCTCCTCCTTTCGGTGTACTGGTTCAATCCGATTCTGTGGCTCGCCTACGTGCTCTTCAGCCGGGATATCGAGGCGGCGTGCGATGAGAGTGTCGTCTCGGGGCTCAGCCGTGAAGGCAGAGCCGGCTACGCGGAAGCACTGCTTAGCTGTGCGGTACACAGGCGGATGGTCACGGCCTGCCCGCTCGCCTTCGGGGAAAATGACGTGAAGGGCAGAGTGAAAAATGCCCTCCGTTACCGGAAGCCTGCCTTCTGGGTCCTCGCCGCGGCGACCATCGTGTGCTGCGCGGTCGGGGTGAGTTTTCTCACAGATCCGAAGGGCAGCGGAGCGGAGACTGCAGAGGCGGTTCAAGCGGGAGATGCTTCATCGCTGAGTGCGCTTAGAGAGGCCGAGGAGGAGGCGCTCAAAGCGGAAGAGGCCAGGCAGATCGCCAGAAAGCAGGCCGAGATGGAGGCGGTCAGGGCTGCGGAGGAGGAAGCCCGGAAGGCGGCCGAAAAAGAGGCGGCACGAAGGGAAATGGATGCTGCGCTGATGGCGGAGGATTATGCAGCTTATAATGAAATCCGGCTTCAGTCCGAAGGCTGGGAGGTACAGAGCATTACCGGATACAGCCGAAATGAGGATGGAACCTTTACGACCGAAGACGGAAAGACCTACACGTACAAAATCTCGGGAGGCGGGAGGATTTCCGAGTCGGGGGATGACTATACCGCGGTGCTTCTTTCAAATACCGGTGAGTATACATATGAAGAATTCGAAGAAATGATTTTCGGGAGCGATTCGGATTCGGTTTCCGATGAGGACAAATATGCGGTTGTTGCGCTGGGTACCAGACCCCACATGGCAGGGAGTGTACTGACGTCGGAAGGGAACGGGAAGTATACGGTTGAACCTTATTTTGTTCCGGAGGCATAAGGATGATAGCATCAGGAGGAGGCGGTGACGCCTCCTCCTTTGTATCGTTACCATTTTTCTATCTTGCAGCTGTGGTGCTTGAAGTCCGGGTGATCAGCGGGCAGGTCCCTGTCGTAGTTGATGCCGATCACAAGGGTATTTCCCTTATAGTGCTCAAACCGGTCAAGGTATTTCTGACGCCGGATTTGGTCCATGGCAATATCCGCACTGTGTCCGTACTTAAGTTCCACAAGCAGCGCGGGCTTCTCCGGATACCTGGAGCCTCCGCGAAGCCTCGAACGATCGGAAGGTGCCGGTCCACTCTTTGCCCTTCGTGGACGTCTTGAACTCGTCCAGGATCTCCCGGTTGGGAATGAAGACCTCGCTCCGCTCATCGTCAAAACCGAGATAGCCGAGGTGGACGAGAAGCGAGAGCACGTCGTCCCTCCCCGTGAGTGTCGTCATGTCGTTCTGATAGGTAGAGGTGTCGATGGCCAGCCGCCCGCCGTCCATGAGCAGTGCGACCGCCTCTTTGAGGCCGTCATAATCCATGCGGATGTATTCCGCCAGGGCTTCGTAGGTCTCGGTCTTGTTCCAGTAGTCTTTGATGACGCCGGTTGTCATGGATTCGACGACGGAAAGAGGGCTGTAGAGTGCATACCTGTTTGCTTCCGGTGATTTGCCGGTTGTCTTCAGCTCCTCGTGGTTAGGGTCGGGCGGCGTTATGTCGCTGACGATATAACCGTCATACCAGTCTTTTATGCGGGCATAGTCCCGGCCGTATTCGGTACACAGATTTCGAACTTCATCTTCCGTAAAACCGGTATACGGCGCAAGCTGGCGCGGCGCCATCATGGAGTACTCCGTGAACATATTGAGGGCCGAGTGCTGCCCGTATTTTTTTATGGGGAGGATGCCGGTCATGTAGGCGAGGGCGACATAGGGCTTGTCTTTCAGCCAGTCACGCAGGAAATCAAGATAGAGCCGTTGGGCTTCGCTGTCATCCTTCCAGACTCTGAACACCGCATCCCATTCATCTATGACAATTACAAAGGGGATCCCGGATTTTCTGTAAAACCGATCAAGACTGTATGAGAAGTCGTCTGCATCATAACGCGTATCCGGGTAGCTTTCTTCAAGTTCAAGAAGGACTCGATTTTTGAGTGAAGTCAATGCTTCGCCTGCAGTTCTGCCGAGCTTAAAGAAATCTGTCATTACGATTCGGATGACATCAAATTTCCCGAGGTATTTATCCCACAAAGCCATCTCAGACAGTTTTCTCTGCAGAAAAAGCTCGCGGCTGTCAGCCTCCCTGCCATAGTATGCGCAGATCATGTCGGCAGCCATCGTCTTGCCGAACCTGCGTGGGCGGGAGACACTGACGTACTTTTGTTTTGTCTTCACAACTGAATTCAGATATCCCAGCATACCTGTTTTGTCAATATAGATTTCAGAGTTTACGGCTTCCTCAAAAGCGGTTTTTCCCGGATTTATATAAGTTCCCATCTGGAGAATCCCCTCCTGTGATAACATTTCACCTGCTGTCTATTATACCTTCTTTTCAGCCTCTAATCAATAAACTGACGGTTGAAAACATTTAAAACGGAGTCGCCATAATGCAGATGCGCGGGAGAATGCCTCAGAACATGTGCTTCGCAAATTCTGCGTTCAGATGGTCTGCGAAAGTTTTACTGACCGGAAGCTCCAGGCGGTTCGTCATGATCACCGTGGTTCCGGATAAACTGTATACCTTGTGAAGATTAATAATGATCGTGCGATGGATCTGAACGAACTGTTCGGGCAGGGCGGACAGAATCGCCGAAAGGGGTTTCCGCTGACGAAAGGACCTTCCCGAGGTTACGATGTCCGTATAATGCCGGGCGCTGGAAAAGTAGAGAATATCGCTGTAAGGTATCTGAACAATGTCATTCCCTGAGCGGAATATATAGAAACCGCTCTGATAGCGAGCAAGGATACGCGTCATGCATCTGTCCAGTGCCGCCTGATCCAGCGGCTTCAACAGATAATCGATCGCTTCCACGCTGTAGCCCTCGAATACGTACTCCCGAAAGGCTGTCAGAAATATAAAATCGGTCATAATGCCGGTGGTGCGGAGTTTTTTAGCGATGTCGATACCGTTTGTGGTGGGAAGATCAATATCCAGAAAGATACAGACACAGTCTTTCCAGTCATCTTCATTGGCAAAGAAGTCAGCAGCATCAGTATAGCATAGAAGCTGCACGGGTACGGATGCTCTGCGGCTCCACTTTTCAAAGCAGGCTTTTGCGGCATTCCGGTCATGAAGACTGTCTTCTATCAGAGCTATTTTGAAAATCATGACAAATCCCTCTTTAAAATATATATGAATATCGTTCCATTTCCTTATGCTGATGCAGGCGGAAGAGGAAGTATAATCCTGACACTGAAAGATTCCGGCTCCGGAAGAATCTGAAGATATCCGTCGTGCTCTTCTACAATGGTTCTGACTCTTTCAAGGCCGAACCCGTGTCCGGACTCATTTTTGGTTGACAGGAGCGGCCCCTGAGGACCGGTTATGTATCGGCCGGCGGAGGGATTGCTCATTGCTATAAGGAGGTTTCCCCGGTTCGGTTTGATCTGAAGGCTGATTGTTTTCGACAGAGAGTCATCCAGCTGCATGCAGGCGTCAATGGCATTATCAAGAAGGTTTCCGATCAGGGAAGACAATTCCACCTGGGAGAGAGACAGTATCTCCGGAAGATAGACCGTACTTGTGATGGTGATTCCCTGCTCTTTTGCAACAGACTGTTTTGTGTTCAGCATGGCATCAAGCAGGACGTTTCCGGTCGCCGCCGAGAGAAGTCCGTTCTCAGACGGAGAAAGAAGCTCATCCAGATATTCCCTGAGGGATTCCGATTGATGGTTCTTTGCGAGTTCGGAGATGGTCAGCAGCTGATTGCGGAAATCATGTCTCCAGCCTCGCAGAATGCGGAAAGAATCGGCATAGGCCTGGTATTGCTTCGTCTCATGCTCGATTTCAGACTCACGAAGCAGGAGCTGCCGGTTCTTAAAATACAGTTTGCCGGAAACAGATATCAGGAAGAGCAATAGCAGAAAGAATACGATCAGCAGGATGCAGGAAATCACGGATGAAGTAATCTGATGCTGAGGCACCAGTGAGCTTCTGCTCAATTCTACCGTCAGATCAATCTGCATATAAAAAAATGACAATCCCAGAAATACCGTAAGGCACGACAACAAGGCCAGCCAGGCCGGCATGTCGAATCGCGGGGTCCTGAGGCGGACCAGAAGGTAAGAACCTGTAAGAAGGATCGGATAGTATATAAACATGGCAGACAGCCTCAGCGCACCCGGAGACTCCAGGGCTGCCAGATGTTCAAGCTTAAAAATACTGAAAATGAAATAGCTCATTTCGTCGGCAACCATTACCAGTGAAAGGAATGCCGTGCTCCAGAATAACGACTCAGTAAAAGAGGCTGAGCTTATGAGGTGTATATAGATGATCTGGCATGACAGGAAAAGGATAAGAAAGACTGCCGTCGGAAGATGCAGTGATTTCATCAATATATAGAGTGACAAAAAACACAGGGTATACGCCAGGCATCTGCGCCTGCCTGCTTTTACAGCGGTTTTTTTATGGATTATTACCAGAAACAGGCAGAAATCAATGATGTTGGATAAAAAGTCTATAAACTGAAAAAGCATGACAGGCCCCTGACAAATATCTTATGACAGGAATAGTATACCACTTAAAAATGCGTTCAACAATTAACTCGTGCCACATGAAAGGCATTTCGTGCCACCCGTATTGATTTCTCACTGCATTTTATGATATTTAGGGATTGCAGCAAGGTGAATTTTCTGACAGAAAGGAGGAGCGCTATGAAAACGATCACGGTAGCGCCGTCTACAACTTCCGTCTGGACAAACAACGCAATCAGCGGCGACGTGCAGTTCAAGATCGTCGCGAAAGGGTCCGTGAGCTGCAATGCCGCCGGCAGCATCAGCATAAGGTGAAGCAATGACGGGAAAATGCGCCGTCTGGCTCCTCACTTCCTGCCTCCTTTTGACCGCATGCGGCGCGGCTGGGACCGGAAGCAGTGAAGCGAATATAAAAGAGAAATCAGGGGCGGAAAGCTATGCCGGGAAGGTCCGGGAGGACCTTGTGCCCCTTGCGGAGGTCCGTGGCGCTTACCGGGAGGAGGCGGACAGGCTCCTTGAGGAGGATGAGCGGATCAGCTTTAAGGGCTGCCGCTTCGAGCCCTTCCCAGAGGCGGAGGAGGTGTGCCTCCTTGCACGGGAGGAGAAGGAGGCGACCCCGGAGGAGGCCCTCTCGATCATTAAGGAATGGCTCAGGGAGACCGGGCAGGAAGGGGAAGTCGATCTTGCGCGAGATGTCCGCATCGTGACGGACGAGCGGGAGTGGGACACGAAGAAGGAGGGAGCTTACATTTATCCTGCGCTCGCCGACTGCATGGACCTGGCCTCCGGGAGCGGGGCGGTCATCACGACCGACGGCTGCCATATCCAGATCGGGGGAGACTCGATCTATTCCATGAGCACGGGCGAGATCACGGAGTACGCCGGAGGGGGCCTCATGGCCGGCTCGGATGCCATGGGTGCCTGCTCGGAGGAGGTCATAAGGAGCGGCCGCACTGAGGACCTGGCGGAAGAGTCATACCCGCTCATCGGCGGGGAATGCACCGTCGGGGAGGCCGCGGAGACCGTGAAGACATACCTTGAAAAGGGGACCCCGTATCCCCCGGAAGAAGGGACGGCAATCTCAGTCCCCGAAGTCCAGGTCTTTGCGCTCGGTGATGTGTGCGGGTTTGATTTCCTGGTGAGCAGGTCCTTCGAAGGCATCCCGGTCGCCTTCGGCGATTACGGGACCTATGTGCCGAGGAGCGGCTTTATCAGCGAGGAGACCCTCCACGTCTATGTAGCCTCGCCGGGGCATGTTTCGGCCTTTGCCGGGAGAAATATGTCCGGGCGCCTTGTGAAGCTCCTCACCTCGGACCGGCTGCTCCCGCTCGGGGAGGCCTGCCGGATCCTCCGGGAGGGGCTCGCCGGAGAGCTGAATGTCGAGGTGCGTGAGGCGGGACTTTTCTATGTCCCGGTCAGCGAGACGGAAGACGGGACGGAGCTTATGCGGCCCGCATGGTACATGAAGGGCGTGAACACCGTGAAGGGCGAAGGGATCGTCATGGCGGTGGACGCTCTGACAGGAGATATCTTTATGTATACGACGGATCTGAAGGAGGACTGAATGGTCATACGGTGTATCGCTGTGGAAATGAAAAAGAGTCTTCTCTCCCCGGCATCCCCGATTTCCGCCGTTCTCCTTCCGATTCTTTTTTTTATGTCTCCGGCAGGGTATGACGGGACAGGCCGGGCCTTTTCCGTGGCGGAGGCGGCCCGGGACGCGTTCACGGGGGTCCGGCAGGGCGCGGAGGTGAGCGCGGAGGTCCTGTTTTTGAACTGCTTTTCCGGCTGGGGTCTGCTCCTTGCCCCGGTGCTCCTCACCGCGGGCACGGCCCTCCTCGTGACGGAGGGGCAGAGGACCGGCGCATCCATGTTCACAAAGGTGCGGGAGGGGAGGACCCTCTACGCGCTCGCAAGGGCCGCGGGGCCGCTCCTTGCGGGAGGAATCCTTCTTACGGCGGTCTCCCTCCTGAGCTTCCTTGTGCTTTCCGTCCTGTGTCCGGGTTTTTATGCTGCCGGGGGAACGGACGGTGCGTTTTTCGGTCTCCCGGCCTCCCGGGCGGGCTTCCTTGTATCCCTGCTCCTGGACAGTTTCCTCGCAGGGATCCTTTTTTCGGTGCCCGGGACCCTGGCCGCGGCTGTCTTTCAGGACCGCTACATGCTTCTCTGTCTCCCGTTTCTTATCACCTACGCGGTGAGACAGGTCCTTCTCAGGCTTGCCATGGAAGGGGCCGTCACGTTTGAACTCTATGATCTCATGGATGCCGCCGCGCATATCGGGCGGGGCAGGCCGGAAGGGGCAGCGGCGGCAGCCGCCCTCGCCCTTGCGGGCCTCCTTGCCTCGTTCCTTGCCTGGCGGGCCGAGGCGGAAAGGGGGCGGTGATATGGGAGAGAGACTCAAGGCACGGGAAGCCTTCCGGGCAGCCGGGGCCGAGGCCGCGTCCTTCTTCAGGGGGACCCGCTGGGTCACCCTGCCGGTCATGGCCGTGTTCATCCGGGAGCAGGTGACGGAACCGCTCGCTGCCGCCTCCCGGATGATGGGGGAGCCGCTCTCCGCGGTTGAGCCCTTCCTCGCGGTCACCGGGTCCGGGACGGTGCTCCTCGTGCTGCCGGCCCTCTTCCTCGTGCTGGCCTCCGACCTCCCGGGGGAGGAGGCGGGAGGCCTCTTTGTCCGGGTCAGGATGGGGAGGCGGAGCTGGGCTGCGGGGGAGATGCTGGTCTCCGCGGCATTTTCGGCGGCTGCGGTGGGGTTCATTTTCCTGGTGAGCACCCTGCTTTCCCTGCCCTTCACGGCCCTCATGACGGGTTACTCCCACGCCTTGACGGGCTACACGGCGGCCTTCCCGGAGCGGAGCGGGGACTATGCGGCCTCGCTGCTCCCGGAGGCTGTCTACCAGCAGCTGGCTCCGGTGCCGGCCGCCTTCCTCACGGCCCTGCTCCTCTTTTTGTCCTTCCTCTTCCTGTCCCTCCTCATGCTGGCCTTCGCGCTGGCCGGGCGGAAGACGGCGGGCGTGGTGCTCGCGGCCGCCCTCACGGCGGCGGGGGCGGTCCTTGCGGAGCTCAAGGCCGGATGGATGTGGCTCCTGCCGCTGCCCCACGCGGTATTGTCGCTCCATTTTTCGGGGTATATGAGGGAGCCGGTCTTTCCTCCGGCCGGATCGGTGCTTTATCTGGGAGGCCTCTGCCTTATAGCGGGTGCGGTGTGTATGCATTTTTCGAAGACCTATGAAGGAGGGAGACATGATTGACGTAAACGGGGTGAGCCTTACGATCGGGACGAGCCGGATCCTCAGGGATGTCAGCCTCACGGCGGGCCCGGGGGAGATCGTCGGCCTCATCGGGCGGAACGGGAGCGGGAAGACCATGCTCCTTCGGTGCATCGCGGGGCTGGTCCGCCCCACGGCCGGGACGGTGACGGCGGACGGCATCGTCGTCGGGAGGGACAGGGATTTCCTGCCGTCGTCCGGGATCATCATTGAGACGCCGGGGTTCATTTCCTACTATTCGGGCATGAGGAACCTTATGCTCCTTGCGGGGATCCGCGGGAAGGCGGGCCGTGAGGAGGTGAGGGAGGCGGTCCGCCTGGCCGGCCTTGACCCGGATGACCGCCGCCCGGTTCGGAAATACTCCCTCGGCATGCGCCAGCGCCTCGGGATCGCCCAGGCGGTCATGGAGGACCCGGAGTACCTGCTGCTCGACGAGCCGATGAACGGGCTCGACGGCGAGGGCCTTACGGACATGCGGGAGCTTTTCATTTCCCTTAAAAATAAAGGGAAGACGCTGCTCATCGCGAGCCACAGCCGGGAGGACATCGAGATCCTGTGCGACAGGGTGTACGAGATGGATAAGGGGCGGATTTCAGGTGAAAAAGCATAACAGGCAGCAATTTGCCTGTAAAGCACTTGAAGTCCGCCGCATTTTCGTCTAAACTGATAGAAGATTACGTAACTGATCATCACCCTCATTCGCGGCCGCAGAAGCGACCGCTTCATGAGGGCGGTCATAGGCGCTTTGCGCCTTGCCCGCCCCGCGAAAGCAAAGCGCATGGCTTTTGTTCGAAACGCAAGCGTTTCGCCCTGCAAACCATACGTTTTCGTGGGGTGATGAATAGTTACATTTTTCGGAGGCGGAACATGAACGGATACGGTTTGCGTAAGCTCCCCATCGGCGTGCAGGGCTTTCAGAGCCTTCGCGGCGATGGGTTTTTGTATGTCGACAAAACGGCATATATCTATAAGCTGACCCAGGGGAGCCGGCAGTAAGAAGGTGTACGGCTCCGAGGATCCGGACGCACTGCTCTCGGAGCGCTTTCGCAGCATCATACGGCGGGCCGTAGACAGGACCGGACGCCGGGTGGTTATCCTCGTGGACGAGTACGACAAGCCGCTCCTTGAGGTGATGAAGGACCCGGAACTTGAGGAGCACAACAAGGCGTTCTTCAAGGGTTTCTTCAGCACGCTTAAGAGCTATGATGATTATATCCGGTTTGTGTTCATCACCGGGGTAACCAAGTTCAGCAAGGTGAGCATCTTCAGCGATCTGAACCAGCTCTACGACATTTCAATGGTCTCGGACTATGCCGGGA
>DFFD01000027.1 GCA_002369495.1 Lachnospiraceae bacterium UBA3785 | reverse complement strand
TACCTTCAGATCAGTACTTTATAAAACCAGAACCGCATATACTGTGTTGAAAAGCAATAATCGAATATTTTTTTCAAGCTTCCTCTGGAGGCTTATTTGTGCTACGATGAAAATGACTTTTTGTTCTTGCAATGACTTTTTTCATTCAATACATGCTATACTGATTGGTAAAGAGCATAGGGATTGAATTCCCATATATACCAGCTACCCGGACGCGCTTTGTTCAACCAGGAAAAATCGAAATTGATGCAAACGAAAAGGCAGTTGTCGAAGAGTTCAAGGCTGCTTTTTCGTTTGCACCATCTTCGATTCTTTCCTTAACGATTTGTAGCTCAGCGGCAGTCAAAATAATATAAAATATAATAAGAAAGAAAACTTACATACAGCCATGGAATCTAAAAAGTTCCATGACTGTATTTTTTTGCCCAAAATTAAGGATTGAGAGAAGAGGAGGAACCAATGAAGCTAGCACGTATGCCGACTATTTTCAATCAGATGCCGTGAGACTTGATATCAGTACAAAGAAAGAGAGGAAGAAAAAATGATAAGAGGAACCTTAAAGAGAGCCCTTGCCGGAGTTCTGGCCGGGCTTATTGTTGTCTCTTCGGTCAGTTCCGGGGTCTTTGCAGACGAAAATAACCCCGCAGAACCCTACCCGATGCTTGAGGCCGTCCGCGGGAGCCTCGATCCGGATGAGATCGTGACTGCGGAAGATCTGACACTTCCTTACGGAACAGGATTCGATGCAGGCAGTGACCTGACAGGAATCACGATCCCGGATCCCGGGAAGGTGCGTGTTTCATTTGCTGAAGCGAAGGATGATTCCGGTGTGGATCTCATGACGGACCGTGCCGGCACTTACCATGCGAAATACCATGTCGATGTGATGAGCGGACATCCCTCCTATTCAATCATGAGGAATATCACGGTTGAGCTGTTCAAGCCGCCGGTCCATGAGGAAAATGCGGCGACAGCAGCTCTTACGGCTGCGGAAACCTCGGAGGAGATACCTTCAGATGAAAGCATTTCCGAAAATGAAGAGGAAGAGGGTGCCGACGATGACTCTGACATACCGGGAGCACTTTCGAGAGAGGAGGAAAGTGAAGACACAGCTCCTGCTGAGGAAGAGGCGGCAGGGACGACAAGCGAAGAGACCGTTCAGGATGCGCCGGAAGGGACAGAATCGGAGGTATCTCCGGCTGAATCCGAGGAAGAAACGCCTGTCAAAGAAGCAGAAGGAGTATCCGAGGCATCCAAAGGAGCAGAAGTGACAGACGAGCAGGAAGATGACTCGATGGCATCCGAAGAGGAGGATACAAAGGAATCTGTGGAAGAAGCAGACTCTGAAGTAGCAGAAAATTCTGCCGGAGAGGAATCGGAAGCGAAAACCGAGGAGGTTTTGACGGAAGACCTGAACCTTATCAACCGCAGCGGAACATCCGCAAAAGAGATGGCAGCAATCGAGAAGTCACTGAACGACGGTTCCATGACGCTCCTCACGGCGGACGCAGCACTCGTCGGTGCCGGTACCGTCAATGTCACGGTCGGCCAGCAGCTCTGGTATCCGCCCCAGCTCGGCACGCACGGCACCCACATGTACTACGTGAACGGCAAGGTGGCCTACTGCCTCGAGGCTTCGAAGGAGTCTCCGGCGGACGGCGCCTACGCGGCATCGGTCCTCAACGGAAATGAAAACCTCCAGAAGGTCCTCTACTACGGTTACGGCGGCCCTGGGGACATGACGGCGGCCATCCTGCCGAGCACATTCAACGCGGATCTCAAGTATATCTTCACGCACATCGCGGCGTCTTATGAGTACAGCGGGGACGTCTACGGGAGCTCGCGGCAGCAGCTCGAGGAGTGCGGAGTACTCTTCTGGATCGAGAAGCTCGAAAGCATGCCGGCCCCGCCGAGCGGAGAGATGAGCTTCAGCGTCGAATCCGGGGAGAACACGCTGGACGGCGGACTGCAGAAGACGCCGAGGATCCATTTTAATGCAGACAGCCGGAACGAGGTGTCCTTCGCGGTCCCGGGGGACGTCACATTTGTGAACGAGACGACCGGGAGCAGCCAGAAGGGCGGCACGGCGAAGGTGAAGGGCGGCGAAGTCTTCCGCCTCAAAGCCCCGGCAGACAAGACCGGATCCTGGAGCTCCGGCAATCTCAAAGGGAGCATCGGGGAGATCTGGCGCGCGATCGTGATGTCGACCGGCGGCGTGACCCAGGTTATCGGCGCCTACGAGACGCAGCCCGCGGGGACGGCTTCCTTCAGTGTGAAATGGAAGGCATTTTCCACTTATATCGAGATCACAAAGAAAGATGCGGCGGATGGCAGTCCGGTCAAGGGGGCTGTATACGGCGTCTACGCAGAAAAGGAATGCAAAACGCTCATCATGAAGCTTGGCCCGACTGACGCGAACGGTTACGCGAAGAGCGGGAGCATCCCGGCCATGTATTCGAAGGTCTACGTGAAGGAGATGTCTGCTCCCGCCGGCTATGTGATGGAGAAAGAACCCCACGAGGCAGCCCTTACAGCGGGGAAGACCGCAACCGTCGATGTCAGGGAGACCCCGATCGGAGTCGAGATCTCAAAGACGGATATCACGACCGGAGTGGAGATCGTCGGAGCAAAGCTTACGGTCACGGACAGCGATGGAAAGACTGTGGCTGAGTGGACGACTGACGGGAAGCCGCACATGATCCGGAAGCTGGCACCCGGGGAGTACACCCTGAAGGAGGTGCAGGCCCCGACCGCAGATGGCTATGTCCATGCGGAGGATGTGAAGTTCACCGTACAGGAGACCGGCGAGATTCAGAAGGTCGAGATGAAGGACGACTACACGAAGGTCCGCATCTCCAAGACGGATATCGTCACCGGGAAGGAGATCGAAGGTGCGAAGCTCACGATCCTCGACAGTGAAGGAAAGGAGGTGATCAGCTGGACGAGCGGCAACTCCTCGAAGGAGATCGACTATCTCCCGGTCGGGGAGTATACACTGCGCGAGGTGCAGGCCCCGACAGGCTCTGGATACGTCCATGCTGAAGATGTGAAGTTCACTGTCAGGGAGACCGGCGAGATCCAGAAGGTCGAAATGAAGGACGGTTTCACGAAGGTACTCATCTCAAAGACGGACATCACGACCGGCGAGGAGATCGAGGGAGCGTCCCTCAGGATCGTCGATCAGGGCGGGAACACGGTTGAGGAATGGGTCTCGGATGGCAAAACCAGGGAATTCGAGCGCCTGCCGGCAGGGGAATACACCCTTATTGAGGTGCAGGCCCCGACTGAGTCCGGCTATGTCCATGCGGAAGATGTGAAGTTTACTGTCAGGGAGACCGGCGAGATCCAGAAGGTCGAGATGAAGGATGACTACACGAAAGTCCGTATCTCGAAGACGGATATTGTCACCGGGAAGGCGGTCGAAGGCGCGAAGCTCACGATTCTCGACAGTGACGGAAAGGTGGTGGCCAGCTGGACAAGCGGCAGATCCTCAAAGGAGATCGATTATCTCCCGGTCGGGGAGTATACACTGCGCGAGGTGCAGGCCCCGACAGGCTCTGGATACGTCCATGCTGAAGATGTGAAGTTCACTGTCAGGGAGACCGGCGAGATCCAGAAGGTCGAGATGAAGGACGGTTTCACGAAGGTACTCATCTCAAAGACGGACATCACGACCGGCGAGGAGATCGAGGGAGCGTCCCTCAGGATCGTCGATCAGGACGGGAACACGGTTGAGGAATGGGTCACGGACGGTAAAGCCAGGGAATTCGAACGCCTGCCGGCAGGGGAATACACCCTTATTGAGGTGCAGGCCCCGACTGAGTCCGGCTATATCCACGCGGAAGACGTCAGGTTCACGGTGGAAGAGACCGGCGAGATCCAGAAAGTCGAGATGAAGGACGACTACACGAAGGTCCGGATCTCGAAAACGGACATCACATCCGGCAAGGAAGTCATTGGTGCGACGCTGACGATCCTAGATTCCGACGGAAATGCAGTCGAGGAATGGGTCACGGACGGCAGTCCGAAGGAGATCGACTATCTCCCGGTCGGCGAGTACACGCTCCGTGAAGTCCAGGCCCCGACAGAGTCCGGCTATATCCACGCGGAAGACGTCAGGTTCACCGTGGAGGAGATCGGCGAGATCCAGAAGGTCGAGATGAAGGACGACTACACGAAGGTCCGTATCAGCAAGAAGGATATCGTCACAGGAAAGTGCGTCGAAGGCGCGACGCTCACGATCCTCGACAGTGAAGGTAATGAAGTGACTAGCTGGACAAGCGATCGATCCTCGAAGGAGATCGACTATCTCCCGGTCGGCGAGTACACGCTCCGTGAAGTCCAGGCACCGACCGCAGACGGCTACGTCCATGCGGAGGACGTCAGGTTCACGGTGGAGGAGACCGGTGAGATCCAGATGGTCGAGATGAAGGACGACTACACGAAGCTGAGCGTCCTCAAGCTCGACGCTGAGAATGCAGAGATCCCCGTGAACGGCGCCATCCTGCAGCTTCTCCGTAAAGACGGGACGGTGTACGAGGAGTGGACGACGGATGGAAGACCTCACACGATCGACCATCTGCCGGTCGGCAGCTATGTCCTCCGTGAGAAGAGCGCCCCGAGGGGGATGCTTCCGGCGGCGGACATCGCGGTCGAGATCGGTGAGTCTCCGGAGCCGGTCGCTGTCACGATGTATGACAGGCGCCAGAAGGGCAGGATCGCTGTCGTGAAGACCGACAAGACGACCGGTGCGGCGCTTGCCGGCGCGGTGTTCGAGGTGCGGAACCTCAATACCGGCGAGGTCGTCGCAAACCTGACTACGGACAGCAGCGGATATGCGGAGACCGGGGAGCTCCCCGTCGGGCTCTTCACGGCGGAAGGCCTCAGGGAACTATACAACTATGAGGTCAGGGAGACGAAGGCACCTGCCGGCTACGAGGTCACGAAGGAGACCGCGAAGGTCACATTTGAGCCGGACGGGAGCTCGGAGGTCCTGCTTGTTCGGGTGAAGGTGCTCGACAGGAAGACACCGGGAGGCCCGTCCGAGCCGCCGACAAGGGGACCCGGACCGAAGACCGGGGATGAAACGAAGGTCCTGCTTCCCGTCATGACGGCTGTGATGGCGCTCATCGTGCTCATCGCTGCGGCCAGGAGGAAGCGGGGGTAAGCATGGAGAAGGTGAGGGGCCCTTTGGGCTCCTCATTTTCCGGAAAGGAGCACAGATGAAACAGGAAACAGAGAAAAAGGAGAGGGCGGAGAAAATGAAAAGACGTCTCGAAGCCTATGCCGGGAAGATGGCAGCAATCGCACAGCAGGGGAAGGCCCCTGCGGAAAGGAGGGCATAAATGCTGGATAAGAGAGAGTTTGCGGAGTATATCGGGGAGCATATCAAGGAGTACCTGCCGCCGTCATTTGCCAATGCGGAGATCCAGGTCAGGGAGGTCACCAAGATGAACGATGAGGTCAGGACCGGTATCTCGCTCATGAAGGACGGGGAGTCGATCGCCCCCAACATCTATATCGACGAGATGTATGAGGATTACCGGAAAGGCGCTGACCTCGACGGGATCGTCGGGCAGGTGGCTGACATCCGCATCGAGCACGCGGTCGGGGAAGACCCGGCGAGGGGGCTCAAGGAGAAGCTCCTCGGGGATTATGAGGACCTCAGGGGCTCGATCCACGGCCGCCTCGTCGATCCGGATCTCAACAGGAAGATGCTCGGGGAGCTGGTCTCCCGTCCCTGCGGGGAGTTCGCGCTGACCTACCAGGTGGACCTCGGCAGCATGTCCGGGAACAGCGACACCCATGCGATCGTCCGAGTGACGAAGCCGCTCCTTAAGAAGTGGGGCGTCACCGAGGAGGATCTCTACCGCGATGCGCTGGCGGCAGACAAGGCCAGGGAGCCCGGGCTCTTCGGCTTGGCGGAGATCATGAACGGCCTGTTCGAAAGGGAGAACACGGCGGTCAACCTCCTCAATGTGGACGGGCCGCTCCCGCCGCCGTCCCCGATGTTCCCCTTTTATGTCCTGACTTACCGTGACCGGGAGCTTGGCTGCTCGATCATGGCCCAGGAGGACGTGCTGGCGAAGATCGGCGAGCAGATCGGCGGGAACTATTTCGTGATCCCGTCCTCCATCCAGGAACTTCTCATCATGCGGGAGGATGGCTCGGACGCCCGCATGCTCACCCAGATGTGCCGTGCCGTCAATGAGGAGGAGGTCTCGAATGAGGACCTGCTCTCCGACAAGGTGCAGCACTATGACGCGGCGGAGCACAGGCTCGAGAATGCCATCGCCTGGCAGGAAGCCCGCGAACGCGCGGCGGAGAAGGGCGGCAGGAAGAGCGTGCTCGAAGGGCTCGAGGAGAAAAAGACGGCTGCCGGCGAGCACCGCCAGGCTGCCCCGGGTATCCGCGAGAGGCGTGCGGAAGTGAGCCTGTGAGGGGTCCTGGCTCAAAAATCAAAAACGGAAAAAGTTGCGACGTCGCAACTTTTGGCAATACGAGTCCCGACGTCGGGACTCGTATCGAAGAGCAGCAGAATGTAAATACGGGAACAGGAGAAGAGGCGGGGATCCCCTGCCTCTCCCTTTTCCGGAAAGGAGGCAGGGCATGGCGGTGATCCGGACCGAGAAGAACACGAATTATACGACGATGAGCAATTATCACCTGAAGGACAGGCGGCTGACGCTGAAGGCGAAGGGACTGCTGTCCCTGGTCCTGAGCCTCCCGGATGAGTGGCACTACAGTGTCGAGGGGATCTCGAAGATCTGCCTTGAGGGACGGGATGCCGTTCAGGCCGCGCTCGGCGAGCTCGAGAGGAACGGCTACCTCATCCGCCGGCGGCTCCGGACGAAGGAGGGGAAGCTGGCCGGGGTGGAGTACGTGATCTATGAGCGGCCGCAGGGCGGCAAGGGAAGGGATCCACGGGAGCCGGATGCTTCAGATACTGGACTTCAAGGAGATGGGGAGGCAGCGGAGAAAGCTCGGCCGGAAGAGGTGAGCATGGATGAATCTCATACAGGCAGGACGGAGAAAGAAGGAACTGCTGAGGATGGTTCGTTTTCGGGAAAGACAGATGCGTCTGAACCGCTTGCGGGAAAACCTGTCACGGAAAACCCGTATACGGAAAAACCTGTCACGGGAAAACCTGTTACGGATAATCCGTATATGGATAAACCGTATGCGGGAAGACCGTATACGGAAAACCCGCAGCAATTAATAACTAATAGATCAAATACTAATCTATCAAATACTAAGAGAGAGAGGAGCCTGGCCGGAGGCCTCGGACCTTACAGGAACGTCTTCCTCTCTGAAGAGGAGCTCAGGCAGCTCAGGGCGGAGTTCCCCGGGGATCATGAAGAGCGGATCGCACGGCTGTCCCTCTACATGGCCTCGACAGGGAAGACCTACCGGAACCACCTGGCTACGATCCGCAAATGGGCCGACGATGACCGGGGACGTCTTGCGAGGGCCGACCCGAAGGACATGCCCTACAGCCCGGACCGCTATCGGTTCAGAGAGGGGGAGAGTTTATGAGTAAGGATACAGGGATGACATTCCTTGAAGAGACCGCCAGGGCGGCAGCCGGGATGATCCCGGAGGGAGCTGTCCCCGGGGAGGACGGGCTCCTTCACTGCCCTTTGTGCGGAGGAGCGGTCGAGTACCGGTTTTCATTTGCCGGGAAGGAGTGCAAGGTCCCTTGTCTCTGCGCCTGCGGGGCAAGAAGGCGAGAGGAAGAACGGCTGAAGGAGGAAGCCGAGCAGGAGGCGATCCGCATCGAGCGTCTCCGCGCCGAAGGGATCCAGGACAGGGGGATACGGCAGTGGACCTTTGAAAGCGCGGAAGACACGGCCGCGGTAAAAGCGGCGAGGAGCTATGTCAGGCAGTGGCCGGAGATGAGGAGGCGGAACGTCGGGCTCCTCTTCTGGGGGCCTGTCGGGACAGGGAAGTCCTACGCGGCTGCCTGCATCGCGAACGAACTCATCGCCGGAGGAACGCCGGTCCTCATGACCAACTTCTCGAAGATCCTGAACCAGATGGGAAACATGTACACGGAGGAGAGGTACCGGTATATCCGGTCATTTTCGAATTACCCGCTCCTCATCATCGACGACCTGGGGATCGAGCGGTCGACGGAATACGCGAAGGAGCAGGTCTACGCCGTGGTGGACGAGCGGTACAAGAGCGGACTGCCCATCATCGTGACGACCAACCTCACGATCGGGGAGATCCGGGAGCCGAGGTTCCTTGCGGATGCCCGGATCACGAGCCGGATCCTCGAGTTGTGCGTTCCCGTGAACGTGAACGGTCCGGACCGGCGGCGGGCGAAGGCGGACGGGAAACAGGAGCTCATGAGAGAGCTTCTCAGAAAGGAGTAAGAGATGGCAAGAGCGACAGTGACCGCCTGTGTCAACCAGAAGGGCGGTACGGGCAAGACAACGACCTGCGAGAACCTGGGGATCGCGCTCGCGGCGGAAGGAAAAAGGGTCCTGCTCATCGACCTTGACCCGCAGGGGTCCCTCACGATCAGCCTGGGCTATCCGCAGCCGGATGAGCTCCCGATTACCGTGACGGAGATCATGCGGAAGGTCATGGACGATGAGACGATCGGGGAAAATGAAGGGATCCTCCGGCATGAGGAAGGCGTGGACCTCCTTCCGGCCAGCATCACGCTTTCAGGGCTTGAGAGCAGCCTGGTGAACGCGATCAGCCGTGAGACGGTTCTCAAGGGGTATATCGACAGCAGGAGGAAGGATTACGACCACATCCTTATCGACTGCTCACCCAGTCTGGGAATGCTTACGGTAAATGCCCTGGCCGCGGCGGACAGCCTGCTTGTCCCGGTGCAGGCCCAGTATCTTTCCGCGAAAGGTCTGGAGCTCCTCCTCGGGACCGTACACAAGGTGAAGCGGCAGCTCAACCCACGTCTTAAGATCGACGGGATCCTCCTTACAATGGTGGACGCCCGGACGAATGACGCGAAGGAGATCAGCAGCCTTATCCGTGAGACCTACGGATCGAAGATCAAAGTCTTCAAGACGGAAATCCCCCGGTCGGTCAGGGCGGCGGAGACCAGCAAGGAGGGGAGGAGCATCTTTTCATGCGACCCGAAGGGGAAGGTCGCGGAGGCTTACCGGGACCTGGCAAAGGAGGTGAATGAGATTGCCGAACAAAGGCGCAAACGTAAGCTTGAAGAGTTTCGATGATATTTTTTCCACGGAGGAAACCAGGGCGGACGAGGCGAGGGAGAAAGTGCAGATGATCCCGCTCTCGGAGATCCATCCCTTTGAAGGGCATCCGTTTCGGGTGGTGGATGACGAGGAGATGCAGAAGACAGTCGACAGCGTGAAGGAGTATGGGGTGCTCACACCGGCCATCGTGCGGCCGGACCCGGACGGGGGCTATGAGATGATCTCCGGCCACCGGCGTATGCGGGCATCGGAACTGGCAGGCCTTCAGGAACTGCCGGCCATCGTCAGGGAGATGGACGATGATGAGGCGATCATCTTCATGGTGGACTCGAACCTGCAGAGGGAGACGATCCTGCCGAGTGAGAAGGCGTGGGCGTATCGGATGAAGATGGAGGCGATAAAACATCAGGGGGCAAGAAGAGATTTAACTTCGTCCCAAATTGGGACGAAGTTGAGGGCAGATGAGCTTATTGCCAGAGAAGCAGGGGAAAGCAGAAATCAGATTCAGCGATACATCCGCCTCACGGAACTTAAACCCGAGATTCTGGATATGGTGGACAACAAGCAGATCGCCTTCAACCCGGCGGTCGAGCTCTCGTACCTAAAGCCGGAGGAACAGAAGGACTTCCTCGAAGCGATGGACGCGGCGCAGGCAGCGCCTTCACTTTCGCAGGCCCAGCGGATCAAGAAGCTCTCGCAGGCACGCATCTGCACGCTGGAGGCGATGTGCGATGTGATGAACGAGGAGAAGAAAGACGACATGAGCAGGGTGGTCATTTCCCATGATACCCTGCGGAAATATTTCCCGAAGTCCTACACACCGAAGCAGATGGAGGATGTCATATTGAAGCTCCTTACGCAGTGGAAGAACAGACAGAGGGAGAATCATTTATAAGGAGGTTAAGGATGTTTAAGAAAAAGAAGATGGAGAAAGCACTTAAGGCACTCTTTGGTCTCTATGCGGATGAATATGCGGAAGAGGAAGAGCTTACCGACAAGGAGGTCGGGGAGCAGGTCAGCAGGGGGAGTGTCTTCGGGTTCCCGATCGACAGTATCTGCCAGGGACTCCGGGATGAGGCGGTGACTCCGTATGATTTCCGCTACAGCAGGGAGAATGCTCCTGTTGATCCCGGATACTGCGGCAGGGAACTCTTCGGGGAACGCGCCGTAAAGATCGCGGAAACGACCGACGCTTCGACTCTGGCGGAGATGTCTTATCTTGAGACCTACGAGATCTGGATGACCGAGAAGGGGAAACTCTTCAGCGTCGAGTGCCGCGGTATTTATGGGGATGAGGCGACCGATACGGACGGCGTCACAATCGAATATCGAAGAATTCTCGGAAGGATTCGCAGGCCGGAAGACTGCATGGTGCCGATGGAGGAGATCACGGACCATTTTGAGCACATCATGGGGCACTGCTATGAGTATGACCGCATCCAGTATGCGCTTTGAAGGAGGAGAAAGATGAGAGCAAGGAATGTAAAGACAGGTGAAATCTTCGAAATCGAGATGGTCGAAGAAAAACCGGAAGAAAAGAAAGAAGCGGCTGCGAGTGATGCAGGAGGACAGGCCTTCTGCGTTATTTTTATTCCGGGGGCAGCGTATGAACTCATCCCGGCAGAAGCTGTCGGGACGGTGACTTCCCTCTGGGGTGAAGCGGAGACGATCCGGGAGATGCCGGAGACCGGCATGGTCATGCTCTTCGACAGCCGTTGCCTCCGCAGGATCGACGGAGAAGCAATGGTGCTGGGCGGGAGCCCGGTCATGATCATGAAGACAGACGGGGAAGGAAAAATCCTGGGGCTTCACGCAGCCGATATCTTTGCGGTGCAGGAAGCGCTGAAGAAGAGAAAGGCGATGATCGTGAATGCCTGCGGAGCGGCGATCCCTGCATTTTCCGTCGAATGAGGAGGGGACATGCAGGAAGAAATCGAGAACAAGACTGTGAACGTGGCCATCACGATGACAAAGCTGACGGCACGGGGGATTGTGTGGGGGATGCAGAAGGCGGTCGTGTATCTGGGAAAACGTCACGCTTCAAAAAGGGCGTCTGGTCCCCATGGAAAACAGACTGTGAAGCAGCTCATCGGCCACTCGCAAGGGGTCACGACGATCGATATCGCGAAAACAGATATCCGGGGATTCGGGCGGATCGCCCGAAAATACGGCATCGATTACGCAATCCGGAAGGACCCGGGCAGCGATCCTCCGAAGTACGTCGTCTTCTTCAAGGCGAAGGACTCGGACGCAATGACAGCCGCCTTCAGGGAATACACGGCGGGTGTCCTGGGAAAGGAGAAGAGGCCCAGCGTGATCGTTAAGCTGCGCGAACTTGTCGAGAAGGCAAGGGCGATGCCCCACAGGGTGCTTGAACGCGAGAAGGAGAGGTCGAGATGATGTCTGTAAAGAAGGGTAAAGGGAATAAGGCATTTCCTGTGACGGCTGAGTCGATCAGGCGGGCAGGGAATATTCTTGCCATTGAGATCAGGCAGCGGAAAAAGCAGGTCATCATGGCAGTCCCGTATGTTTTCATTTCCCTCTTTTCGTCCAATTTTGGGGAAGCGCTGCGGATGGTCTCTGGAGAGAACGCCTCTGAGAGGATGGTGTCTTTCATGACTACCCTGCCGAAAGCATTTCAAAATCCTCTCCCAAGTTTCCATCCACTCGACATCATGGTGGGAGGCGGGATTGGCCTGGGGCTGCGACTATTTGTATATCTTAAGGCCAGAGACGCAAAAAAGTTCCGGAAGAACTATGAGTACGGGGCAGCCCGGTGGGGAACAAGGGAGGAGATCGAACCCTTTATGGATCCGGATCCGATGAAAAATATGATCCTCACGAAGACAGAGGGGCTTACGATGGAGGGCCGCCCCAAAAATCCCGCGAATGCCAGGAACAAGAACGTGCTCGTCGTGGGCAGTTCCGGATCCGGCAAGACAAGGTTTTTCATCAAACCAAACCTGCTCCAGATGCACAGCTCCTATGTGGTAACGGACCCGAAGGGGAGCGTGGTTGTAGAGTGTGGGAACGCCCTTTTGAGGGCCGGATACAAGATCCGGGTGTTCAACACCGTCAATTTCAAAAAGAGCATGCACTACAACCCGTTCGCCTATATCCACAGCGAGGAGGACATCCTGAAGTTCGTGAACACACTGATCGCGAACACGAAGGGTGAAGGCGGGAGCAGCGATGATTTCTGGCTGAAGGCGGAGACGCTCTATTACACGGCGCTCATCGGCTATATCCACTATGTGGCGCCGGTCGAGGAGCAGAATTTCGCGACGATGCTGGAGTTCATCGATGCCTCGGATGTCCGTGAGGACGATGAGGATTACCAGAACCCGGTGGATCTCATGTTCGAGGAGCTGGAGAAGAAGGAGCCGAATCATTTCGCAGTGAGGCAGTATAAAAAATACAAGCTGGCTGCGGGCAAGACCGCGAAAAGTATCCTTGTTTCATGCGGGGCCAGGATGGCTCCGTTCGATATCGCGTCCCTCCGGGAGATCACCTCCTATGATGAGCTGAGCCTCGATACCATCGGGGACGAGAAGACGGCGCTCTTCCTCATCATGTCGGACACGACGGATACGTTCAACTTCCTGATCTCGATCATTTACAGCCAGCTTTTCAACCTCCTCTGCGAGAAAGCGGACGATGTGTACGGCGGGAGACTCCCGGTCCATGTGCGCTGTCTCATTGATGAGGCGGCCAACATCGGGAAGATCCCGCATCTCGAAAAGCTGATCGCGACGATCCGAAGCCGTGAGATCTCGGCCTGCCTGATCTTGCAGGCCCAGTCCCAGCTGAAGGATATCTACAAGGACGCGGCGGAGACGATCGTGGGCAACTGCGACTCCCGCCTCTTCCTGGGAGGCACGGAGGAGACGACGCTGAAGGAGCTGAATGCCTTCCTCGGGAAGGAGACCATCGACACCTACAACACTGGGGAGAGCCGGGGACGCGAGACATCCCATTCCCTGAACTATCAGAAGATGGGGCGGGAGCTCATGACGCTGGATGACCTCGCGGTGATGGACGGGAACAAATGCATCCTGCGGCTCCGGGGTGTGAGGCCGTTCTATTCGGACAAATATGATCTTACGAAACACCCGAATTATAAGTACACGGCGGATGCGGACAAGAGGAACACGTTTGATATCGAGAAGTTTTTGAGGCACGATATGAAGCTTCGGCCGGATGAGACGTATGAAGTCATAGATGCGGAAGAAGCGTAAAGAAGGACAGGGTCCCGGCGGAGAGCCGGGATCTTCATTTTTCAAGGAGGACAGGAAATGAAAACCGGAGAGAAGATCAGGCGGGTGCGGGAATTTCGGGGCATGACAGAGAGGGAGCTCGGCCTTAAATGCGGGTTCGGGAAGGGAAAGGAAGCGAAGCGGCGGATCGTCCAGTATGAAAACGGGATCCGGGAGCCAAAGGAAGTCCAGGTCAGGCGGATCGCGGCTGCCCTCGGGGTCAGCCCGGCAGCACTTCTTGCGACGACCCACGATCCGGTCGTGGATCTTGTGGAATCCTTCTTCTGGAAGGAAGAGGAGGATTCGGACGGGCTCATGTGTGCGGCGCAGAGGCTCTCGAAGGCATTTGCCTGCATGGAGTACATGCAGAAGCGATACTGCCAGGGCTTTATTACGAAGGAGCAATATCTGGAGTGGAAGCTCAGGGCATTCGAATAGGAGGAAGGATGAAGGCGAGAAACCGGGATCCGACAAAAAAGAATCAGACACAGGATCTAAGGACAAGACACATCAGGAAATTTGATCAATTGGAAAGGAAAGGTGGATTTATGGCATTTTTCAGTACAGCAATCAACGCACTCCAGACCACGGTCGTCGCGGTTGGCGCCGGCTACGGCGTCTGGGGGATCATCAACCTGCTCGAGGGATACGGGTCCGATAACCCCGGCGCAAAATCCCAGGGCATCAAGCAGCTCATGGCCGGCGGCGGTATCGTCCTTGTCGGCATGACGGTCGTCCCGGCACTCGCAGGCCTTTTCGGCTGAGGAGGTGACGGAGGATGGATCAGATCATCGACGCGCTTACGGAAGGGCTTGCGGATGACCTGAGGGGAGGCATCCTGGATAACCTCTCCGGCATGTTCGAGTTTGTCAACGCGCAGGTCGGGCAGGCCGGAGAGGCAGCAGCCATGACCCCGGAAGCATTCTCACCCGGGATCTTCGCCATGGTCAGGTCGGTCTCGGAGACGGTCATCCTCCCGATCGCGGGGATGATCCTCACATGCATCGCCTGCATCGAGCTCATCCAGATGGTCATCGACCAGAACAATATGCGGGACCATGAGACATGGAACATCTTCCGGTGGGCAGTCAAGACGGCGGTCGCGGTCATCATCATCACGAATACCTTCAATATCACGATGGCGGTGTTCGAAGCCGCCGGCACAGTCGTCCGGCAGGGGGCGGGAGTCATCTCCGGGAGCGCCGCTCTCGATGCTTCCGCCATAGAAGGGATCGAGGCAAGCATAGAGGAGCTGGAGCTTGGGGAGATCCTGGCACTGTATGCCCAGTCCCTCATCGTCCATATCGCGATGAAGGCCATGGGAATCCTGGTCTATATCATCGTTTACGGCAGGCTCATCGAGATCTATCTCATGACGAGTCTTGCACCGATCCCGATGGCGACCTTCGGCGGCAGGGAATCCAGGCATATGGGCCAGAACTTTATGCGCTCGCTCTTTGCACTGGGTCTCCAGGGCTTCCTGCTCATCGTCTGTATCGGTATTTATGCGGTACTCGTGCAGACCGTCGACTATACCGGGGATGATATCATGGGCGTGTTCTGGACGGTGCTCGCCTATACAGCGCTCTTATGTTTCACATTGTTCAAGACGTCCGGCGTGGCAAAATCCGTATTGAACGCAAGGTAAAGGAGGGAAGACATGGCAGCATATGTACCTGTCCCGCGTGACGTGACGCGGGTGAAGACGAAGGTATTCATGAACCTCACGATGCGGCAGATCGTTTCGTTCGCTGCGGCGGCCGCGGCGGGGCTCCCGGTCTACTTTCTCCTGAAGGGGACCGGGAACGTCAGTCTCGCATCGCTCGCCATGGTGGCGGTGATGATGCCGTTCATTTTCATCGGCCTCTATGAGCGGGAAGGGGAGACCGCGGAGAAGATCCTGTGGCACTTCATCGACACGAAGTTCCGCCGCCCGGGGATAAGGCCCTACAGGACAGACAACTCGTACGCGAGATTCATGCGCCTCATGGAGGCGGAAAGAGAGGTAAAAAAGATTGTTTTCGATCACAGAGACACTGAAAAGCCTGCTCGGAAGGGCAGGTAAGAGCAAAGGAGAGGAGGAGAGGCGTGCGGAACTTCCGGACCTTACCCGGGAGGAGAAAATGAAGATCCGGGAGATCATGCGGGCAGCGGACCTGGACAATGGCCCGCCCCGGACAGCCCAGCAGTCGATCCCCTTCGAGCGGATGTTCCGGGATGGGACCTGCCGGGTGCGGAAGGGCTATTACAGCCGGACGATTGCGTTTTACGATGTCAACTACCAGCTGGCCCAGGTGGAGGAACGGGCGGCCATCTTTGAGGACTGGTGCGGTTTTCTGAACTTTTTTGACAGCTCGGTCCATGTGGAGCTGACCTTCCTCAACATGGCGGCCGACAAGGAGAACCTTTCCAGGGTTCTCAGCATCCCGGAGAAGGACGATGGATTCGACGATCTGCGCCGCGATTTCAGCCGGATCGTGCGCCGGCAGTTCGAGAAGGGCGGGAGCCGGCTCATGAAAATGAAATTCCTCTCCTTCGGCATTGAAGCGGAGTCCATGCGGAAGGCGAAACCCCGTCTTGCGCACCTCGAGGCGGACAT
Source organism: Lachnospiraceae bacterium UBA3785 (assembly GCA_002369495.1). Taxonomy (GTDB): domain Bacteria; phylum Bacillota; class Clostridia; order Lachnospirales; family Lachnospiraceae; genus Chordicoccus. The sequence continues at coordinate 1,574 of DFFD01000027.1, read as the reverse complement.
CCTCGGGAACTTCCGGCAGATGGGAGTGCCGGCCTACCCGCTTGATGGGAAGGAAAGGCTCCGTGTCATGCACGACATGTTCCACATCGACGGATCCGAGCGGTTCTCATTTGATTGGGGATGGCTCATCCCGTCGGGCCTCACCGTGAAGGATTTCATCGCGCCGACGGTCTTTGATTTCCGGAAGAGCCGGTCCTTCCAGATGGGCGGGATCCAGGGGGCCGCGAGTTATTTTTCCATCACGGCCTCCGAACTCAATGACGGCGTTTTGAAGGAACTCCTTGAGATGGATTCCGAGCAGGCCGTCACGCTTCATATCCGGCCGGTCAACCAGAACGACGCGGTGAAGATCGTGAAGCACGCGATCACGGAGCTCGACCGGTCGAAGATCGACGAGCAGAAGAAGGCGGTGCGGAGCGGCTATGATATGGATGTCCTGCCTCCGGAACTGGTCTCGTCAGGGGCGGACGCGAAGGCATTCCTCAAGGAGCTGCAGGGGCAGAACGAGCGGATGTTCCTCGTCACCTTCCTTATCATGAACACAGGGAGGGACAGGCAGGAGCTCGAATCGAACGTCCTCCAGGCATCAGGAATCGCCCAGAAACACAGCTGCCACTTAAGGCGGCTCGACCTGCAGCAGGAGGACTCCCTTATGAGCATGCTCCCGCTTGCGGCCAACCGAATCACGATCGAGCGGCAGCTCACGACCTCGAGCACGGGGATCCTCATCCCCTTCACGGCCCAGGAGCTCTTCTCGGAGAGCCGGGAGGCTGTTTATTATGGAAGGAACCCGTCCACGGGGAACCTTGTCATGGCAGACCGGAAGGAGCTCAAGGCGCCGAACGGCGTTATCCTGGGCAAGCCGGGATCCGGCAAATCCTTCGCGGCCAAGCGGGAGATGCTGAACGTCTTCCTCGTGACGGACGACGACATCATCGTCTGTGACCCGGAAGGGGAGTATGAGCCCCTTGTCCGGGAGCTCCACGGCCAGGTCATCCGGATCGACTCATCGAGCACCCAGTATATCAATCCGCTGGATATCAACTCAAATTATTCGGAGGAGGACAGCCCGGTCCAGCTGAAGGCAGAGTTCGTTCTTTCCCTCTTCGAGCTCATCCTGGGCGGGAAGGTCTCGCCAGGAGAGCAGTCGGCCATCGACCGGTGTGTCCACAACGTCTACCGGGAGTATTTCAAGGATCCGAGGCCGGAACGCATGCCGGTCCTGGGAGATATCTACCGGGAGCTCCTTGCGCTTGACATGCCGGACGCCAAATACGTCGCGGCAGCCCTCTCCATCTATGTCGACGGCACGCTGGACCTCTTCAACCACCGGACAAACGTCGATATCGGGAACCGGGTCGTCTGCTATGACATCAGGAAGCTCGGCAAGCAGCTGAAGAAACTGGGGATGCTCATCGTCCAGGATCAGGTGTGGGGCCGCGTCACGGCCAACCGGGAGAAGGGGAAGACGACCAGGTACTATATGGATGAGTTCCATCTGCTGCTCCGGGAGGAGCAGACGGCGGCCTATTCCATCGAGATCTGGAAACGTTTCCGGAAATGGGGCGGCATCC
>DFFD01000018.1 GCA_002369495.1 Lachnospiraceae bacterium UBA3785 | reverse complement strand
AGTTACTTTGACAAGGTCTTCCGGAGAGAGATCGGCATATCGCCGAAGCAGTTCAGGGACAGCCTGGGACAGACGGAAAGGACGGAAGTGACATGAAATTCAGGAAAAATGCAAACCTGATCCGCTTTATCGAAGCGGTGAAAAAATGCAGCGGAGATGTGTATTTTAACTCCGCTGAGGGAGATCATCTGAATCTGGCCTCCACCCTGTCGCAGTTTTTATTTGCGGCAGTCTGCGAGGATAAGGAATTTCTGAGGGAAGGCGACGTGGTCTGCGACAATGCAGCCGATTATGAAAAGCTTCTGCCGTTCCTCGAGGAAGATCATCACTGAAAGGAGAAGTTATGAGGCAGTATGAGACGTTTGAGCTTCGCTTCCGCGGCGAAAAGCTCACTGACAGCTGGGCGGACGTACCGGTGACAGCAGTCTTCACCTGCGGGGAGGAGACGAAGACGGTGAAGGGCTTTTACGACGGAGACGGGGAGTACGTCGTCCGCTTCCTGCCCGAAAAAACCGGAACATACCGCTGGACGGTCAGCGGCGCGGTCTCCGGCGAGGGCGAGGAGATCTGCGGGGCGGCTGCCGGGCAGCACGGGATCGTGAAGGCGGTCGGAACGCATTTTGAGTTTGAGGACGGCACGCTCTTTTACCCGTTCGGCACCACGGTCTATGCGCTGGCGCACCAGGATGACGCGCTGACGGAGCAGACGCTCGCGACCCTTAAGAAGGCGCCGTTCAACAAAGTGCGCATGTGCGTCTTCCCGAAGCACTATGACTACAACCACAACGAGCCGCCCTGCTATGCGTTCGAGAAAAACGAGGACGGCAGCTGGGACGTGAACCGCCCGTGTATTGCCTTCTGGCAGCGGCTGGAGAAGATCATCTGCCGGATGGGTGAGATGGGGATCCAGGTGGACCTCATCCTGTTCCACCCCTACGACAACTGGGGATTCTCCACGCTGGCCCGGAAGGACAACCTGACCTATCTTGATTACCTGCTGCGCCGCTTCGCAGCGATCCCGGGAATCTGGTGGTCGATGGCGAACGAGTACGATCTCTGCCCGGCAAAGACCCTCGCGGACTGGGAGGAGATCGAGTGTTTCCTTGCGGAAAATGACCCCTACGGGCACCCGCTCTCGAACCACAACTGCATCGCGTTCTGGGATCAGAAGCGTCCGAACATCACGCACGCGAGCTTCCAGACAAAGACTCTTCCGGAAATCCCGTTCTGGATCCGCAAATACAAAAAGCCGGTCATGATCGACGAGTGCTGCTATGAGGGAGATATCCCGATGTTCTGGGGGAGCATCTCCGGCCGGGAAATGGTCAACCGCTTCTGGCGGTGCGTCGCGAGCGGCGCCTACTGCACGCACGGGGAGACCTTCCTCGATGAAAATGAAGTGCTCTGGTGGGCGAAAGGCGGCGTCCTGAAGGGCGAGAGTCCGGCGAGAATTGCATTCTTAAGAAAGATCACGGAAGAACTGCCGGGACCGATCGAACCGCGCATGACGGGATGGCAGAGCATTGCGCTTGACGGGGATGAGCAGATCGCAGAATATGCCAAAGAGGCCAGCGGGATGTGGAAACCCTTCATGGAGAGCATGCTCCGGGCAAAACGGCGCGGCAGAGAGCTTGTTGCGCTCTGCGAGCACGAGTGGGCAGGCGCCTGCGGCGAGGACGCCTTCATCTGGTTCAACGACCTGCAGTGTTATCGGAAACAGCTGCTCGATCTGCCGGAGGACAGGCACTACCGCGTGGAGTGGATCGATACCTGGGCGATGACGAGGAACGTGATCGCGGAGGATGTGAGCGGCAAAACGGAGATCAGCCTCCCGGGCAGGGAAGGACTGGCGGTGCTGGCCGTAAGGATCAAATGATAAGAGGAGGAGAGCTATGGAGATCAGAAACAGCAGCTGGATCACAGTCGGAAGGGATCTCGGGGACGTGAGTCCGGTCTTCCGGAAGACATTTTCGGCGGAGAAGGAGATCCTGTCCGCCGGGCTTCAGATCACCGCGCTCGGCACTTATGAGGCGGAGATCAACGGGGAGAGAGTCAGCGATTACGTGCTCGCACCGGGCTGGACCAGTTATGAGCACCGCCTGCAGGTGCAGACATATGATGTGACGGCTTACCTTAAGGCAGAAAATGAACTCCGCGTCACCGTCGGCCGCGGCTGGTTCCGCTCGCCGTTGCCGGGCTTCATGGATGACGCGGCGAAGGCTGGAAGATACGCTTATCCCGCGGGAATCATTGCGCGCCTTGCGCTGCGCTACGCTGACGGCAGCGAGGAGATCATCGCGACCGATGAGAGCTGGGAGACCGCGGAGAGCCCGGTGCGCTTCTCCGAGATCTACGACGGGGAAGCTTTTGACGCGGCCTGTGTCCCGGACGGCTGGGAACCGGCGAAGCTCCTTGACTGGCCGAAGGACATCCTGATCCCGCAGGAGGGCGAGGAGATCCGCGAGACGGAGCGCGTCGCAGCGAGATCCGTCTTCATAACGCCGGCCGGCGAGACGGTCGTCGATTTCGGCCAGGAAGTCACCGGCTACGTCGAGTTTTCGGTGAAGGCGCGCGCGGGGGAGGAAGTTCATTTTACACACGGCGAGATGCTGGACGCGGACGGAAACTTCTACAACGCAAACTACCGCAGCGCGAAGGCGGAGGTCACCTATTTCTGTAAGGACGGAGAGCAGACCTGGCATCCGAGGCTGACATTTTTCGGCTTCCGGTACATCAGGCTGCTTGCATGGCCGGGAGAGGCCTCACCTGAGAACTTCACCGCGGTGGTCGTACACTCGGACATGAAGCGCACCGGGTATCTTGTCTCCGGCGATCCGATGCTGAATCGTTTATTTTCCAATATTGTCTGGGGGCAGAGGAGCAATTTCCTCGACGTGCCCACGGACTGCCCGCAGCGCGACGAGCGCCTCGGATGGACCGGCGACGCGCAGGTCTTCGTGAGGACGGCTTCGTATCTGTACGATGTGGAGAAGTTTTTCCGCAAATGGCTCCGGGATCTGGCGGCCGACCAGCGGGAGAGCGGTGAGGTCGGACAGGTGATCCCGGATGTCATGACAGAGTATCCCGGCAGCGCGGCCTGGGGCGACGCCGCCGTGATCTGCCCATGGACGATCTACCAGACCTACGGGGAGAAGGCAGTCCTCGAGGAGCAGTACGAGAGCATGAAGAAGTGGGTAGACTTCATCACGTCCGTCACGCCGACACCGGGGCTGTGGACGGATCATTTCC
>DFFD01000226.1 GCA_002369495.1 Lachnospiraceae bacterium UBA3785 | reverse complement strand
AGGTGCTGGAGCACCGTTACGACAACAAAAACGGACGGTCTGCTCCGCCGGGCATGGAAGACCGCGACCCGTTCATTGCCTTCATGGACGCGGCGGCAAGGGGAGAGGAGTGGACGCAGTCATGACCCGCGAAGAAACCTCGGCCTGTCTGAAAATCCTCCGGCTGGCCTATCCGACGTTCTACGCCAAGATGCGTGTCGCCGACATGAAGGACACCCTGAACCTCTGGGCTACGATTTTCGCTGAAGATGATCCCCGAATCGTGACCGCAGCCGTCCGCGACCTGATCCAGACGCACAACGGATTCCCGCCCGAGATCGCAGACGTGAAGAACCGGATGCGGGACATCATCGCCTCCGTCACGGGCGCGGCGACCGACGAGGACCTCTGGATCGTCCTCATGAACGCCGTGAAGAACGGGTACTACGGGGCGCAGGAGGAATTTCAAAACCTCCCCCCGGTACTCAAACGCTGGTGCGCCTCCCCCTCCCGTCTGCGGGATCTGAGCCACACGGACACCGAGGTCCTGAACACGGTCGTTCACGGTCAGTTCCTCCGCCAGATCGTGGCGATGCGGGAGCAGGAGGAGCATCGGAACAGAATCGCCCCGGAGCTGAGGGAGTACATCGCTCAGACCTTCGGAACCCTGCCGGACGCCGGCGAACAGGATCCCGACGCACTGAACACGGCGAGAAACCGAGTGCTGGACGCCCTTGAATCCGGCGAATGACACAAACGGAGATCACCACATGAAAAGCAAGGAGAACGCCATGAAGAACAACTTCCAGAACCCGGCACAGCCCCGGGTCTACACCCTCAGAGAGTGGCGCGTGAGACAGATTACCCGCGCCGCGCTGGCCGTGATCGGCGTCGCCGCTCTGATCGCCGCGGTCGTCACCGTGGCCCGGAGCATCCGGCTCCGCCCGGCCGAATCGCCGGAGCTGCCCGCGGATGTGCCCACGGTCGGCATCGGCCGCGAAGCTGACGGAACGGAGATCGGCTTGTTCCTCTCCCCGGCCTGCCGTGCGGAGAAAATCGAAACCGCACTTCGGATCAGCACCTACGCCGAGGGGGACAGCCCGGTGCCGGAATGGTATCGCCCGGAAGAGCCGATGGCGGTGGAGTGGAGAGCTGTTGACAACTCAGTTGGCAAAACAGTTGACGATTCGGTTGACGGTGCGGCCGACAAATTTGTCGGGGACACGGATGTCCTTTGCAACGCAGAGCCGCATCCCCCGGTCGGGATTGATCCGGGCGGGATCGATTACAACATCGAACCGGAAGTAATACCGGATTACCTCCTGGACGTGCCTCTCGACAGATACCTGCAGGAGTACATCCACCGGCTGTGCGAAGAAAGCGGCCTCCCCTATACGCTGGCAATCGCCGTGATCGAGCAGGAATCCCACTACACCCCGTGGATAATCAGCGACAGCGACGACTGGGGCCTGATGCAGATAAACAGCGTCTGCCATGAATGGCTGTCCCGCGAGCTGGGCGTCACCGACTTCCTCGATGCCTGGCAGAACGTGCGGGCGGGGATCTGGCTCCTTGCGGATTATTTCGCCCGGTACGGGTACGCTTCGGGAGCGCTCATGTGCTACAACATGGGCGAACCGAGGGCGCAGGCACTCTTCGATCAGGGGATCTACGCGACGGACTATTCCGAACGGGTAATCGGGATCCAGTACAGACTTGAAACGGAGGGGCGCTGACATGAAGGACAAGATCAAAGTACTGTACAAACAGCCCGGAAAGACCATGTGCAGGAAGACAGTCCCGAACACTCTCAAAGCCTGTCAGGAGCTTGTGGACGGATTCATCGAAACCATTCGTATATCGCCGGATTTAGTCCTGGTCTGCAACGAGGAAGGAAAGCTCCGAGGCCTGGAACCGAATCCATTTCCCCGGATGCACGATCTGGTAGGTCCATGGTTCATCTGCGGTACCTACCGGGGCGAATTCACGAGTGTACCGGCCGAGTATGTGTGGATCATGAAGCAGTACTTCACGATCCAGGAGGAGGACGAGGATGCTGAGGAAAAATGAACGCAAGCTGACAGCCGCCGAGGTAAAGTGTCTCCCGGACGGGACGCCGGTGCGGGTATACGGACGGGATCGGAGAGGATATACGACAGAGCTGCTGTGTGACGTCGTAACGGAAGGCCGGACAAAAAGACTGCGGTATTTCGATATGTCGGCAATGGCGGTGAAGCGGATGCCGATTCACCAGCTCGACGGAGCGGTGCACTTCTACACGGTGGAGGATTACGAAAATGCGTAACCGCCAGAAGCAGCGGGCGCTTCGGAAAGCCGGCGTTCGCAAAGAGGAGGGCGTCGCCTTCCGCAACGGCGAGCAGTACCCCGATCCGACACCCCACGAAGCGGTCCGGAGAATCGTCCGCGAAAAAAAGGGGGGCCGGGTATGAAAGAGATCCGCTTTGTGGTGGAGGGGGAGCCGTTCGGGAAGCAGAGGCCCCGCCACAACGGGAAAGTCACCTACACGCCGAAGGAAACGCACGACCGTGAAGAGCTTGTCCGCTGGGCGTACCGAAGGGCCTGCCGGAACTTCCGGTTCCCGGACGGGTATTACATCGACCTCCGCGTCATCGCTTACATGGGCATTCCGAAGTCCGCAAAGAAGGATGTCCGGGCGGCGATGCTCTCCGGAAAGCTCCGCCCGGCCAAAACCCCGGACTGGGACAACATCGGGAAGCTCGTCGCCGACGCGCTGAACCGGATCGCCTACGGCGACGACCGCTATATCGTGGATGCGGTGGTGCGGAAATTCTGGTCCGACCACCCGCACACCGAAGTCATTCTCCGGGGGTACGACCCCGAAGAAAATACATGAAAAGGAGATCACC
>DFFD01000220.1 GCA_002369495.1 Lachnospiraceae bacterium UBA3785 | reverse complement strand
ATCCCGGGCGGATCGTAGAGGTCGGAGCGATCGTATTTCTCGTCTCGCAGCTCATCATGATGATCATGAGAATACTGGGGGTGATGTTATGAGGAAAATAAAACCCGTAAGACTCCTCGCCCTCCTCATCGCCGTATTCCTGCTCATCCCTGCGGTGACGGTCCACGCGTCCGTCGACCTTGTCGAGATTACCGAATCGACGCAGAGCGCGGCGGATGCATCCGTCGCTGAGTCCGCGGCTGAGAATCCGGAGAGCAGCGACACCGCCCTGCCGGAGGCTGCGACGACCGGGGCGGAGACAGCGGAGGAGACCGCTGAGGTCACAGCGCCTGCCGAGCCGGAAGGCCCGCACGGCAGCGGTCCCTGGACCACCAACAGCGGGACCGTGATCTACATGCCTTACATCGAGGACAATACGGAGAGAGTCTTTGACTACGCGGATCTTCTGACAGACTCCGAGGAGGCAGCTTTAAGGACCCGGATCGCGGAGCTCCAGGATAAGAAGAACTGCATGATCGTCATCCTGACCTCAAACGATATCCCGATGGATTACTATTACGGGAACACCACCTCGATGACCTACGCCGAGCAGTTCTACATGGACCTCACCGGCTACTCGAACACATCGAGCGTCGACGGGTTCCTCTTCCTGCTTGACATGAACAACCGCGTGATCTATACGGTCGGTGCGGGCAGATATCAGGCGGAAAAGTATGTCGACTTCGAGGAGACCGTCTACAACGACGTGCTCTCCGACATGAGGGCAGGCAACTACAGCGGGGTCTGCGAGACTTTCCTGCAGGACCTTTACAAGCTGGAAAATGTCCTCTACGCCGCCATCCCGACCCCGGTGTCGCTCATCGCGAGCGCGATCATTACGCTCTTAGTCCTCGTGATGCTGCTCGCGCGCCACAAGAGCAGCCAGCCGGTCAACAACGCGAAGATCGCGGTCAAGACCATGAACTACCGGAATCTCGGCCACCGCATGGTCTTCCTCGGCAAGCACACGACGACAAGGCATATCGAGCGCTCCTCCGGGAGCAGCGGCGGAGGCGGCGGCTTCTCCGGCGGCAGCCACAGCGGCGGCGGCTTTTCCGGCGGAGGCGGCGGCTTCTCCGGAGGCGGCGGCAAGTTCTGACGGCAGATCTGAACATTTTGTGAAAATGCAAAAATATGTTTTTAAAGTCAGAAAAATAATGTATAATAACGGCAGAAGGTTTTCATTTCACATGTTTGTGAGAGAAAGGAGAAACTATGGGACTTATTAAACTTGCAGCAGGCGTGATCGGTGCAGCGAGCGGCGCGTTCAACACCACGACTTCCAGCATGTGGGTCGACTATTTCGAGAGCGGCGACATGTCGAACGGCGTTATCATGAAGCGCGGCGTCCGCATCACGGGACCGAAATCCCAGAACAAGAACAACGATACGAACATCATCACCTCCGGGTCCGGCATCGACGTCCAGGAAAACCAGTGCATGATCCTCGTCGAGAACGGCGCGATCGTCGATTTCTGCGCGGAGCCCGGCCGCTACACATTTGATTCCTCTCTGGCGCCGTCCTTCATGTCCGGCAACAACAAGGGACTTGCGGCGCTTGCGCAGAGCTTCGGCAATCAGTTCCTGGCAGGCGGCCAGCGCACCAACACGCAGCGCGTCTTCTACATCAACCTCGGTGAGATCCAGGGCTTCAAGTGGGGCTCCGGCAACATCACCTTCGATCACTGGGAGAGAGACCTTAACGGCAATCCGTGCTGGCACATCGCGACGACCCTGATGGGCAACGGCGTATACTCGATCCAGGTCACTGACCCGGCCAAGTTCTTCTCGATGATCGGCGCGGCCAAGGCCGGCGCGGACGGCAGCGGCCTTGTCACCCGTCAGGACATCGAGCCGCAGATCAAGACCGAGGCGATCGCGGCGATCCGCCAGGCAGTCGGCGGTCTCTCCAAGCTGAAGATCGGCTACACCGATATCGCGGGCTATGAAGCACAGCTCACGAAGGACGTGGACCAGCTCCTCGACGACGATTGGCAGGAAGCCCGCGGCATCTCGATGTTCAAGATCGCGATCGGCATGATGGACGCGGACGAGAACAGCCAGAAGCGCATCCTGAAATATCAGGAGACCCGCGGCTATGCGGATCCGTCGATGCTCGGCACCTACATGGGCATGGGACAGACGGACGCCCTGAACACCGCAGCCGGCAACACGGCTGGCGCGGTCACCGGATTTGCCGGCATGGGCATGGTCGGCGGCGTCGGCGGAGCGGCCGTGAATGTCGCCTCCCTCATGCAGCAGGGCCAGCAACAGCAGCAGTACCAGGCTGCCCAGCAGCAGGTTAATCAGGCTCCTGCCCAGGACACGTGGAAATGCAGCTGCGGCTCGGTCAACACCGGCAAGTTCTGCCCGAACTGCGGCCAGCCGAAGCCCGAGGCGGCAGGCCTCAAGTTCTGCCCGGAGTGCGGACAGCCGTTCGCGGATCCGGCAAATCCGCCGAAGTTCTGCCCGAACTGCGGCAATAAGATCGGATAATCAGATAGGAAGTGCACAATTCGGCGCGCCGCAGTATACGGCGCGCCGTCATCTTTCCCTTTTGACAGATTTGTCCTTGAAATTTTGCATGTTCTGTCTTACAATGTAACGTGACTCAGCAAGAGTATTTTCATTTTATGAGGAGGATCATTTATTATGGGCACAACGGAGAAGAGAAATGTCATCGTCGGCCAGTCCGGCGGACCGACGGCAGCAATCAACTCTTCGCTTGCGGGCGTTTACCGCTCCGCTATCGAGCGCGGCTACAAGAAAGTCTACGGCATGATTCACGGCGTCGAAGGTCTCATGAAGGGCCATTACATCGACCTCTCCGAGCATATCCAGAGCGGTCTTGACGAGGAGCTCTTAAAGAGAACTCCGGCTGCTTATCTCGGCTCCTGCCGTTACCAGCTTCCGGAGATCCACGAGGACCGCGAGATCTTCGAGAAGATCTTCGGCATCCTGGATGAACTTGAAATCGACTGCTTCATCTACATCGGCGGCAA
>DFFD01000080.1:5233-9041 GCA_002369495.1 Lachnospiraceae bacterium UBA3785 | reverse complement strand
TGATCCGGAGATGGTTCATGAGGTTCTGCAGGTCGTGCTTGATCTTGCAAAAAGCGGCAGCACCATGCTGATCGTCACCCATGAGATGGCCTTTGCAAAAGCAATTGCTGACCGGGTGCTGTTTTTTGAACATGGCGAAATAGTGGAAGAAAGTCATGCTCCCAAAGCCTTTTTTGAACGTCCTCAGACAGAGCGGGCAAGACAGTTTTTGAAATCCTTTGAATACTAATTTGCGTGGAATGGAGGCAGGGCAGATGAGGAAGATATTATATTCTGCTGATCTCGTCTCCGCTGCTGGGAAATGATGTATGGAAGCCGGAGAGGAGAAAAGGAACATGAAAAAAGCATTGATTGCCATGAGCGGCGGGGTTGACTCCTCTCTTGCCGCAAAACTGATGAAAGACGCCGGGTATGATTGCATTGGCTGCACGATGAAGCTGTATGACAACGAGGACATCGGGATCAGCCGCCAGCATACATGCTGCAGCCTTGATGATGTGGAAGATGCCAGAAGTGTCGCATATGCAATCGGCATACCGTATTATGTGTTCAATTTTAAAGAAGGATTCCGAGAGAATGTCATAAATCGTTTTGTTGAGGCATATGAGCACGGCAAAACCCCAAATCCCTGCATTGACTGCAACCGTTATATGAAATTTGACAAGCTGTTTGAGCGGGCGAGGATTCTTGGATGTGATTGCGTGGTGACCGGACATTATGCTCGTATTGAAAAGGAGGACGGAGTCTATTTTCTGAAAAAGGCACTGGATGAAACAAAGGATCAGAGCTATGTACTCTATTCCATGACGCAGGAACAGCTGGCTCACACCAGGTTCCCTTTGGGAAATATGCGAAAATCCCAGGTTCGCAAACTCGCAAAAGAAAATAACTTTATCAATGCTGCAAAACCGGATAGTCAGGATATCTGTTTTGTGCCGGATGGTGATTATGGCAGCTTTTTAGAACGCTATACCGGCAAATGCTATGCGTCCGGCGCATTCCTTGATTTAGAGGGCAATATTTTGGGAACCCATAACGGCAGCATTCACTATACGATTGGTCAACGGAAGGGGCTTGGTATTTCATTTGGAAAACCAATGTATGTCAAAGGGATTGATGCCGCGAACAATACAGTGACACTGGCCGAAGACAGGGATCTGTACGGGGACAAGCTGACTGCGGCGGATTTCAATTGGATCAGCGGCGAGGCACCTGCTGCAGAGGTGAAGTGTCAGGCAAAAATACGGTATCGGCAGCAGGAACAGCCTGCGATTGCATATCCTATGCCCGATGGCACGGTGAATGTCACTTTTGAACATCCACAGAGAGCGATTACCCCCGGGCAGGCAGTTGTCCTGTACGATGGGGACATTGTTCTCGGCGGAGGCAGGATTGTTTAAAAGTTCAGATGCTCTGTTGTGAATAATGATTCACAACAGAGCATCTTGCATTTGTGCCAATCCGATAACGACAGTGCTCAGAACCGTCCCTGCGGTTTTTTCATGCAGTTTTATTTTACTTCCGCCATTCCGTAGGGGTTGCCTTCGTTGAAGTTGCGGGCATTTTCCATCGTCGTGGCGGCGATCGCCTGCAAGGCCTCGCGCGTGAAGAACGCCTGATGGGAGGTGAGGATCAGCTGCGGGAACATCTGGAGGCGGGCGGTGATGTCATTTCTCATCGCATCCGCGGAATGGTCCGTGTAGACGTTGGAGTCCTCGCCCTCGTAGACGTCGAGCGCGACCGCGTGGAACTTGCCCATCTTCATCGCCTCGATGAGATCCTCGGTGTCGATCAGGCCGCCGCGGGCGGTGTTGACGAGCATGACCGTGTCTTTCATTTTATCGATGGCGGTCTTGTTGATCAGATGGTAGGTGCCGCCTTCGCCCATGATGAGCGGAGCATGCAGGGAGATGAGGTCGGATTTCGCGAAGAGCTCATCCTTGCTCACATAGGTGAGGAGCCCTTCGTCGACGAGCGCCTGGTTCGGGTAGGCGTCCCAGCCGATGACCGTCATGCCGAAGCCTTTGCAGATGCGGGCCATGCACTGGCCGATCTTGCCGGTGCCGACGATGCCGGCCACCTTGTTGTGCAGGTCGACGCCGAGGAGGCCGCTGAGCGCAAAATTGTTGTCGCGCACCTTGTTCACAGCCTTGTTCAGGCGGCGGTTCGCTGCCTGGATGATCGCCATCGCGTGTTCGGCGACCGCGTAGGGAGAGTAAGCCGGGACGCGGAGAACCGTGATCCCGAACTCTCTGGCGGCATTCAGGTCAACGTTGTTGAAGCCGGCGCAGCGGAGGAGGACAAGCTTGACGCCGCACTCCCTGAGCGTCTCGAGGGCAGAGCGCGGGCATTCGTCATTGACGAAGATGCAGACCGCATCATACCCTTTGGCGAGCGCAGCCGTCTCCGGCGTGAGTCTTGTGGAGAAATACCGGATGTCGCAGTTGTAGGTGCCTTCGCCTTTGTCTTTTGCAAGTTCATTGAAGAAGATGTGATCGTAGTCCTTCGCGCCGAAAAATGCAATTTTCAGGATCCCGACTGTCTTCTTCGCGGAGGCTTTCTCCTTGAGCATCCCGGAGATCGCCTCGATGGCGGCGTCCTCGTCGTCCCCTTCAGCCTTGATCACGATCTGGGAGCCCTTCACGGCGTGAAGGCCGAGGATCTGGAGCACGTTGTTGCCGTTGGCATTGTGCTCACCGCAGGTGATGGTGATCGCGGAGCGGAAGTTTACGCAGGCCTGCGCGATCTGGGCGGCCGGGCGCGCGTGGATGCCGAGCGGGTCAACGACAACATGGGTATAGGATTTCATTTTTATATCCTCCTTGTGGTACAGTAATTACAACTTGTCTGCTATTTTACCATATTTCGGAGATGCATGATAGTGCTTTTTGTAAAATGTTTACAAGAATTTGCGCTCAGATCCAGCCGAAATGGCGGCAGGCCTTCCAGATGCCGTCCTCGTCGTTGCGGGCTGTCACGTAGTCCGCAATCTTTTTGAGCTCGGGAATTGCATTTCCCATCGCGATGTTGGTCCACTCATCGCTGAACATGGAGATGTCGTTCCAGTTGTCGCCGAAAACGACGACTTCCTTCGGATCACCGCCGAGCAGCTTAAGCATGCGGCGGATGCCGGCGGCCTTGTTGGTGGGCTCAATGAAAATGTACTCTGTCTGGTAGCGCAGCCACGGAAGTTTCGAGAGGGAGCTGACCCGGCTCTCCTCGCCGGGGCGGATCGCGGCGTAGGCTTTGTGGATCTCGGGATAGTCGCCGGGATCAAGGTCCGGGATGACTTCCGTTTTCATGTAGGAGTCTTTGGTGAGCTCAAAAAATCGTTCGTCGCGGGTGAGCCTCCGGATCGAGTCGTCCGGGTTGAATCCCCAGGCGAAGCCCTTTTCGTCGCACTCTCTGAAAAATGCGAGCACGTCTTCCCGGTTCAGGGGTTTTATTTCCAGGACTTTTTCGTCGATCGTGATGCCGTTGCCGCCGTCGTGGACCATGTTTTTCATGCCGACCATCTTCATGAAGTGTTCGGCCATCGAGTGGCTGCGGCCGGTGCAGATGGCGAGGAAGTGGCCGTTTTCTTCGAGCCGGCGCAGGGCTTCCATGGTGGAGTCCGGGATGTAGGCGTGGTTGGCGGACGGCCCGGTGCGTACGGTGAGCGTGTCGTCGATATCGAAGAAGAAGTATTTGCGTTTCATAGAGGATCCTCTCTTTTTCACTCATCTTTATTTCAGTTTAAGGCAGACGGTCTTTCTGGTCAACTGTGATTTCAACGCGTTTGGGGACGGTTCTCCGCGGAGGGGGACGG
>DFFD01000080.1:3702-5053 GCA_002369495.1 Lachnospiraceae bacterium UBA3785 | reverse complement strand
AACCGTCCCCGATCACGTTGAAAGGTTTGGAAGGTTTTTGGGGATGGGATTCCAAATGGGAGGAGGCCTATACTGTAAAAGGAGGAACAGCTTTTCATTTTCCAAGGGAGAGGAGAAAAATAATGGCAAGAAATAAAATGACGACCTGCAGATTCTGCGGCGCGGAGATCGCGGCGAGCGCCAGAACATGCCCGCACTGCGGCGGCAAGAACAAAAAGCCGGTTTATATGAAATGGTGGTTCTGGGTGCTAATCGTGCTGGTTGTATTTTCGGTGATCCCGAGGGGAGGCAGGAAGACAGACAAGCCGGATGCGGGAAAGACGGAGACGGTTACGGCAGCGCCGACGGCGAAACCGACTGCAAAACCGACTGCGGAGCCGACGCCGACAGCGCAACCGATCCCGGACAGGGAGGAGATTAAAGGATTCGACGAGGCCTCAAACCAGGTCGTGGAGATCGGCGGCGTGAGATTTCAGCTGCCGGGGTATCTCGAGAGGGCGGATGACGGATCGAACGGTTCGCTCAACTATGCATACAATGACGGAGAAAACGCGCTTGTACTGAACCTGTATGCAGAGGATTTTACAGCCGAACAATTTGCCGGCAAACGCGAAGAAATTCAGGATTCGATCATCAAATCCACTGAAAATGCAAAGCTGGTGGACGGATCTGATATGACAATCGGGAGCATGACGGCGAGGATATTCAGGGCTACATTCGGCGAGAATGAGGACATGCTGGCCAAGATCCTCCTGATCTATAACCCGGACAGCGGCAAAGCGGTGAAACTGATGGCGATTGAGGGCTTGAACGCGCCGAAGACATTTTCATCGGATATCAATAAAATCTATCTTTCGGCGGACAAGAGTGTTCCGGAAGCGTCTGCGTCTGTTCCGGCACCTGCCGAGAGCACGCCGGCAGCTTCTGAGGAGCCTTCCGGCGTCACGCCTGAATTCAAAAAGACGATGGATGACTATGAGGCCTTCTTCAACGAGTACGCGGAGTTCATGAAGCGGTATTATCATTCGGATGACGTAATGAGCATGCTGAATGATTATCTCAGTATGATGACAAGGTATTCGGAGGCGATGGACGGGCTGGATGCGATCGACGAGTCGAAGCTCTCCGCGGCGGATGCAGCGTATTACACTGAGGTGATGCTGCGGATCAATGCGAAGATTCTCGAGGCAGCGAACGCGATGCAGTGATTAAAAAGCAGAGATCAGAACAAATAAATGTGCCGGCTGCTGCGGCGATAACCGAAGACCGTCTCCTTTAAGGGAGGCGGTTTTCGCATGTTTCAACTGAATTGGGGACGGTTCTCCGCGGAGGAGAACCGTCCCCCTCCGCG
>DFFD01000080.1:347-3610 GCA_002369495.1 Lachnospiraceae bacterium UBA3785 | reverse complement strand
CCCCCTCTGCGGAGAACCGTCCCCAAACACGTTGATTGGTCTTGCGCCGGAGGGCGGTTAGTGATACTCTGTTTGGAGAACTGAAAGGAAGGAATAAGAGTAATGAGACCAGTAAGAACAGATCTCTACAGGGACGGAGAGTACAGCTATGAGAGAGCCTACGGGTTTGTCCCGAACCTGAGATCCTACCCGGGCGAGAGCGAAGAAACCCTGCCGGCCATCCTCGTGATCCCCGGAGGCGGCTATGAATTCGTGTCCGCCAGAGAAGGAGAGATGGTCGCGGAAAAATTCGTCTCCCTCGGCTACCGCTGCTTCGTCCTGACCTACACCGTCAACCCGCTTCACATGGCGCCTTTGAAAATGCAGCCCCTGACCGACGCCTCCCGGGCCATCCGCATGATCCGCAAAAACGCGGACAGCTGGCACGTCGACCCGAACCGGATCGCCGTCATGGGCTTCTCCGCCGGCGGACACCTCGCCTGTTCGCTCGCGCTTCACCACGCGGACGTGCCGGAGAATGACCCGGAGCTGGCCGCCATCAGCGCAAGGCCAAACGCGGCGGTCCTCTGCTACCCGGTCATCACGAGCGGCGAATTCGCCCACATGGGCAGCATGCGCGCCCTGCTCGGATTCTCCCATGATACGCCGGCGGAGGAGAGACGTGTGTCCGGCACGCCGATGCCCGGGTGCGTTACGGCTGATGACGAGCTCAACTACGCGTCGCTTGAGACGCAGGTGACGAAGGACGCTCCGCCGGCCTTCCTGTGGCACACGATGACGGACGCTTCGGTGCCGGTGGAGAACAGCATGCGGTTTGCCGCCGCGCTTCGAAGTGCGGGCGTCCCGTTCGCGCTGCATCTCTTTTCGCAGGGCAAGCACGGTCTTTCGCTCGCGAACGAAGCCTGGGCTCACTCCTGCGGCAAGGGCGAGTACACCTATGAGCCCACAAGGGCCTTCACGAACGCGGCGCTTGCCGGCGAAATCGATCTCTCCGAAGAGGTGAAGCTCGAGCTGATCGAGAACGAGCATTTCGGAACCGGGATCGCAAAAAGAAATGACGTCCCCGTGCCGGAGGTCCAGAAGTGGCCGGAGCTGGCGGATGCATTTTTAAAGAGTTATTTATAAGGAGACCACATGACGACAAACGAAAAACTGACAATGCTTCGAAACAAAATGCAGGACGAAGGGATCGACTGGTTCCTGATCGGCTCCTCCGACTATCACGCGTCGGAGTACGTGGGAGATTATTTTAAGGTATCGGAGTTCTTCTCCGGCTGTACGAGCGACAATGTGCAGCTGCTCATCGGCCGTGAAAATGCAAACCTCTGGACCGACGGCCGCTACTTCATCTCCGCCGCGAGAGAGCTCGCCGGGAGCGGGATCGAACTCATGAAGAGCGGAGAGAAGGGCGTTCCGACGCTCGTGGAGTTTCTCCGGGACAACCTGAAGAAGGGCGAGACGCTTGCATTTGACGGGCGCTGCATCGACGCGGCGGCGGGCAGCCGGTACGATGAGCTGCTCATGGAGATCGGCGCCTCTCTGATCACCGATATCGATCCGGCGGAAGGGATCTGGAAAGACCGCCCGGCGCTTCCGTGCCACCCTGTGTTCCTGATTCCGGATGAGCTGGCAGGCGCTTCCTTTGCCGAAAAACTCGGGAAAGTCCGCGAGAGCATGGCTGCGAAGAAAGCAGACTGGCTGATGCTCTCGCGTCTCGACGATATCGCCTGGCTGACAAATGCGCGCGGCAATGACATTTTCTGCAACCCGGTCATGCTCGCCTACGCCCTGATCGGCAGGGATTCCTTCCATCTCTTTATCCAGGAGGATGAGGTGACGGACGAGTTCGACGATTACTGCGCGGACAGAGGCATCACGCTTCATCCCTATGAGGCGGTCCTTGACGTGCTGGAGAGATTTTCATTTGACGGACCTGTCATGCTCGAGAAATCGGCGACCTCGGATGCGATCTACCAGATCATCGCCAACCGGGCGGACGTCGTCGAGGCGGTCAACCCGACCGAGCGCATGAAGGCGGTCAAGAATCCGGTCGAGATCGAGAATATCAAAAAGACTTACCTTGCGGATTCGGCGGCGCTCACGCATTTTATATACTGGTTTAAGACCAATGTCGGGAAAATGAAGATCACCGAGCTCTCCGCAGCCGCCAACCTTGACGCGAGGCGGGCAGCGCTGCCGGGCTATATCGAACTTTCCTTCCCAACCATTTCGGCTTACGGGGCGAACGCAGCGATGGCCCACTACGCCGCTTCCGAGGAGGACCAGGCGGAGGTGGAGCCGCACGGCTTCCTGCTTGTGGATTCCGGCGGCCAGTACATGGGCGGAACGACCGACGTTACGAGGACGATGGCGGCAGGTCCGCTCACGGCGGAGGAGAAGAGAGACTTTACGCTCACGCTGATCGCGAATCTGAACCTCTTAAACGCCCGATTCCTCGAGGGGGCGACCGGCAAGGTGCTCGACACCTACGCCCGCGCGCCGCTCTGGGAGTACGGGATCAACTACAACCACGGGACCGGCCACGGGATCGGCTACATCCTGAACGTCCACGAGGGTCCGCAGAACATCCGCTGGAAGTTCAACCCCGGCCAGAAGGAGGCCCCGTTCGAGGCCGGCATGCTGATCTCGGACGAACCGGGTGTCTACATCGAGGGGAAATACGGGATCCGCACGGAGACGATCCTGCTCACCGTGCCCGATACGGAAAATGAATTCGGACGTTTCTTAAGCTTCCTCCCGCTTACCTGGGCCCCGATCGACCTCAATGCGGTTGATACCGCTTACATGCAGCCGCGCGACATCGCAAGGCTGAATGATTACCATGCGAAGACATTTGAGAAGCTGGCCCCGTTCTTTGAGGGGGAGGAACTTTCCTGGCTCAGGGAGGCTACACGTCCGATTTCATAAAATAAAAAATGACGAAACAGTTATTGGTCAATAACCGAAAATCCGTCGTTATGCTTAAAAATCCGGCAGAAAAATCCAGCTATTGATTTTCAAGTGATTTAATGTATAATATTGCTAAGCGGAGACTGATTTCCGCTTGTTGCTGATGAAAATTTTATAGAAAGAGGTTACCTTATTATGGCATTAGATCTCAGTAAATACGGTATTACCGGCGTACAGGAAATCTATCACAATCCGTCCTATGAGCAGCTCTTTGAGGATGAAATGAATCCGGAGCTCACCGGCTATGACAAGGGCCAGCTCACCGAGCTCGGCGCTGTCAACGTCATGACCGG
>DFFD01000080.1:0-291 GCA_002369495.1 Lachnospiraceae bacterium UBA3785 | reverse complement strand
TACACCGGCCGTTCCCCCAAAGATAAATTCATCGTCATGGACGAGAACTCCAGGGACACTGTCTGGTGGACGACTCCGGAGTATCCGAACGACAACCATCCGGCCTCCGAGGAGACATGGGAAGCCTGCAAGAAGCTTGCTCTGAAGCAGCTCTCTGGCAAGAAGCTTTATGTTGTCGACGCTTTCTGCGGCGCCAACAAGGACACCCGCCTCGCTGTCCGCTTCATCATGGAAGTGGCATGGCAGGCCCATTTCGTGCTCAACATGTTCATCAAGCCCACGGCTGAGGAA
>DFFD01000101.1:1857-3388 GCA_002369495.1 Lachnospiraceae bacterium UBA3785 | reverse complement strand
GCACATTTTCAGCCGGTTCCGCGGCCTTCGCGTCTTCTGCCGCCGCGCTCTCAGCCGGTTTCGCAGCCGGTTTCGCAGCCGGAACACCGGCTTCAGCCTTCTTTTCATCCGGTGCGGGTTCCTCTGCCGCGACAGTTTCCTCAGCCGGGACAGCTTCCTCTTCCGGGTCAGCTTCCTCAGCCGGAACTGCTGCCGCAGCCCCTTCCCGGACCGCCGGCTCCGCAGCCGGAACGCTCTCCTTCAGAGGCGTAGCTTCCTCCTTAGCGGCGCTCTCCGAAGCATTCTCCTCAGGAGCGGCCTCTTCCGCATCCGCTGAGGGAGCTTCTTCCTCAGGGATTTCAGCCGCCGGCACTGCATCCGGGAGGCTTTCCTCCGCCGGGATCACGGTCGGGGCGATGTCCGGGAAGGTGTTTTCATTTTCATGAGTCTCAGGCGCAGGCTCCTCTTCCGTAAAAATGACCGGCTCCGGCGTGATCTCCGTGACGATCAGCTTCACGGTCGGTTCCGCCTCCGTCTTCGGGAGGTCCTCCTCCTTCAGAGGGTCCGCATCTGCCATGACAAACGGGGGGACCTCGACGGTCTCCTCAAAAGACTCCGCGGTCCAGACGATCTCATCTTCCTCATTCAGGGTATAGAAATAGGTCTTTCCCTCGTAGCTGAATTTTTTCACGGTTTCCTCGGAAGCCATAACCGTGTTCGCTCCCGGAAGACCCGCCGTAAGCGACAGGGCGGTGATGACCGCGCCGGCTTTTAAGAACTTCTTTTTCATAGTCCCCTCGCACATTAGGTGTATTATATCCAATAGTTTATATTAGCACACCTGTCATAAAAGCGCCACCGCTAATTCAGTTGAAACCGTAAATCTTCTGTGTGAGGTGATAGACCTGGATCGCAATCTCGCGGCCGATCCGGCCCGGCAGATGCATGGCCATGCCCAGGAAGCTGGTGCGCAGGCGCAGGAAGAGTTTCGTGTCCTTCTTCCTGAGATCCTCCCAGAGCGCTTTCTTGTCCTCGAGCGCTTCCTTCGTGCCCTTCCGCATCAGAAGGATCGAGGAGATCGTCATCATGATGCCCATGTAATGGACCAGCATGTCCAGATGGCTCTTCTCGCTGACCAGGTCCGGCCTGTAGGCGTCGATCATCATGCGGTTGACGCGCAGCTGCTGGTCGAGGCGGGTCAGCATGACCTTCTCGTTGACGCTCTGGTCATTTCTTCCTATATAATAGCGATAAAGCGTCGTGTTGAGGTAATACATGGTCTCCACATAGATGACCGGCTGGAAAGCCATGAGGTTATCCACATAGAATGTATGCTCCGGCAGGACCGTCCCGCAGTCGCGCAGCAGCTGCGTGCGGAAGATCAGGCTGTGCATCAGCACGTACTGGTCAAAACGGAGCGGTTTGATGACCTCGCCCCAGCCGAACACGCGGTTCTCTGGAAAATGTCCCTTATACTCCATGACCTTCTTGTGCTTCGCGCCGGCCTTGTCGTACATGTAGTTGTTGATCATGAGGTCGAACGGCGCTTTGG
>DFFD01000101.1:0-1706 GCA_002369495.1 Lachnospiraceae bacterium UBA3785 | reverse complement strand
CCCGCTCGCCTCCCGGATACCGGTGTTGACAGCGCCGCCGTGCCCTTTATTTTCCTGATGGATCGCCCTGACAATGCCCGGGAACCGCTTCTCGTATTCCTGCGCCTTCGCCAGCGTTCCGTCCTTCGACCCGTCGTCGATGACGAGGACCTCAACATCCTCGCCGCCCATGATTGCATGATCGATGGCCTTGCTCATGTAAGCTTCCGAATTGTAGCATGGAATTGCTACCGTGAGTACCTTCATACATCCTCTCCTTTGTTCTTGATCGCGCCGACACGTATTCCGGCAGCTTTCGCGTAAGCCGCAAACGCAGACGGTATCGGATAGTTTCCTTCAATTTCTGCGGGTTCCGCAAAGATAAACCCGTCTTTTTCCCCGGACGCCCCGGGCACTCTGACCTCGTAGCCGGTCATCTCCCAGGTCACATGGGAAAATACATGCTTCGCCGCCGGCAAAGCCTGTACGCGAACCGCAAACAGTCCGTTCTCCGCCGCATACCTGATGGCCTCGTCCGCGGTAAGAGTCCCTTTCCTGTTCGGGAATTCATAGAGTCCCGCGAGAAGTCCTCGCTCCGGACGTTTTCGCACCGCGATTTTCTCTCCGTCCCTGAAAATGAAAACCGTCAGCCGTTCCATCCTTCTCCCGCCCTTTTTAAGCCTGACGGGAAGCCGGCCGGCCGATCCGTGTGCTGCCGCAAGACAGCAGCTTCTGACCGGGCACTCCTCGCAGAGCGGTTTCTCATGCGGAAGGCAGATCATGGATCCGAGATCCATGAAGGCCTGGTTCAGGTCGCCGAAGCGGAAGGGTTCCTCAGGCCCTTCATTTATAAGATCCGCCGCGATCTCCTTTTTCACTGCCTGATCCAGGATGTTTCTCTCATCCTCCTTAAGGCGGGCCATGACCCGGAGAACATTTCCGTCCACGGCCGGGACTGCCTCGCCGAAGGCGATCGAGGCGATCGCGCCTGCTGTATAGTCCCCGATGCCCGGGAGCTTCCGCAGCTCATCCGCGGATCGCGGAAATGTCCCGTTCCGCTCATTCGTGAGAAGCACAGCGGTCTTTTTCAGGTTTCTCGCGCGGCTGTAGTAGCCGAGGCCTTCCCAGAGCTTCATGAGCTCGTCATCCGGGCACTCCGCAAGACTCCAAAGATCCGGCAGCCTCTTAAGGAATCTCTCATAATAGGGGATCACCGCCTGCGCCCGGGTCTGCTGGAGCATGATCTCGGAGATCCAGACGCGGTAGGGGTCTTTCGACCTGCGCCACGGAAGGTCCCGCGCGTTATCATAATACCACTCAAGAAGCGGTTCGACGAATTCCGCCTGCATATTCTTCCTCCGGAGTCAGCGTGCGGGATTTATTATAACATATGTATTTTCATTCCGCTATCGACAGCGCCGCACAAATGTAAAAAACCCGCAATCGATACGATTGCGGGTTCATACAGGGGAAGAGGGAGTCGAACCCCCATTGACGGTTTTGGAGACCGCTTTCCTACCATTAGAAGATTCCCCTATGCGCAGATATAAAAATATCGCACACCCTCAAAACCGCATATACATTACCTGCCGAAGTCGGTCACTTCCAAGGCTTACCGCGGATCGCTCCGCAGCTGCCTGGTCAAGCCCTCGTCCTATTAGTAGCAGTCAGCTCCGTGCATTACTGCACTTCCACCCCTGCCCTATCTACCTCGTCGTCTTCAAGGG
>DFFD01000173.1 GCA_002369495.1 Lachnospiraceae bacterium UBA3785 | reverse complement strand
GGGTTACAACTACAACGGCAAGCTGAAATCGGCGGAAGTCCTGCTTCACGAGGACGGCTCCTTCGATATGATCCGGAGGGCGGAGACGCCGGCGGACTATTTCGCGACCTTCAGCTGCCTGCCGGTTTATGAGAAGCTGATGGCGGAGGCAGGGAAATAAGACTGGACTTTTCACGCGGATTCTGCTATAGTATTCTGCGTGAATAAGCTGGTGTGTCGGAATGGCAGACGAGGAAGACTCAAAATCTTTTGCGGGCGACCGCGTGTGGGTTCGAGTCCCACCACCAGCATGCGCGAGGGCGGAGAGAGCGATCTTTCCGCCCCTCGTTGTGCGTTTAAAAATGAAAAGACGTTCATCGACAGGAGGTGTTGCAGGATGACGTTTGAGGAGAAAATTGAGAGATTTTTTGAGGAAGCGGAGGAAGAGTTCCTTGATGATATCGTTCATGCGGGGTTTGCATTTGACAGGGAGATCGGAAAGGAGAAAGTCGCTTTCCGCCGCTCGAAGGACGAACTGAAGGACGGCCGGGTCGAGACGGAGTTCTTCTGCTTCCCGCAGAACGGGCAGAGGGACAAGTTGAAGCACGGGATGCTGGTGCGCATTTCCTCGGAGCCGGAGAATCCGGATGAGCTGACGGTCCGGTTCGGAAACTTCGACCGGCCGAGGATCAGGAAGCCTGAGAGGAGCGATACCTACTACAGCCAGGTGGCTTCGCGCGCCGGCCGCGACATCGCGAAGGAGGGCGCCAACACATATCTCCACCACGATGTGATGATCCGGACGCCCAAGAAGGAGGAAGTGCTCCTTGACGCGTTTGATTTCGAGGCGAACAGGCTCTTCATGCTCGGTTTTTACGGGGGAGAATACTCCTGTTTCGCCGTCAGGAAAAAATAAAAAACAAGCTTGCAATAAGGCTTATCCTGTAGTATAATTGGAAAGCTGTTAAATACGATGGTCCTCTTCCGGGAGAAAATGAAAGGCGGCGAATTGTCTGCGCCGTGCCCGTTATGAACATCCAGGTAAATTAAAGGAGAATAAGAAACATGACAGACATTATCAGAGAGATTGAGAACGAGCAGTTAAAAGCAGACATCGATGACTTCCGCGTCGGCGACACGGTCCGTGTCCACGGCAAGATCAAGGAAGGCAACCGCGAAAGAATCCAGATCTTCGAGGGCGTCGTTATGAAGCGCCAGGGCGGCTCCAACCGCGCGACCTTCACTGTCCGCAAGGTCTCGAACGGCATCGGCGTCGAGAAGACATGGCCGCTGCACAGCCCGAACGTCGCAAAGATCGAAGTTGTCCGCCACGGCAAAGTCAGACGTGCGAAGCTGAACTACCTGAGACAGCGCACCGGCAAGAGCGCAAGAGTCAAGGAAATCATCAAATAAGAAAAGCGGAAAGCAGGGGACAAATACAGTATTGTATCTGTCCCTTTTTCGATTATTGATTCAGGGGAGATCAGGGGGTATGGCGGAAAAATACGGAGGCTGGCGAAGGCAGAAAAAACGTGCGGTGTATGTCTATCTCATGGAGACGGCGATCGTTCTTTTTCTGGCAGCTCTCTTCACGTTCGGGTTCTGCAAGCAGATCCATATCAATGAAAACTCCATGGCGCCGTGTCTTCTCGAGGGCGACACCGCCCTGGTGGACAGGCTGACCGGGAAGATCTTCGGGGTCCGGAGAGGCAATATCATCGCGTTCCGGCTCTCGGAGAGAGCCGAGGCGGCCGCTCACGTGAAGCGGGTGGCCGCCGTGCCGGGCGATACCGTGGAGATCAGGGAAGGCTCCCTCTACGTGAACGGAGAACTTTTCGGGGAAGCCGGGATGATCGACATGAAGGCGGAAGGTCTGGTCCGCGAAGCGCTGACCCTGGAGAAAAACGAATATTTCGTTCTGGGGGACAACGCCGATGAGTCCGAGGACAGCCGCTATCTCGACATCGGCTGCATCACGAGAGACCGGATCATCGGCAAGGTATGGTTCGTGATTACTCCGTTCTCCAGTTTCGGCATCAAATCGTGAGGTGTACATGGACATACAGTGGTATCCCGGTCATATGACCAAAACGATCCGCCAGATGCAGGAGGATATCCGGCTGGTGGATATGGTGATTGAGATCACGGACGCGCGCGTGCCGATGTCCGGCAGGAATCCGGATATCGACCGTCTGGCCCAGGGGAAAGCGAGGCTTCTCATCCTGAACAAGGCGGACCTTGCGGACGAGGCGGCGAATGCGAAGTGGGTTTCATTTTTCAGGGAGAAAGGTTACGCCTGCGTCCTCACCGACGCGCGGGCGCGCGCCAGCATGAAAGCGGTGACCCAGGCGATTGAAAATGCCTCCCTGGAGAAGCAGGAGAAGGACAGAAAGCGCGGCATGAAACCGCGGCCGATCCGCGCCATGGTGGCGGGAATCCCGAATGCGGGAAAATCGACGTTCATCAATTCATTTTCCGGCAGGGCGACCGCAAAGACGGGCAATAAACCCGGCGTGACCCGCGGCAAGCAGTGGATCCGGCTCTCCGGGAAAGTGGAGCTTCTGGACACGCCCGGACTTCTCTGGCCGAAGTTTGAGGATCCGGCCGTCGGGGAGAAGCTCGCGCTTGTCGGCACGATCAATGACCAGATCCTGAACGAGGAGGAGCTTGCGCTCATGCTGGTAAGGCGCCTTAAAACCGTCTGCCCGGGCGTCCTCGCGGCAAGATACGAGACGGATGAGTCCCTGAGCGATCTTGCGCTCATGGAGGAAGTCGGGCGCAGGCGCGGCTGCCTCATAAAGGGCGGTGAGATCGATTACAAGCGTACGGCGGCCCTGCTGCTCGATGAGTTCAGGAGCGGGAAGCTCGGCAGGATCACCCTGGAGATGCCGGAGGAATTCGTATGACGGAAAAACAGCTGGCAAAGCTCAGGGAGAAGGAAGAGAAGGCCGCGGAGAAGCTCAAAAAGGAGCTGGAACGCATCGAGAGCCTGATGGTTTTTGAGCACAGATTCGAGGAGTACGGGCTCATCGCCGGCATCGACGAGGTCGGCAGAGGACCCCTCGCGGGCCCGGTTATGGCCGGCGCGGTAATCCTGCCGAAAGATCACCCGATCCTCTATCTGAACGATTCGAAGAAGCTGAGCGAGAAGAAGCGCGAGGAGCTCTACGACGTGATCATGAAGGAAGCTCTGGCGGTCGGCATCGGAATGGCGTCCGAGCAGCGGATCGACGAAATCAACATCCTGAACGCGACCTACGAAGCCATGCGCGAGGCAATCGGAAAACTTGTTCCGGGGCCCGACGTCCTTCTGAACGACGCGGTGAAGATCCCCGGCATCACGATCCGGCAGGTCCCGATCATCAAGGGAGATGCGAAGAGCGCGTCGATCGCAGCCGCCAGCATCGTCGCGAAAGTGACGCGTGACCGGCTGATGGTGCAGTATGATGAGATCTACCCGGGTTACGGATTCGCGA
>DFFD01000162.1 GCA_002369495.1 Lachnospiraceae bacterium UBA3785 | reverse complement strand
CGGCCGTTCGGAAAAGCGTAATAACCTATCTTACGAATGCGCAATACTTTCCGGTACTTTTAATGGGAGGCGTGTTTTACGGTGCTTTAAGGAGAAGGATGAGCCTTAAGTCAGCCCTGTTCGCTGTCGGAGGGATTATCGCGGTGCTGTCCTACAATGGGATTACGTCTATAACAGATGTCACGTATATGCTTTTTTGCGGCATTCAGGGGGCAGCGTTCGGTCTGATTGCCGAGTATACCGGGTCGGTATGGTCTGCGCTGCTCATGAACTTTCCTTTTGTGATTCTGATGGAGCATCAGGTTATCAATCTCTTTCAAGGCTATGCTCATTGGAGTCCGCAGGATGCCGGGGTATTGCTGATCCATCAGCCGAACAATCCGGATCGGCTGTTAAATGAACTCATGATTGGAACAGGTGCTTATGACCATGCCTGCACTGTGCCGATGGCGATATTTTATCTTCTGCTTATCGCATGCCTCTATGCTAAAATTAGGAAAAGGAATGGAAGCCCGGAGTGATCCGGGCGTTTTTTCGCCTTAGCGCACGATTTAAGAATTTGTAAGAATTTCTTAAGGGTTCCCGTAAGAACTATCTGCTATAGTAGTCGCTGTCAGGAGTGATCACTTCGAACGGACAAAAGAGAAATGTTAATCAGGAGGTTAGAAGATGAAAAAATCGAAAACGACAATCGCGCTGCTTCTTGCCGCACTCATGCTGCTCGGAACGGCCGGGATGGCCTTCGCCTCGGAAGAGTCAGCTTCCGGCGGCGCATCGGGTACTGAGCTGCCTCTCGAAAGGGGGTATTCCTGGTACACCTGCACCGCACCGGAGTATCTGAATATTCGGGCGGAGAGATCCACTGCAGACGCGGGCAATATCCGGGGCGCTGTCTGCCCGAACGTGCATATTCAGGCCCGTGATCTGGGAGACGGATGGGCTATGGTTAATTTCTGCGGAAATTACTGCTATGTGTCGACCGAGTATCTGGCTCCGCGCTGGTGATACCGCTGAGGAAAAGGGGCCCCGGAAGGGGCCCTTGTAAGAAGGGAGATTCATGAGAAAGAAATTTGGGGCTGCGGCGCTCGATATCGTATTCGGTCTTGTCGTCGGATATCTCTTTTTAGATAAGATAACCGGCTGGGCATTAAACAACGCCTTTCTCCAGAGCCGGTTTTCGGATTTAGTCCTGTGCCTTGTGCCGGAGGCAATTGCGATTGCCGTGCTCATCCTCTATATAAGGCTGCTGGCTGAGGCTGAGCTCAAAGATTATTACCTTGGCGGAGCTCCGAAGCTTCGCTGGTTCATAGTCGGGATCCTGTCGGCAGCCATTTACGCAGGGGTTGTGCTGCTGGTCCTTCCGGGTGACTGGACGGTTCATGCCGGGAAATCGCTTGTCTCTTCTGTTCTGTCGGCTGTATGGAGGAACGTAAAAATCTATCTTATAAATGGGGCAGGCCTTCCGGCGGTTATATATGCCGGTATATTTTACGGTGCGCTGAGGAGAAGAATGAGCCTGCCTGCCGCCCTTATCGGCGTTTGGGCTCTTGTCACGGTGCTGGAACACGCCGGATTTGACTCTGCTTTCGATATCGCCATGTGGGCTTTCCTGGGAATCTGGGCGGCTGCTTTGAGCATGATAGCCGAGTATACCGGGTCAGTATGGTCAGCGGTGCTTTATGACGCGGCTCTGGAAATCCTGCTCCGCGGACGCACTCTCTTCAGTTTTGTGTGCAGTTATACGCCTCCGCATCCCTATGATGTGAATATCCTGTTTTACCATCAGGCAGCCAATCCGAACCGGGCGTTAAATCGGCTTATGATTGGCACGCTTGTTATTGATTCTGTTCCGATAGCGATTATTCATCTGCTGCTCATAGCGTATCTGTACGCCAAAATCCGGAGAAGGGAAGCAGGCTCAATGACCGGACAAAAGAGCGCGGCAGCATAAGACAGGAGGGAGTAATGATTTTAGACGAAAGAGGAAGATGGTTTGCATTTTTCCTGCTGGACAGCCTGCGGGGCGAGAAGGTCAGGAAATATTACGATGAGATCAGGAAGGGTTACCGCGAGGGAACTTCCGTCAGGGAGACCGACGGGAAGATTAAGGAGATCATCAGCCACGCGGTGAAAACGACCGGCTACTATAAGGGTTTTGCCGAAGATACGCCGCTTGAGAGGCTGCCGGTCGTAAACAAGGATACCTACCGGGGACAGTACGACGCATTTCTTTCGAGCGAGTACCGGAACGCGAAGGGGAGCCGCGTGATGTCCACCAGCGGCTCGACCGGGACGCCGCTTCAGATCATCCAGGACCGGGACAAGATTGACCACGACACGGCGGACGGCATTTTCTTCGGCGCGATGGCGGGTTACTACATCGGCATGAAGATGGGCTTCCTGCGCGTCTGGGTCCATGGAATTAAGAAGAGCGCGCTGCGCCTCTTTGCGGAAAACATGATCATGGTGGAGACCTCGAGTCTGGGGGATGCCGATATCAGGAAGATGCTGGACATGTTCAAAAAGAAGAAGGTGAAATGCCTCATCGGCTACGCCTCCTCTCTTGCGGAGCTTTCCCGTTATATCGACAGGAACGATGTGGATACGAGCCGCTTCAGCATCCGCTCGATCATCCCGATCTCAGAGAGCATGCCGCCCGCAGCCAGAAAGCGCCTCGCGGAGCAGTTTTCCTGCCCGGTCCAGGCCTGGTACTCCAACGAGGAGAACGGGATCATGGGGATCCAGCCCCGGGAAGGGACTTCCTATTATATTGACAGCGAAAATTTCCACTTCGAGATCCTGAAAACGGACTCCGACGAGCCCTGTAAGGACGGGGAGCTCGGCCGCATCGTCATCACGGACCTTCGGAACCGTGCGATGCCGATCATCCGCTACGACACGGGTGACCTGGCAAAAGCGAAGCGCGAGGTGCGCGGGGACCGTTACCGCCTTTTCCTGACCGAGATCTACGGGAGAAGGGGCGATATGATCTATGACACGAAGGGCAACATCCTGACGCCGATGATCCTGTCGCTCAATCTCTGGGATGTCAAGGGTGTCCGGCAGTTCCGGTTCATCCAGGAGACCGAGAACACCTACACGCTCGAGCTCAACGGCGATCCGTTTAAGATGGACGTCGACGACATCCTCGGCCGCATCCGCCCGTATTTCGGGGAAAATGCAACAATCACGCCGGTCTTTGTCGACGAGATCCCGGTGCTGGCCTCCGGCAAGCGCAGGTATGTCGAGAACAGGTGGAAAAAGGCCCCGGGTTTGTGATATAGTGTAACCGTTCAGCCCCCCGCGAATGGGGGTGCTGAACAGTTACGATATATTTCCACCTGTATGGTTGGATGTCCTTTCAGACATCCAACCTACCCATACATTCGCAAAACCGCCCGCTTCGCGTGCTTAAAGATTCGCTTCGCGAATCGTTTTGCTCATATATGGGTAGGTCGCTCATCCCAAGGTGATATTATGATAGCTATAAAATCGCATCATAATATCACCTTGGGATGGCAACCGTACAGGTGGATATATTTGGTCGAAGCGAAGGCGGCGGATAAGGAGCGGTGCAGGAAGCATAGGCATGGAGAAGAAAAACGGATCTGGGCTGGCGGCCAAGTCGAGAAAGAGACTTTTTAAGAGCGCATTTTTTGCCATATTGGTGTTCGCTTCAATCTATCTCATCGGAAGAGAAGCGGTTGACTATCTGACCGTCGGAAGCGAAGGAGCCCATCTTAAGAGAGAGAGCCTGAAACAGGAGTTTGAGGAATACATCCGCCTTAATGAGGTGACGGCGGAAGACTATGCTGCCGTGGAGGCCTTCCGGGCGGAACACTTCCTCCGCCAGCTGGTGGTTATACGGGAGGGAGAGATCGTTCTCTATACGGGAGACCGGGGCGGTCTTTTTCGCTCCGGGGATTATGATGCGTCAACGATAAAGACGACTGTGGAAGCGGACTTTGCGGACGGGCAGGCGCTGGTTTATTTTGGAAAAACGGACAATCCGGCTCTCGTTGTCGGCCTGACCTTCCTTTCGGCTCTCATCGCGATCCTGGCCGGGATCGGCTATTTTTCCGGCACCATGCAGGCGGATGTCGACTATATCCGGAAGCTGCAGAAGGAGGTCGCCGTGATCAGCCGCGGCGATTTCGACGGGCACGTGACCATTGAGGGGGACGACGAGATCGCGGAGCTCGCCCGGGATCTTGACCGGATGCGGGCGGAGCTGAAAGCGCGCAAAACCCGCGAGGCCGAGATGCGAGAGGCGGAGGAGAAGCTGGTCCTCGGGATGTCCCACGACCTTCGGACACCGCTCACGGCTCTGACCACGTACCTTGAGATCGCGAAGCGGCAGAGAGAGGACGGAACGAAGTACCTTGACAGGGCTGCCGGGAAGGCGGAGGAGATCCGGGAGCTTTCGGACGGGATGTTCGAGCATTTCCGGGTCAGCAGCGCCGGGAAAGACCGGGAGCTTTCCCGGGAGAGCGCGGGGGCTGTATTTTCCGACTATCTGTCCGAAATCTGTGCGGTTCTTGCGGAGAAAGGGTTTTCCGTGACGGCCCGGGGGATGGAGGATCTTAAGGGGACGGTCCTTGTCGACTACGATTATCTGGGCCGGATCGTGAATAATCTGGTCTCGAACTTTATGAAGTATGCGGACCGGGCGGAGGAGGTGCTCCTTGCGGTCCGTGAGACGGAAAATGAAATCCTCATCCGCTTTGAAAACGCGGTCTCGCCGCTCGGGAACGGGCGGGAGAGTGCCGGGATCGGCACGAAGAACATCGCGATCATGATGAGAGCGATGGGAGGCGCGCTTTTTACGCAGGAAGCTGAGGGCAGGTATGTGACGGAACTTCATTTTCCGAAAGAGGGGGAGAAACATGACGAAGCCGAAAAGCAAGATACTGCTGGTTGAGGATGACGCGGACATCCGCGAGGGGATCGGCGTGATCCTGAAGGCTGAGGGGTTCCTCGTCGAGGAGGCGGCGAGCGGGGAGGACGCGCTCGTCCGGTTTGACGCACAGACGGAGCTGGTGGTTCTTGATATCATGCTGCCGGGCATCTCCGGGTTCGACGTTCTGGAGGAGCTCAGGAAGAAGTCGAGCGTGCCGGTGCTCCTTCTGACCGCGCGGTCGCGGGATTACGACAAGATGCTGGGGCTTACGATCGGGGCCGATGACTACCTGACGAAGCCGTTTTCGTATGTCGAGCTGATCGCGAGGGTTCGCGCGCTCATCCGGCGGCGCAACGTCTACGACCGGCCGGAGGAGACGGGGGCGGACGATGCGGTCATCGCGGGCGATCTTGAGATGCACAGGACCGGGAACTATGTGCTGAAGAGGGGCGAGAAGATCGAGCTCACGGTGCTTGAGTCCAAGATCCTGCAGCTGTTTATGGAGCATCCCGGGAAGGTTTTCACAATCGGCAACATTTACGAGTCGGTCTGGGAGGAGCCCTATTACCTGAGCGCGAACAATACCGTGATGGTTCACATCCGGAGGATCCGGAAGAAGATCGAGGATGATCCTCAGGTGCCCGCATACCTTGTGACGGTGTGGGGGAAGGGGTATCGGTTTGAGGTGAAGTGACGACATATGGGGACGGTTCTTCGCAGAGGGG
>DFFD01000113.1:241-5237 GCA_002369495.1 Lachnospiraceae bacterium UBA3785 | reverse complement strand
GGGTGCCCCCGCGCACCGTCGAGAAAATCCGCGGCCCGAAGCCCATGGAGAATTCCACGACCTCGACGCCGGACATTTTCGCGACGATAAAGTGCCCGAACTCATGAAAGAGTATCAGGATCGAAAAGATCAGAAATGCAATAATCCACTTCATTGCAGAAGAAAAACCTCCCAGTCAGACCCGAATAAGCAGTATGGAAAGGAAATAGATGATCGGGGCTGTAAAGATCACGCTGTCAAAACGGTCCAGGATGCCGCCGTGACCCGGGATCAGGGCGCCGTAGTCCTTGATGCCCTTATCCCGCTTGATGCCGGATGCGGCGAGGTCGCCGACCATGGAGATCAGCGCGCCGACCGCGCA
Organism: Lachnospiraceae bacterium UBA3785; assembly: GCA_002369495.1. Lineage (GTDB taxonomy): Bacteria > Bacillota > Clostridia > Lachnospirales > Lachnospiraceae > Chordicoccus. The sequence goes on along the minus strand of DFFD01000113.1, from coordinate 4,876 downwards.
GATGACAAAATAGACCCAGCCCTGCCGGCCCAGGTATGTCCCGTAGCCGAGCCCGAGAAGTCCGGCGCCGACGACGCCGCCGACAGCGCCTTCGACCGACTTCTTCGGCGAGAGGATCGGCGCCATCTTGTGCCGCCCCAGGAGCCTTCCGACGCAGTAGGCGCACGTGTCGGCTCCCCAGGAGCTCAGGAAGATCAGCCAGACCAGCACATGCCCGTCGTAGGCCATGCGCGTCGTGTAGATGAACCCCAGCGTGACCGTCACATAAACCATGCCCGCGAAGGCGGACATCGCCTGGTCCGCATGAAAACGCGGAAATGTGAACACATAAACCGCCAGGATCAGCGTCAGCGTTCCCACGATCCCGAAGAGATAGTACTGCTTCGGCGCGAAGGCAATGAGCAGCAGGTAGACGACCGCGCCGAGAAGTCCCGCCGCGGCGAGCGCGTTCATCGGCTCCTTCTCCTCATTTCTTCCGGCGTTCGGGTCTCTCGCCTCATACTCGCTCCCGGCCGCCGGCTTCTGGGCCTCGCTGCGGCGGATCACATTCATCACCCCGTAGAACTCCAGCATGCCGACGATGGAAATGAACCCCACCATGAGCAGCAGCGGAAGCCCCCCGGGCAGGATGGTCGCGAGTGCGAGAACGACGAGCACGATCCCGCTGATAAGTCTTGTCTTGAACATAGAGAATCCCCTTACTTAAGATTTCCGCGCAGCTTCTCCTCGAAATAGGCGTCTATCTCGTCCTGCACCGCGAAGATCTCGTCCACGGACGGATCGCTTATGACCGTGTGGCGGTCCATCGCCTCCTCGATCACATCATAAATGTCCGTAAAATGAATTTCGTCCCGCCTGAACATCGCGTTCGCCCACTCGTTTGCGGCGTTGAAAGCGGTCGGCATGGAGCCGCCCGCGGCGATCGCGCGGCGCGCCAGCGGAAGCCCCTTGAAGACTTCATTGTCCGGCTGCGCGAAGGTCATGCCCGCGATCTTCGTGAAATCGAGCGGCACGGCCGGCGAAGGCAGGTGCGTCGGGAATGTCAGCGCATACTGGATCGCGATGCGCATGTCGGAAGGCCCGAGCTGGGCGATGATCGAACCGTCCTCGTACTCGACAGCCGAGTGGATAAGGCTCTGCGGCTGGATCAGGACCTCGATATCGTCCGCCGGCACATCAAAGAGCCATTTCGCCTCGATGACCTCCAGGCCTTTGTTGACCATGGTCGCGGAATCGACCGTGATCTTCGGGCCCATGGTCCAGGTCGGGTGCGCGAGCGCTTCCCGGACGGTGACATTTTTCAGTTCCTCATAGCTGCGCCCGCGGAACGGCCCGCCGGACGCGGTGAGCAGGATGCGGCGGATCTTCGAATCATGCCGCCCCATGAGAGACTGGAAAATGGCGGAATGCTCCGAATCGACCGGCAGCAGTTTTACGCCCTTCTCGCGGACAAGCGGCATGATGATATGCCCGGCCGTCACCAGCGTCTCCTTGTTGGCGAGCGCAATGTCCTTGCCGGCTTTGATCGCCGCGATCGTCGGCCTGATGCCGATCATCCCGACAATTGCCGTGACCAGTATGTCGGTCCCGGGGAGCTCAGCGAGCTCGATAAGGCCTTCCATGCCCGATACGACGCGGACGTCCGTGTCCGCCAGCCGGACCGCCAGATCCTTCGCGGCTTCCTCGTTGTAAACGGCGCAAAGCGCGGGTTTCATTTCCCGCGCCTGCCGCTCTGCCATCTCAATATTTCTGTCACAGGATATCGCGGCGACCGTGAAGAGCTCCGGATGGGTGCGGACCACGTCCAGAGTCTGGGTCCCGATCGAACCGGTCGATCCCAAAACGGCAATTGTCTTCATCAGATCGTCATAAGCTCCTTTGTCTTCGCATCCACCATCTCATCAACTTTCTTGATGTACTTATCGGTGATCTTCTGGAGCTTTTCCTCGTCGTCCTTGATTTCGTCTTCAGAGATATCCTCGGACTTTTTCAGCTTTTTCAGCATGTCGTTGCCGTCGCGGCGGATGTTCCGGCAGGCGACCTTGGCCTGCTCGCCCTTCTTCCGGACGTCCTTGACCAGCTGCTTACGGCGCTCCTCATTGAGTTCCGGGAAGACCAGGCGGATCACGCGGCCGTCGTCGCTCGGGTTGATGCCGATATCGGACTTCTGGATTGCCTTGACGATCGCCTTGACCATCTTCGGCTCCCACGGCTGGATCTGGATCATTCTCGCCTCAGGCACCGAGATGGAGGCCGCGGAAGCGATCGGCGTCGGCGAGCCGTAATAATCGACGGTCACCTTGTCCAGGACGTGCGGGTTTGCCCTGCCCGCGCGGATGGACTGCAGTTCCTCCTCGAGATTCTTCATGGTCTTCGTCATCTTCTCTTCATAGGCCTTTGTTCTTTCGCTCATGTCTGCCTCCTTCATTTAAACGGTGACCACAGTCCCGTCAATAATACCCTTTGCTGCCCGCGCGATGCTGTCCTTCCCGTCAAGTTCGAACACAAGCATCGGCATTTTGTTTTCCTTCGCGATCACAGCGGCCGCCCCGTCGACAACGCCGAGGCCCTTCTCGACCACTTCGCCGATGCTGATCTCCGCATATTTCTTCGCGTCCGGGTTCGACTTCGGATCGCTGTCATAGACTCCGTCGACCGATTTCGCGAGCAGGATCATCTCGGCGCCGATCTCAACGGCCCGAAGCACTGTCGCGGTGTCCGTCGAGAAGAACGGATGGCCCGTGCCGCCGGCGAAGAACACTGCCTTGCCGGATGCAAGGGACTCTTCCGCCAGGTCTTTGGAGTAGAGTTTGGTAAATGACCCCACCGCAAACGGCGTCAGGATCTCGGTCTTCATGCCGATCGAACGGAAGATCTCCGACACATAGAGGCAGTTCATCACGGTCGCCAGCATGCCGATCTGGTCCGCCTTGGAGCGGTCGATCGCGTTCGAGGAACGCCCGCGCCAGAAGTTTCCGCCGCCGATCACGATGCCGACCTCGCAGCCCTCATCCATGATCATCTTCACCTGCTTCGCGACACCGCGGACGGTATCTTCATCAAACCCGGTCTTCTTTTCGCCGGCGAGAGCCTCGCCGGAGAGCTTCAGCAGTACTCTTTTCATAAACGCCTCCTTCATCAGCCATAAACTTTTATCATTATACCATAGAAAAATATTTCATGGAATCCTTTTGTGAAACTTTATTGCGGCGGGACATGGGGACAGCTTTGGGGACGGTTCCTGGGGCCGGTTTGGGGAACCTTGGGGACGGTTCCTGGGGGCCGGTTCCCGCAGGGAACCAGCCCCAGGAACCGTCCCTAAAAAAAAGAGCGCGGCCCCGCCGCGCTCCCCTCACTTTATGATCTTTTTCAACGCATCCATGAAAGAGTCGATATCCTTGAACTCGCGGTAGACGCTCGCGAAGCGGACGTACGCGACCGCATCGATATCCTTCAGCTTCTCCATCACGAGCTCGCCGATGTAGGAACTCTCCACCTCCCGCTCGCCGCGGTTGTAGATGTCGTTCTCCACGGAATCCACCAGCTCCTTGAGCTGGGCCGCGGAGACCGGCCGCTTGTGGCAGGCCCGGAGGACGCCGTCCTCGATCTTCGCGCGGTCGTAGAGTTCCCGGTTCTGGTCCTTCTTCACGACCATGATCGGGGCGAGCTCCACTTTCTCATAGGAGGTAAATCTCTTTCCGCAGGCGTCGCAGAGACGTCTGCGGCGGATCGCCGTGTTGTCGTCGACAGGCCGCGAGTCCACGACCTTCGTGTTGTCATTTCCGCAAAACGGGCATTTCATGCCTTATTTCCTCTTCAGAAAATCCGGGATCTGGATATCCTGCTTCTCAACGTTGCTCCTGACCGGAGTCTGCTGGAACTCGATCTGCGGAGCCTGAGCCTTGTACTGGCTGTAGTTCGGCTTCACAAATGTCGGCATCGGCGCTGCCGCCGGAGCCTCGGCCTTCGGAGCAGCCGGCTCTTCCTTCTTCGCTCTCGCGTTGACGTCGGTAAGGCCGGTCGCGATGACCGTGATCGTGCAGGCATCCGGAACGGAATCATCATACATGGCGCCGAAAATGATGTTGGCGTCGTCGCCGGTGATATCCTGGACGTAGCTGGCCGCGTCGTTGGCGTCCATAAGGGAGATGTCGCCGCGGATGTTGATGATAACCTTCTCCGCGCCCTTGATGGATGTCTCGAGAAGCGGGCTCTCCACGGCCTGCTGCACTGCCTCGAGCGCCTTGGAATCGCCCTTGGACTCGCCGATACCGATGTGGGCGATGCCCGCGTCGGTCATGACGGTCTGGACGTCCGCGAAGTCGAGGTTGATGAGCGCCGGCTGGTTGATCAGGTCTGTAATGCCCTGGACAGCCTGCTGAAGGACTTCGTCCGCCTTCTTCAGGGCTTCCGGCATCGTGGTCCGGCGGTCAACGATCTCAAGCAGCTTGTCGTTCGGGATGACGATAAGCGTATCCACGCTGTCTTTCAGCTTTTCGATGCCGGCAAGGGCATTTTCCATGCGCTTCTTTGCCTCGAACCGGAAAGGCTTCGTGACAACGCCGACGGTCAGGCAGCCGAGGTCCTTCGCGATCTTCGCGATGACCGGTGCAGCGCCCGTGCCGGTGCCGCCGC
>DFFD01000113.1:0-129 GCA_002369495.1 Lachnospiraceae bacterium UBA3785 | reverse complement strand
GGATCTCATCTTCGCTCTCCGTCGCAGCCTGCTCGCCGACTTCCGGACGGCCACCGCAGCCAAGGCCCTTGGTGACCTTCTCGCCGATCTGCACGACCGTCGGAGCCTTGCAGATGGAAAGGGCCTGCT
>DFFD01000052.1 GCA_002369495.1 Lachnospiraceae bacterium UBA3785 | reverse complement strand
GCGCCAGCGCCGCCGGCACGTACAGTACCTCATCGACCTGCGCCTTTTCGGCCTGGGTCATGCGCCGCCTTGTGTAGGTCGAGAGGGATTCCAGGTATCTTCTCGAGCCCTCCGCGTAGAGGATCCCCAGAGCAAGAGATGATTTCCCGGACCCGGACACGCCGGCGACCCCACGAGCATGTTGAGCGGGATATCGACGTCAATATTTTTGAGGTTGTGGACTCTGCCTCCGCGCACCTTGATCTGATCCGGTTTCGTATCATTGAATTCCGTTTCTTTCACGCTGTAAACCTTCCTGTCATTTATTTTTCACGTAATTCGGCGCCACTGCCTTTCAGGTATCCGGAATCGCAGACATCAAAATCCGCTGACACCTTGCACGCAGGCACAAAACATTTTACAATAAAGAGAAACACTGTCAACCATCAGCAGAGAGGAATCCCCCATGAACCGAACCGATTACGATCTTCTGACCCGGCAGGCTGCCGCGCTCATCGCCGGCGTCCCGCACCTGACCGCCAACCTCGCCAACATCTCCGCGCTCATTTTCGATACGCTTCCCGACATCAACTGGGCCGGCTTCTACCTCGCCGAGGGCGGCAGACTCATCCTGGGTCCCTTCCAGGGCAAACCCGCCTGCGTCGAGATCCCCCCTGGCAGGGGCGTCTGCGGGACCGCGGCCCTTGAAAATAAAACCCTGCTCGTCCCCGACGTCCACGCCTTCCCCGGCCACATCGCCTGCGACAGCGCCTCGAACTCGGAGATCGTCATCCCGCTGCACAGGGACGGCCGGGTGGCCGGCGTCCTCGACATCGACAGCCCTTCCTTTTCCCGCTTTTCCGAGGAGGACAGAGCCGGCCTCACCAGGCTCGTCACCATGCTTGAGGAGAACCTGTTTGTCTCTTAAACCTCAATCTCCCCCGCGAGGATCCGCTTATAATCCTTAAGGTTCTCCCTGAGAAGCGCGGGGGTATCCAGTCCGTAGGGACATTTTGACTTGCAGCGGCCGCAGTCGACACATTTTTCGATCGTGAGCATTTTCTCCTGCCACTCCGGTGTGAGCCACCTTGCGGAAGGCGAGCGCCGGATCATCTGCCGCATGCGCGCGCAGTCGTTGATCTGGATCCCCACGGTGCAGGGCATGCAGTAGCCGCAGCCCCGGCAGAAATCACCGAGCAGCTCCTCCCGGTCCTTTTCGATGGCGGCCCGCCGCTCCGCGTTCATCTCGGGCTGCGTCACGGCAAAGCTCAGGAATTCGTCGAGCTCGCTCTCGCGCTGGACGCCCCAGATCGGAAGGACGTTATCATACTCGCACATGAACGCATAGCAGAGGTCAGCCCGGTTCAGGAGCCCGCCGGACAGGCCTTTCATCGCGACAAATCCCATGTTGTGCGCTTTGCATTTTTCCACCAGTGCAAGATCCTTCTCCGTCGCGAGATAGCTGAACGGGAACTGCAGCGTCTCGTAGAGGCCGCTCTCGATCGCCTCCTCGGCGATATTAAGGCGGTGGTTCGTGATCCCGATATGACGGATCTTTCCCTGGGCTTTCGCCTCAAGCGCTGCGTCGTAAAGCCCGGACTCATCCCCGGGCCGCGGGCAGAACGGCGGATTGTGGAACTGATAGACGTCGATATAGTCTGTTTTCAGCATCTGAAGGCTCGTCTCAAGGTCCTTCCGGAATGCCTCCGCCGTCTGCGCCCCGGTCTTGGTCGCAATGAAAATGTCCTCCCGCACGTCCGCCAGCGCGAGCCCGATCTTCTTCTCGCTGTCAGAGTATGCCCGCGCGGTGTCAAAATAGCGTATCCCGCTCGCATAGGCCTTCTTCAGCAGCATCCCGGCGTATTCCTCTGAGACGCGCTGGATCGGCAGCGCGCCGAAGCCGTTTTTAGGAACTGTGATCCCGGTTTTTCCAAGTGTGACTGTCAGCATTGTATACCTCCTTCAGGTGCCGTTTTCGGCAGATGTGTTCATTCTCCGCACCTATTATAACATATCCGGGTGCTGTTCAGAACCCCTCATAAAAAAGGACTCCGCCTGAGAGCAGAGTCCCTTCTTATTTTACTCTTCATCCTTCTTTCTGCGGAACAGGCCGCCGAGGAGCGCCGACATCCCGGCAATGAGCCCCAGCCAGCCGCCCGACGCGGACATATCCCCGGTCTGAGGTACCTCGGCCGTCCTGGTGCCCGGCAGGGCAGACGCTGGGCTGACAGCCGGACCGGCTGCCGGCACGGCAGCTGCCGGGCTCACGGACGGAACCGCCGACGGCAGGTCCGGAGCCGGGCTCACAGACGGAACATCCGACGGCGCTGCCGGTGTCGGACTCACGGACGGGATCTCCGACGGCGATCCCGGCTCTTCCGCCGGTTTTTCCGCCTCGAGAAGCTCAAAGGTCGTCGAGATGTCCCCATACTCGTAGGAGACCGTGAGCTCGTGCACCCCCGTCTTAAGACTGTCCAGGTATTCCGGCGTGACGTCGAACAGCGTTGAGCCCTGCACCGCGTCGTAATCGGCCACGGCGACCGTCTCACCGTCCACGATCAGCCGGCGGAACAGCGGAAGACTTCCGTTTACGCCGAACGACAGGTTCTTCTGCCCGCCTTTTCTGACCTTTGAATTCTCTCCGTAGAGAAATGCCAGCTTCATCTGGGCGTTCAGCTTCGCGGCAATAAGATCCGCTTCCGCCTGCTTCAGCGCCGCCTCGGCCTTCGCAAGCCTCTCAGCCGCCGTATCCGCCTCGTCCTGCGCCGCGCCGGCCGCTGCCGCGGCCTCGCTCAGCTTCTTATCAGCCTCCCGGAAGTCTTCGATCTGCTCAGCAAAATCCTCGTACGGGGAGACCGTGAGATCCTGAGCTTCCTTCAGGTCTTCCGCCGTGACATCCCTGATGCCCGCATATTCCTGATCAGCCGCCTCGCGGGCCTTCTCTGCGGCCGCCTTCGCATACGCGGCCTCCTCCGCTGCAGCTTCTGCTTCTGCGAGAGCTGCCTTCGCCGCTTCCGCATCGCTCTCCGCCTCCTGAAGGGCTTTTTCCGCGTCGGCGACCTTCTTTACCGCGTTCCGTACTTCTTCGGTATCGGCTTTCGCCGCCTCATGGGCCTCTTCAGCTGCCGCCAAAGCCCGGACGTCCGCTGACGCCTCCTCTTCAGCTTTCGCGAGGGCGGCATCTGCAGCATCCTTCGCGGCCTGCGCGTCCCTCTCGGCTTCTTCCGCATCCGCCAGCTTCTTCTGCGCCTCCCCGGCGGCATTTTCCGCCGCGGTTTCGGCTGCTTTCGCTGCCTTAAGCTTCTCCTCAAGTTCCCTGATGTGCTCCGTATCAAGGAGAGCTTTGACGGCAGCGTCCGCGTCATCTCTTGCCGTTTCCGCTTTCTTCACGGTCTCCTTCGCGTCCTTAAGATCCTGATCCGCCTGTTCGGAGGCTTTCTTCGCGTCGGCGAGAGCCTTTTCTGCCGCTTCAAGGCCTGCCTGGGCTTTATCGACGGCAGCCTGTTTCCCCGCCGTGCTGTCCGCAGCCGCTTTGAGCTTCGCGGCCGCCTCATCGTGCTTTCCGCGGGCGTCATCCAGCTGCTTTTCGGATTCCCTGAGGGAGCGTTCGGCAGCCGCCTTCGCTTCCTCCGCGGCTGTCAGGGCTTCGCCCGCTTTCTGCTGCTCCGCCTGCTTTTCGGCGAGCGAGCGCTGTGCGTCCGCGAGCTTTTCCTCCGCTTCCGCGGCTTCTGCTTCGGCAGCGGTGAGGGCGGCTCTTGCGTTTTCAAGATCCTGCTCTGCCGCCTCTCTCGCCCTGACCGCGGCCTGATACGCTTCATCGGCCGCTTTTTCCACGGCAGCAGCCTCCTCGGATGCCAGCGCCGCCTGATCGCGGGCGTTTTTCTTCTCTGCGAGCACGCCTTCCGCTGCTTTCAGCGCTGCCTCCGCATCGTCCAGCGCATCCTGTGCGGCCTTGACAGCCTGCGCCTGATCGGCAGCCGCCTTCGCTGCTGCCTCGCTTGCGGCTTTCGCGGCCTCCGCGGCCTGCTCCGCCTGCGCGGCGGCTTCCTCTGCCGCGTCCGCCTCGCTCTCTGCGTCAAGAAGCGGATCATAGTAGTCATTGAACCGCTTCTCGTAGGTGTCAAGATCGGCGCTGTAATCGCCGGCCGCAGCTCTGCCGGAAAATGTATGCGCCTGCGTCAGCCATCTGTTCATCGTTCCGCGCGTGCAGACGGCCATGCCGGTATAATCATAGGAGGTTTTGATCACATTTTCATAGTGGCCTGTGACCGTGTCCTCGGAATTGTATCCCTTATTGTAGGAAGCCAGGCAGCTGTCCTCCAGCCCGCTGAGCAGATAGCCGGCATCCCCGGCATTTCCGTTCAGGCGGTCATAGACGCCCTTCTCCTCGTAATACCACTGAAGGAAAGGATCCGAACCGTAATTCCAGGCGACATTCTCGCCGACATTGAAAACCTTCGCATGCGCAATCACCGTGTCCGAATAATCCGCATCAAACTGCGCCATCGCCGTCAGCGTATCCGATACCTTAAGCTCGGAAAGCCCAAGGCCTTTCCGAAGTTCATTGAACGTATGCAGCCATTTGAAGGCTTCGCGCATATTGTCAAGAGAGGTCGAATCCTTCGCCTCTCCAGGCTGGATCAGGTTCTTCTCGTGCTCCGTATTAAGAGCCTGAAGCGCCCCATCAGCGCCCACCGTCTCGAAGAACCCGTAGGTTCCCTTTGCGATCTGCTCCTTAGCGGCCGCTGCAGCCGTTTTCTTCGCCTCCGCGTTCTCCCGGGCGGCCTTTGCGGCGGTGTCCGCGTCGCGGTAAGCGTTCGCCTTCTCATCCGCCGTCTCCTCAGCGGTTTTAAGAAGTTCTTTCTCATCCTGAAGCTTCCCGGCTGCGTTCTCTCTCGCCTGCGAGGCCTCTGAGACCGCGGCGGCGGCGGCCGTCACGTCATTTTCGGCGGCAGCCTTCCGGTCCTCCGCCTCCCGGGCGGCATCCCCGGCATCGTCCAGGGCGTCCTTCATTGTCTCTTCAAGAGCGCGGGCTTCGTCGACCGCGTCGGCCTTTGCTTCGGCTTCGCTCTCCGCGTCCGTGACAGCCCGGTCGGCGTCGCTCTTCTGAGCGCCGGCCGTATCAAGCGCTGCCTGGGCATCGGCTGCGGCAGCATCGGCGCTGTTCTTCGCTTCGCCGGCCGCCGCAAGAGCGCTCTCCGCCTCCGCGAGAACCTGTTGTTTGTCCTCCGTATCCTTCACGGCCGCCTCCAGCTGCTCTGCCGCCGTCTTCTCAGCCTCCGCGGCAGCGTCCTCCTCAGCCTGAGCCGCCGAGAGCTCTGCCTGCTTTTCCGTGAGCTCCCCTTCTGCCGCCTTCACATCGTTCTCACGTGCGTCGACGTCGCCTGCCGCAGCGTCGGCCGCACTCTGCGCCGCGCTCTCCGCATCCCGGGCATCCTGAAGAGCCTTCTCGGCTTCCTGAAGAGCCTTGTACTCCTCTGTCTGCCGGATCGCCTCATCCGTCTGGGCAGCGACCGCCGCGTCGTATTCATCCTGCGCGTCCTGCACAGCCTTAGCCGCATCCGCAAGGGTCTGATCCGCCTGCCCTTTCTCCGCGGCGGCAGCGTCCCTGTCCGCCTTCGCGTTTTCAAGATTCGCGGCGGCATTTCCGGCAGCCGACCGCGCCTCATCCGCAGCGTTCCCGCTCGCTTCGGCAGCGGCGCGGGCCTCATCGACAGCATCCTTCCGCGCCTGCTCCTCGGCTTCCGCCTGCGCGAGCGCCTCCGCGGTTCCTTTCTCCCCGGCCGATTCTCTCACATCGGCCAGTTTCTGCTCCGCGTCCGCCGCTCTCTGATCCGCGGCCGCCGCTTCCTGCTGAGCCTCCTCGAGGGCTTTCGCGGCATCCTCCGCCTGCTTCACGGCCTCTGCTTCCGCGCGCGCTGCCTCGCCGGCGGCATCGGCGGCTTCCTGCTTTTTATCATCAAGAGCCCCGGAGAGAGCCTGGTCTGCCTCCGCAAGAGAGGCCTCTGCGCTCTCCTCCGCCGCTTCGGCTTCCTTCCGCCTCTGCTCCGCCTCGTCTGCTTCCTGCCGGGTCGTTTCCGCGTCCTGCCTTGCTGCGTTCGCGGCATCCCGTGCATTCACATACTGCTCCTCCGCCTCCTCAATTGTCTGGGTGGAGGCTTCGCTCTGCCCTTCGTCCTGCAGCTCGTCCGCATAAACGTGATTCGCGGACCCCTGAACCGTGATTCCCACTGCAAGAGGAATCGAGACTGTCGCCGCTACACCGTAAACCAAGCTTTTCTTTTTCAAAATGCGCCTGTCCTTTCATTTGCCGGATCAGCCTGAAACAATCATATTATACTACAGATATAGTAGCAGGAAAAGTTTATTTTTTCTTATCCCGCAAAGCATGAGCGCTTTCTGGATTTTGCCTGGAATCTATGGTATGATGGTTCCGACGGGATTACCAGCTCAAGGATAAGGAGTGCCTCATTATGATCATTATTTCGATATGCATCGGTTCCGCCTGTCATTTAAAAGGGGCCGAAAGAATTGTCGCGCTGTTTCAGGAAGCGGTTGAAAAGAATCATCTGGAAGATCAGATCGCGCTGACCGGCAGCTTCTGCACCGGCCGCTGCAACCGTGTCGGCGTCACGATCACGGTCGATGACGATGTGTACACCGGCATCACGCCGGAAGGCTTTGATGAGTTCTTCCGGGATAAAGTGCTGGCAAAACTGAACAGGGGGTAATACGGAATGGAATGTCTGACGCTGAAAAAATCAAACTGTAAGAACTGTTACAAATGCATTCGTCACTGCCCCGTCAAGGCGATCCGTTTTTCCGGAAACCAGGCTTACATCATTGCGAACGAATGCATCATGTGCGGCCAGTGTTTCGTCGTATGTCCGCAAAACGCCAAGCAGATCGTCGAGGAGACGGAGAAAGTGAAGGTCCTGCTGCAGAGCGGGGACCCGGTCGTGGTCAGCCTGGCGCCTTCTTTCATCGCCAACTATGAAGGTGTGGGGATCGAATCCATGCGGGCTGCGCTGAAGAAGCTCGGATTTTACGATGCGGAGGAGACCGCGGTCGGCGCGACGATCGTCAAGAGAGAGTACGACCGCATGGTCAGCGAAGCGTCGAAGGACATTATCATCACGTCCTGCTGTCATTCGGTCAACCTGCTGATCCAGAAGTATTTTCCGCATCTTCTGCCGTATCTCGCCGACGTTCTTTCCCCGATGCAGGCGCACTGCATGGACATAAAGAAACGGATCCCGAACGCAAAGACGGTCTTTATCGGCCCCTGCGTCGCGAAAAAGGATGAGGCGCAGCAGTACGAAGGGATCGTAGATGCCGTGCTGACCTTTGACGAGCTGACGGCGATGTTCAAAGCAGCGCACATCGAGCCGGAAGCAAAGTGCGATGAAAATGAAAACAGCCGCGCAAGATTCTTCCCGACAGCCGGCGGCATCTTAAAGACCATGCAGATGAGCAACCCGGACTATGCGTACATGGCGGTTGACGGGACCGAAAACTGCATTGCCGCGTTAAAGGATATCGAGGCCGGCAACCTGCATCACTGCTTTATCGAGATGTCCTCCTGTTCCGGCAGCTGCATCGGCGGCCCGGTCATGGAGAAGTTCCACCGTTCTCCGGTCAGGGACTACATGGCGGTTTCCAGGTATGCGGGCAAAAAGGATTTCGAAGTTTCGCAGCCTGCAGAGCATGAGCTTGGAAAACGGTTTGAAGCGATCGACCGCCATACCTATATGCCGAGCGAGGAAGAGATTCAGAATACGCTGCAGCAGATGGGCAAGCGGAAGCCCTCCGATGAACTCAACTGCGGCTCCTGCGGCTACAATACCTGCCGGGAGAAAGCGGTCGCGGTGCTGCAGGGCAAAGCGGAGATCTCCATGTGCCTGCCGTTCTTAAAGGACAAGGCGGAGAACTTCTCCGACACCATCTCGCGCAATTCCCCCAACGGCCTCATCGTCCTCAACGAGAAGCTGGAAGTACAGCAGATCAATCCGGCGGCGCTCCGCATTTTCAATCTGCGAAGTGCGAGCGACATCCTGAGCGACCAGGCGGTGCGCATCCTCGATCCGACCGATTTCGTGCGCGTGCTCTCCGGTGGGAGATCGATCTACGGCAAGCGCGAGTACCTGGCCGAGTACGGAAAATATGTGGAGAAGACCATCGTCTACGACAAGGAGTTCCGCGCGATTCTCGGCATTTTCCGCGATGTGACCGAGCAGGAGTCGCAGAAGGAACGTAAGGAAGAGATCTGCCGGCAGACCGTTGAGATCGCCGACAATGTGGTGGATCGCCAGATGCGGATCGTGCAGGAAATCGCTTCCCTCCTGGGAGAGACGGCCGCGGAGACAAAGATTGCGCTTACCAAGCTGAAGGAGTCGATCAGGGATGAATAATTTGTGCGCTGAGATCGGTTGGAAAAGCATCAACCATGAGGGCGAGCAGCTGTGCGGCGATCACGTGGATATTGTGGAACAGGGGGAGAACTCCCAGGTCATCGTCCTTGCGGACGGGCTTGGCAGCGGCGTAAAAGCGAGCATTTTATCCACCCTGACCTCGAAGATCATCTCCACCATGCTGGCGGAAGGACTGGCGCTGGAGGACTGCGTTGATACGATCGCCGCAACTCTGCCGATCTGTTCTGTGAGAGGTGTCGCGTATTCCACGTTCACCATCATACACGTTATCGCAAACCGGACGGTCGAGATCATCCAGTATGACAATCCGCCGGTCATCTTCATCAGGGGCGATGAGATCTACGACTATCCGAAGACCGAACTGAATATCGGCGGGAAGAAAGTGCTGAAATCCGTGATCAGCCTGCAGGAGGGCGACTGCATGATCGCGATGAGCGACGGATGCCCGCATGCCGGGATCGGACTTGCCTACAATTTCGGATGGAAATGGGAAGACATCGCAGAGTTCATGCAGGCGCTGGTGGCGGTCGGCTATACGGCCAAAACGCTTGCGACCATGCTTGTCGACCAGTGCGATAAGGAATACGGCTACCACCCGGGAGACGATGCGACAGCCTGCGTCGTGAAAATGCGGAAACGGGAGCCGATGAATATCCTGTTCGGCCCGCCGCGCAACCGGGATGACTGCGACCGCATGATGTCCCTGTTCTTCTCGAAAGAGGGCAAGCACATTGTCTGCGGCGGCACAACTTCTTCGATCGTCGGAAAATATCTCGGAAAGCCCGTCAGGGCAAGCCTGACCTTTGAGAGAAGCGACGT
>DFFD01000204.1:4771-5194 GCA_002369495.1 Lachnospiraceae bacterium UBA3785 | reverse complement strand
CTGCAAGATCGGCTTTGGTGCCCGGATAGATACCGAAGGGCTCATAATGAATGCCTGCGACAGATACAAGAGAAGTGCCATTCTCTTCGTTAAAATTGTCGAGATAAGGAACATGCTGGAAGTAGTTTGCATCAATATCGCCGCTCTCAACAACAAGATTCGGCTGAACATAATCTTCAAATTCGGTTACTTCAAGTGTCCAGCCCTGCCCGGCAAGAATTTTTGCTGCCTGAGCAAGAATCTCTGCATGGGGAGTGGGAGATGCTGCTACTGTGATGGTGCCTTTGCTTTCAGTAACAACGGTCTGCGCAGTATTTGCAGCAACGCCGCCTTCTACAACGAGAGTATCTTCATAGTCCTTGCCATAGGTGTCCAGGAGGGTTGCTTCATAGTCGGCATGGAAGAAGTTCTCACTGCCGAGTG
>DFFD01000204.1:0-4648 GCA_002369495.1 Lachnospiraceae bacterium UBA3785 | reverse complement strand
CTGCAATGGTATCTGCACTGCCCAGAGAAGGAATTCCCACGGTGTAGCCGGGATTTTCAATGGCGAATGCGATGACTTCGGTATTATCATTGGCCCATGCAATGCCGTTTCCGTTTTCAAATGCAGTTTTTGCCTCTGCATATGCGTCATATTTCTGCAGCTTGATATTCGGATAATTCTTTTCCAGATAAGTTTCAGCCGTTGTACCGGAAATCACAATCACTTCATCATCAGCTCCGATCTCATCAAGGCTGGTAATGACTGCACTGTCAGGGGAAACAACACCCAGAGCAACATTCATATACGGAAGTGCGAAGTCAACTTCCTGTGCGCGTTCTTCTGTGACGGTGAAGTTTGCGAGAATGATATCCACCTTTCCGGTCTGGAGATACTCAATGCGGTTAGCGGCCTCAGTTGAAACATAATTAATCTTTACGCCAAGATCTTCGCCGATGCGATTACCAAAGTAGACATCATAGCCCTGATATTCACCTTTCTCATCTACATAACCAAAAGGACTCTTATCAGAAAATACACCGATGTTGATTGTTCCGCTTTCTTTGATTTCGTCCACAGTTCTGTATACAGTCTTTTCTGTGGACGCGTTATTCTGCGTTTCAGTAACAGTCTGTTTTGCTCCGCAACCAGTAAGAGAAGCAATAGCAAGTGTTAATCCAAGGAGCACGGCTCCTGCACGTTTCAAATATTTCTTCATAATTGTTTACCTCTTTTCGAATTTCCAGGTGATTGGTTGACACCGGTATAAGGAATCTGAGCACAAAAAAAGCCGGGGCTTCTCAGCAAGCTCCCGGGCAAATGGCGTTTATCACATTTCAGCTAAGCAGCGAAACGCTATACATCGGTGCAGCGGCAACACAAAACAGACGAATGCACCTGGCCATATGGATATGCCCGGGAGAACAACATTCGACTACAACACATGATGGATTCATAAGAAGTATTTGTTCTATACATTGCATTCCTCTCCTTTCCTGATTGGTTGCTCAAATTCAATGTTTGTACTATACTCCTATTTTCCTAGTTGGTCAATAGGTAAATAGGAAATTTTTTTTTTCGTCTGCTCCGAAGGCCCAGTGAAAAGGCGTGGCCGAAGCCACGCCATTTGCGAGAATCTTTTTTTGTACAGGAATCGTCCCCGTTTTTTTCACACTCACACTACGATATCATACTTTACCGCCGACACCAGCCTCGCCTTCCCGCCCTCCGCGAAGAAGCGCACGCCGGTATCCCCGGCTTCCGGAAATACGTTTCCGGTCATCACGTACTGGCCCCAGTTGACAAAGACTTCCGCACAGGACACATCCAGGAAGATCTGGAGCCTCAGGCTCTTCATCGGCCCGATCTCAATGACTCGCACAGCGGTATCCTCCTTGCCTGTCGGAACGATCCCCGACCTCGAGCGGTCAAATGTCAGCGTCCCGGCCTCCGGCTCATAGGTGAGCACGGTCTCGCGGCCGCCTCCGACGAAGAATTTGACGCCGCATTTTTCGGTGTAGAGCGGGTTCAGCGTGACGTCGAGTTCAATCACATTTCCCTCGATGCCGGGACAGGCGATTTCCCCGTCGATCGTTTCGCCGACTGCGATCACTTCATTTTTCCGGTAGGCGGCAAGCTCCCGCACCGGGTACTGATAGAGATGCCCGTCCCGGAAGACCAGCTCTCTCGGCAGCGTGTAGGTGCCGACCCAGCCGTACTCCTCCGTCGGGAAGCTGCGCCCCCACATCTCCTTCCAGGCGATCATGATGGTCCGCCCGTCGGGCAGGCGCATGCACTGAGGCGCGTAGAAATCAAAACCGTCGTCGATCTGCCTTACATTCCTGATTTGAAATCTCCCGGTCTCATAGTCGAGATCCCCGGCCATCCAGACCGTGGAATTGATGTTGGCGTACATATACTTCTTCTGCGGCATCTTCTGCGGGCTTGAAAGAATGATTGTCTGCCCGTTCGACTCGATGATATCCGGACACTCGTAGACGCCTTCCAGCCGGAAATAGTCCGGATCCATCCCCTCCTGCTGCCGGAACAGCCTGCCGCAGTAGGACCATTTCGCAAGATCCTCCGATTTGAAGAGGATCAGGTTGCCGTACCCGTCTATCATGGTTCCCGCCAGGCAGTAATACATCCCGTCTTTTTTGAAGATCTTCGGATCGCGGAAATCCAGGACCGACACCTCCGGCGACAGGTCCTCGGCGATCAGGATCGGGTTATCACTGCATTTTTCAAAATGAACCCCGTCCTCCGAGACCGCCAGACACTGGCTCTGCCGGTCCGTCCGGGAAGCCGTATACATGAGGACAAGCTTCCCGTCCTTCTCAATTGAGGTGCCCGACCAGCAGCCGTAGGGCTGTTCATAGTCCTGATCCGGCCATAAAGCAATCGGCAGTTCCTCCCATCTGACAAAATCAGCTGTCTTAAAATGCCCCCAGTGCATGGTCCCCCACTGCGGCTCATCCGGAAAATGCTGGAAAAACAGATGTCCCCTGTTCCGGAACCAGATCATGCCGTTCGGGTCATTTCCCCAGCCTTTCGGCACACTGGCGTGATAAAAAGGTTTATATTGTATATGTATGTCCATGAAGCCTCACACTTTTTTGGCTGAGACAGCTTCGTTCTCCTCAAATACCTCCGAGAGGATGCCGAAAAGCTTATCAGGATCGATTGGTTTCAACAGATGGAAGTCCATGCCGGCGTTCATGCAGCGCTTTGTCGTCTCCTCCGAAGCGTCCGCGGACAGGGCGATGATCGGGATCGTCTCCGCATCGGCCGTGTCGGATTTCCGGATGGCCTCGGCGGCCGAGAGGCCGTCCATCACCGGCATCATGATATCCATGATCACCGCCTGGTAATGGTAAGCTCCCTTGATCCGGAAGAAATCAAGCGCCTCCTTGCCGTCGCGCGCCAGCTCCGAGTGGATCCCCTTCGTCGCGAGGATCCGGATGATGACCTCCGCATTGATCGCGTTGTCCTCCGCGATCAGGACATTCTTTCCGTAGAGGACCCGGTCTTCGTACATGACCGCCTGCTGGCGGTGCATCCGCACCTGCTCGCTGGTGGCGAGATCATAGTGCATGATCACGGTGAAGACAGTTCCCTCGCCCTTCTCGCTGCGGCAGATGATGGACCCGCCGAGCAGGTTCACAAGGCTCCGCACGATGTAGAGGCCGAGACCGGTGCCGGAATGTGCTCCGCCCTCTTCCACTTCCTGCGTGAAGGGCTGGTACATCTTCTGCTGGAAGGCCTCACTCATGCCGCGGCCGGAATCCGTGATCACATAGCGGTGTTCGACACGGCTGCCGGAATAGCTGACGTAGGTCGAGAGCGACACTTTTCCGCTCTCCGGCGTGAATTTCACCGCGTTGGAGAGCAGGTTCAACAGGATCCTCGAGACATGCTCCGTGTCAATGAGCGCGTACTGGCTCTTGCAGCCGAAGGTCTCGCAGGTGAAATCGATCTTTGCTTTTCTCGCGCGCTCCTCGATGATCGTCGAGACCTCGCGGATGACCGAATCTTCGATCACCGGCGTGCTGATCGACACGATCTTGCCGGCGTTGATCCGGCTGGTCTCCAGGACCTCCTCGATGAGGCCGGTCAGGTAACTGCTCGAGATGCGGATCTTCTCCAGATTGTCCCTGGCCTCCTGCGGCAGGGAATCCATGCGCAGCGTAAGGTCCGTGAGGCCGGAAATGGCCGTCATCGGCGTCCGCATGTCGTGGCTCATATGGGAGAGGAATGCTTCCTTCTCCTGGCCGGACCGCACCGCCTGGCGCAGGGCTTCCGCCATTGCGTCGATCTGCTTCTGGTCGTCCACCTTCTTCGTCGTATCGACGAAGGTGATGACAAGGCCTTCTGCCTCCTTCTCGGCGCCGCCCTTGTCGCGCTCCGTCGCGCCTGTCCGGTAAGGCGCGATGCGGATCAGGTAGGTCTTGCCCATGACGGACGCGCAGTGATGCTCGGTTGCCTGCATCGTCGTGAGGACCTCGCGGCAGAGCTCCATGAGGTCGACCGCCGCAAAATTGTAGGAAATATACCGGAGCGACCGCCCGACATCCTGCTCGGCGACGTTGAATTCCTTAGCGATATACTCCGTGTATTTGCGGATATTGAGGTTCCTGTCGACCATCATGATGCCGATAAGAGTCGTCGACAGGAAATTGGCCATATCGTTGTTCAGGCCGGCAAGCTCATTTACCTTGCTCTGGTACTCCGCATTGACCGTGTAGAGCTCCTCGTTGACCGACTGCAGCTCCTCGTTCGAGCTCTGCAGTTCCTCATTGGCGGTCAGCAGCTCTTCATTTGCCGCCTGCAGTTCCGCGTTGACCGACTCCAGCTCGGAGACGGTGTGTCTCAGGTCATCCTTCGCCTGCTTGAGTTCCTTCTCAAGGTTGGAAATCTGGCTGGCAGCCGCCGTGTCGATCTCGTAGCGGATCATATCCGGCTCGTCTTCCTGGCGGCCGCGGATAAAGGCTGCCGCGATAAAGCCTGTGTTCTCTCCAGCCTTGTCCCGGATCGGCTGGGCCGTCACCGTGATGAACTCCGGCTTCTCATCGAAGACCGCCGGCACCTCCTTGTAGACGACGCGCTCATTTTTGCTGCGCGCCTCCCTCAAAGCTGTCGAGAGCGCGATCTT
>DFFD01000211.1:2045-3734 GCA_002369495.1 Lachnospiraceae bacterium UBA3785 | reverse complement strand
CAAAAAAGGTTCTCGCATGAGAACCTTTTTTGTACAGGAACCGTCCCTGATCCTTTACTCGTAGATCTTCATAATCCCTTCCTTATCCCCGAAGTAGAGGATGCAGATCATGCCCGGGCCCGTATGAGCGCCGATGATCGGGCTCATCATCATGGTCGTGATCTTAAGGTTCGGGAACTCCGCAAGAAGCATCTCGCGAAGACGCGCCGCGCGCGGCGCGCAGTCCGCGTGGTTGATGTAGATCTCATCGCCCATCGACGGATCGTAAGTCTTTTTGAAAATGCTCACCAGCTCGTGAAGCGCCATCTTCTCGCCGCGCTTCTTGGTCAGCGCCGTGATCTTGCCCACCGTATCAAGGTGCATGACCGGCTTCACGTTCAGCACCGTGCCGATGACCGCAGTCGAAGCCGGGATGCGGCCGCCGCGCTTTAAGTACATGAGGTCGTCGACCATGAAGATCAGGTTGGTCTTCGTGGCGCGCTCGGCGAGCATGGCTGCATTTTCAGCGGCGGACATGCCGGCCGCGCGGTTCCTTGCGGCAAGGATCGTGAGCAGGCCTTCGCCGCCGGTCGCCTGGAAGGAATCCACCGGGTAGACGTGCGCGTCCGTGTAGGTCTCCTCGAGTTCCTGCTTTGCGAGGTTGACATTGTCAAATGTCTTTGTGAGGCCGCTCGAAAGCGAAATGTAGACCACGTCCCTGCCCGCCTTGAGCTCCGGCTCGAAGAGGTCGAGGTAGACCTGCGGGGTGATCTGGCTGGTCTGGGTAAGGTCACCGCCGCGCTGCCCGTCGTAGAAGCGTTTAAGGAGGGCTTCGTCCTCCATTTTCGCGCAGATGCGGTCCTCCTTGCCCAGGGTGTAGTGCATCGGGACGAGGCGGATGTCATTTTCCCTGATGAAGTTCTCATCGAGGTCGCCCGCCGTATCCATGAAAATTACATAATCATTCATCTGATAATCCTCCAAATAATGGTAACACCTGTTGCCTTTTTCAATACCCGTCCATTATAATGGAAATGCAGCTGAAAACAAATGGTCAATAATACCACAAGTGTTACATTTGAGGAAAATATTTATGGAAAATGAAAACCTCCTCTCCGCCCGCGCCGCCAAAACCAACCGCCGCATCCATGCGGCCTTCTTCTCCCTGTTGGCGCGGAAGGAGTTTGACAAGATCACCGTCTCCGACGTGGCGCGCGAGGCCGGCATCAACCGCAAGACCTTCTACGCCTACTATAACGATATGGACGAGCTCCTCGCCGGGATCGAAGACGTCCTCATCGACAAATACCGCCCTCTCCTCATGTCCATCGACGTCTCGAGCGGGACGATCGACGCGAAGGCGTTCTTTGAGAGCTTCAACGCGCTCGCGCGCGAGGACATCGAGGTCTACCGGGCGCTCTCCCAGTACGGGATCCTGACCCATATCATGAACAAGATCGAGGGCCTGATCGTCGAGATCATCCTAAAGCAGCTGCCGATGCCGACACGTGAGAAGCAGATCCGGTGCCGGTTCTACGCGCAGTTTGCGGCCTCCGGGATCCTCTCGATCCTGACTTCCTGGATCTCCGACCCCCACGGCCTGACCCTCGACGAGTTCACCGACCTCGCCGCCGACATCACGATCTTCGGGATCTCCTCCTTCGTCAAGCGCTGATCAACGTGCCCGGGGACGGTTCTCCTCCGCGGAGA
>DFFD01000211.1:0-1933 GCA_002369495.1 Lachnospiraceae bacterium UBA3785 | reverse complement strand
GCGGAGAACCGTCCCCCTCCGCGAAGAACCGTCCCCAAACACGTTGAAAATAAAAGCAGCCCTCAAAATGAGAGCTGCCTGATTCACTGTTTCGGGCTGCCGTTCCCGAACATCTTCATAATGTCTTCGTGCTGTTTGACAAATTTGTCCAGCTTCGCCCTGGCTTCCTCCCAGTAAGCGTCCGCATCCTTTTGCGCCTGCTCCCGCATGGCTTTCGACTCGGTCTCCGCCTTGCTCCGGATCTCCTCCGACTCCGATTTCGCGTCGGCAAGAATCGAAGCTGACTTCGTCCGCGCATTTGTAAGAAGCTCGTTGATCTCGGCCATCGCCTTCTCACGGATCGACTTCGCCTCGCTCCGCGCATCCGCGGTCGCCGTCAGGGCCTCCTCGCGCACGGTTTTGGCCTCCGCCTCAGCTTTCTCCCGCAGGACCTTCACATCCGCGTCGGTCTGCTCCCGCAGCGCCTGCGTCTCCGCCTCGGCTTTCTCGCGCAGGGCCTTCACATCCGCATCAGTCTGCTCCCGCAGCGCCTTCGCCTCCTCTTCGGCCTTGCCGCGGATCATCGCGGCCTCATTTCTCGCATCCTCGGTAGCGGTCAGGGCTTTCTCCTGAATTTCCTTTGCGTTCTTTTCCGCTTCGGCAATGAGCGCCTTCGACTGCTCCTCCACTTTCGACTTGGTCGACACAACGATCTTATTGGCGTCGATGATCATCTGCTTGAGCTTCTCGCGGCAGAAGGTTTCGCGCTCTTCGATCCCTGCGGCACTCGCCGCCTCTCGCTCCGCGATCCCTGCAGCGCTGGCTTCCTCGCGCTCCTTGATCCCCGCAGCACTTGCAGCCTCGCGCTCCGCAATCCCGGCAGCACTCGCCGCCTCGCGCTCCGCAATCCCGGCAGCACTCGCCGCCTCGCGCTCCGCAATTCCCGCAGCACTGGCTTCCTCGCGCTCCGCGATCCCGGCCGCGCTTGCTTCCTCGCGCTCCCGGATTCCTGCATCGCTCTTCTCACGCAGCGTCGCGATCTCCTGCGCCAGGTGCTCGTGCTTGTACTTGATATTTTCAACATACTGGTCCGCGGCCTTCTGGGCGGCCTCGAACACATTGTTCAGCCGGAGCGAAGCCTCCGCGATGGAGCCCGATTCCTCGATGTCCAGGCGGCGCTTGTTCACGGATTCCTCGTAGGCGCGGCGCTTCTCCTCGACGCCCGCGAGCTCCCTTTCCTGGCGCTCGCGCATGCTGGAGAAATCCGCCTCGTATCTCTCGCGGAGTTCGGAGATCTCCGTCTTGAATTTGTTTTTATTTTCCTGAATCTCAGCTGTCAGCCGCTCAACCATCTTCGTCTGCTCGAGGAGCATTTCGAGGAGGTCGCTGCGGCCGAGTTTCTTTAATTCATTTTCAGTCATCTGAAGCCTCTCAATTGTTTACACTGTTCTTAAGGATAACGTCATGGCTGCCGCCCTCGACGATCGATGTTGAGGAGACCACTGTGAGTCTTGCCTTCTCCTGCATCTCAGGAATTGAGAGTGCGCCGCAGTTGCACATGGTGGATTTGACCTTGTAGAGGGTCGACTGGACGCCCTCCGCGAGCGGTCCCGCGTAGGGTACGTAGCTGTCAACGCCCTCCTCGAAGCTCAGCTTCGTGGCGCCGCCAAGGTCGTAGCGCTGCCAGTTGCGGGCCCGGTTCGAGCCTTCGCCCCAGTACTCCTTCACATAATTGCCGTTCACGCGAAGCTTGTTCGTCGGGCTCTCGTCAAATCTTGCAAAATAGCGCCCCAGCATCACAAAATCCGCCCCCATCGCGAGCGCCAGCGTGATGTGGTAGTCGTGTACGATACCGCCGTCGGAGCAGATCGGGATGTAAATGCCCGTCTCTTTATAATACTCATCCCGCGCCGCCGCGACTTCAATGACCGCCGTAGCCTGGCCGCGGCCGATG
>DFFD01000148.1:11876-17985 GCA_002369495.1 Lachnospiraceae bacterium UBA3785 | reverse complement strand
ATCTTGCGTCTTTTTTCATTTTCCGTAAAATCGTCAGGCCGTCCTCATCCTCCAGCATGATATCGAGAAGAACCAGATCGGGGAGCTTCTTCTGCGTCTCCTCGAAAAATGCCCTTGCGGACTCGCATGGCGTCACCTCAAAGCCGGCGCTTCTCAAAGCGATCATCTCGATCTCGCGGATATCCGCGTCATCCTCCACAACATACACATGCTGCATGTCCATACTCCTTCACAGCAAATTCGGATTATATCATAGCATATCCGTTTCAGAATGGTCTAAGATATTTGTAAATTCGCTGTAAAAAATGTAAGTGCTTTACCGCCCATGATAAAAAAGACGGCTCCCTCACACCCGAAGGGACCGTCTTTATCATTATTTAAACTGCCGCCAGCTTCATGAGGAAGCTGTCGTACTCCATGGCCGGCATCCGGCAGGGAAGCCCGCCGGCCATGATCGCCGCGCCGGACATCACGGCAGCGGTCTTATCGCTGTCCCCGTCGAGGTAGGAGACCGCGTAGGTGCGGTCCGGGATCAGGCCCTGCGGTTTCACATAGAAGACCGGCGGATTGGCCTCCACACCGTGCCAGACCCCACTGACCAGTGCTTCGGTGCGGTCAGGGGAGACATTTTCCCAGACGGTGCAGACGTCGTCCGGCGTCGAAAGCCGGTAATAGTCTCCCTCGCGGACCAGGCTGTTCAGCTCTCGATAGATTCCGACCTGCCTTCTGATCTCCTCTCTCTCCTCGCCGCTCATCTTCGTGATATCCAGCTCATAGCCGAAGGTGCCGGACATGGCCGTGACAGCCCTGGTCTTGAACGGCGTGGTGCGTCCGGTCTGGTGGTTCGGCACCGCCGAGACGTGCGCGCCCATAGCCGACGCCGGGTAGCCGAAGGAGGTCCCGTACTGGATCACAAGCCGGCTCACCGCGTCCGAGTTGTCGCTGCACCAGATCTGCGGCGTGTAGTAGAGCATGCCCGCGTCGAAGCGTCCGCCGCCTCCGCAGCAGCCCTCGATGAGCAGATCCGGGAAGCTCCTGAGCAGTTCCTCGAGGATCCGGTAGACGCCCAGCATGTAGCGGTGCGCGAACTCGCCCTGCCTTTTAACGGGCAGCAGCGCGCTGTACTTGTCGCAGATGCTGCGGTTGAGGTCCCATTTGATATAACTGATGCCGCCCTCTCGGATGATCGAGGTGAGCCGCTCAAGGATATAATCCTGCACGTCCTTCCTCGTGAAATCGAGGATCAGCTGGTGCCGGGAGAGGTCGGGTTTGCGCCCGGGCACGATCGTCGCCCAGTCCGGATGCTTCCGGTAAAGGTCGCTGTCCGTTGAGAAGCCTTCCGGCTCGACCCAGATGCCGAACATGAGGCCCTTCTCACGGATCCGCTCACCGAGCTCCTTAAGCGTCATGCCGAGCTTCTCCTCGTTCGGGACCCAGTCGCCGAGGGAGCTGTCGTCGAGATTTCTCTTCCCGAACCAGCCGTCGTCGAGTACAAAAAGGTCCAGCCCGCAGGCCGCCGCGGTGTCCGCGATCTCAAGAAGCTTCTGCCCGTTGAAATTGAAATAGGTCGCCTCCCAGTTGTTGATGAGGACCGGCCGCCTTCTGTCGCGCCAGGGCCCGCGGATCACGTGCTCCCGGATGGTCCTGTGGAAATTCCGGCTGAGCAGGCCGAACCCTTCGCCGCTCATGCTCATCATGACTTCCGGCGCCGCAAAGCTGTCCCCTGGCTGAAGATCCCAGGTGAAATCGTCCGGATGGATGCCCATGAGCACCCTCGTGCTGTCCGCCTGGTCCTTCTCCGCCTCAAAGAGGAACTCTCCGCTGTAGAGAAATGAAAACCCGAAGCACTGTCCGTGCGTCTCGTCCGTATTTTTGTCCGCGAGGATCACGAACGGATTGTAGTGATGGCTGCTCATGCCCCGGACGCTGCCGACCGAATGGACGCTGTGCGCGATGCTGCGCCGCTCCATCTTACGCTCCATCGCGTGGCGGCCGTGGAAGGTGATGAGGTCAAAGTCCCCGTACAGGAAATCCAGGCTGAGCGAGGCCGTCTTGAGCAGGCGGACAGGGTTCTGCCCTTCATTTTCCACAATGAGAGCCCGCGTGATGACGTCGCAATCCGGGAGGACACCGTAGAGAAGCCGGACAAGAAGGCCCGCATCCTCGTCGGCGAGCGTCACCTCGAGGGTCTCCGCCTCGGACTCCTTCGCGTAGACGGCGGGCAGGCCGGGCAGGCCGTATTTGCCGGGCAGGACTTTCGCCTCCCTGAACCTGAACCGCAGCGCTCTCGCACCGAGATGGTCCTCCGCGTGAAACCCGGTGATGCGGTAATCTCCGTCTCCGAACGCGCTGAGCTCGAGCGGCAGCGTATCGAAGGAATATGTCTTATCAAACATCCCCACCTCGTAGGGATTGCCCGAGAAGCCGCGGTCGCGGGGCACGATCAGCTGCGACATGTCCGTGTCGTCGATCCGGGGTCCGTAGTAAGTGTGCAGAAGTGTTGAGAGCTCATCCGCCTTCATCTGATAAGTCGTATGGTCGGTGTGGATCGTGATCAATCCGCTGCTGATAATGATTGCCATGAAAGGCCTCCAGAATGAATATATTTAGTGGTAACGGCCAGCCCCGTTCAAAGACGCGGCATGTTCTGCCCTCCGGATGCGGCCGAAACACGGTTACAAGATAACAAAAAACAGTGCATATGACAACCGCCATTTGTTCAAAAAACCTGACATAATCGCATACGCTAGAGCGTGATCTCCTCCGCCTCCGGCATGAAGGATCTCGTGTAAAGGAAGATCATGTCCCCTGCTTTCAGAAGAAGATCCTCCTTCGGGACGATCGTATGCCCCGCTCTCCGGACCGCGATGATGTGCGTGAGGCGCGAGATGTCGAGATCCCGGATGCGGGTGCCGCACCAGGGGCTCGCTTCCGCGATCTTCATTTTCCGAAGGGCGTGGCTGTAGCTGTCCTCGATGCTCTCCGCGAAGACGAGCACGATATCGCCGGGCTTAAGGACCAGGTCCGCCGTCGGAATGAGGATCTCGCTGCCCCGCTGCACGAGGCCCGCCGACGCGCCTTTCGGCAGCGGCAGAGCCAGGGTGGAAAGGCCGGCCCAGGCATCCTTCGCCCTGACGGTCACCCGGATGAACTGCAGTTCCTCCTCCTCCTCGATCTGCGCGCTCCGGCTCAGCATCTGGTACTGCTCGACGAAGCCCGCGGAAATGATGCCGGTCGGGATCGCGACCACGCCGACCCCGAGGAAGGCGATCAGCATTCCGAGGATCTGCCCGCCGGTCGTGATCGGGTAAATGTCCCCGTACCCGACCGTGAGCAGGGTCGAAGCCGCCCACCAGATCCCCGAAAATGCGTTGGTGAACACCTCCGGCTGTGCCGGATTCTCGAGGCTGTACATCGCAAGGCTCGAGGCCAGCATCAGCACCGCGATGATGAAGACCGAGGAGAGAAGCTGCTGCTTCTTCTTTACAATGACTTCGGTGATCACATTGAGGGAATCGTAGTAGGCGTTGATCCGGAACAGGCGGAAGATGCGCACAATCCGGAACATCCGGAACGCGACCGCGCCTGCCGGGAAGAAGACCGGCAGATAATAGGGCAGGAAGGACAGAAGATCGACCAGTCCCGCAAATGAAACCATATAGGAAATGACCGCGCGCGGGCGGCTCCGGTCCGGATACTTGTACTCCGCCGTGAGCACCCTGAGCACGTAATCGACCGCAAAAAAGAGCACCGTGACGCTCTCTACCGCGGTGAGCCCGCCCTCGAAGCGCGCTCTCACACCGCTGAAGGTGAGCAGTACGGAGGCCAGCAGGTTTATGACGATCGCGAGCACATTGGCGATATCGTAGAGCCTGCTCGCATCGTCCTCCGTGTAACCGACTTCGATAATCTGGAACGCACGTTTTTTGAGCACGGCAAAGCTGTTTTTTCTGTTGTCCTTATTCAAAGCCGGCCTCCTTTCCGCGGGTCCGTTCTAATCCATATTTTAGCGTAATGTGTGTATGTTTTCAACTAAAAAACCTTTTGACGGAGGGTATGTTCCCGCAAATGAAAAAATGCTATAATCCCCTTGACGGGCAGACTGATCTTTGCCCGCGCGACTCCCGCCGGGAGACTTAAAAATACCGGCTTCGCCGCTCGATAAGGACCTGCCATGACTGACTTCCGCAAGACACACACCCAAAAAAAGCGCATCCCGCCGCTCCTCATAAGCTTCGCCGTTCTCCTCGCCGTCTTTCTCGCCGGGGTCTTTTTCCCGCAGTTTTTTTCCGGCGGAGATCCTTCCGCGCTGCCCGACAGCGAACTTGACGCTCTGACGGACCCGGCGATCCCGCTTGCGGCTCATTTTCCCGACGTAGGCCAGGGGGCAGCCGCCCTCTTCGTCTCGGACGGCCACGCGGTCGTCGTCGACGGGGGCGGCCGTGAGCGGTCTTCATTTTTCGTCGCTTACCTCAAAGAGCACGGCGTGACGGAGATCGACGCGCTGGTCGCGACCCACTTTGACGAGGATCACATCGCCGGGCTCATCGGCGCGATGAACGTTTTTCCGGTGCGCGAGGTCCTCGTCCCGGACTATGCCGCCGGCACGAAGATTTACGCCTCCTTCATGAAAATGGCGCAGGACAAAAGCCTCCCCGTCCGCACCCCGTCCGCCGGCGAGACCGTCCGGTTCGGGGCGGCCGCCTTAAGGATTGCCGGCCCCGCCCGTTTCGACCATGAGAAGGAAAATGACAACTCCCTCATCGTCCTCCTCTCCGGCGGCGGCTGCCGCTTCCTTATCACCGGCGACGCGGAGGCTGAGGGCGAAGCGGAACTGCTCGCCTCCGGCCGCCCGATCGCGGCGGACGTCCTCGCCGTCGGCCACCACGGGAGCGCCTCCTCGACCGGATCCGCCCTCCTCAAGGCGGTGAAGCCAAAGTTCGCGGTCATCAGCGTCGGCACCGGCAACGATTACGGGCACCCGGCCTCCTCCGTCCTCTTACGCCTCACGCGGGCAGGCTGCACGGTTCTCCGGACGGACGAGTCGGGCACGATCCTTCTCACCGTGCAAAATAAAACGATCCTCCCGGGCTGACCGCCGGGCGGATCGTTTTTTCATCGATATCGGTCTCAGATCTCAGCCCGGGCAGCCGTCTTGAGCGCGATCTCCATCATCTCGTGGAAGCTGTCCTGCCGCTCGGCGGCGCTGAGCGCCTCGCCGGTGAAGATGTGGTCGCTGATCGTGAAGATCGCGAGCGCCTTCTTGTGGGCCGCCATCGCGGTTAGGTAGAGGCCGGCGGCTTCCATCTCGACGGCGAGGAGGCCGAGGCTCTTCGCCTTCACGTTGACTTCCTTATCCGGGTGGTAGAAGTAATCCGAGGTGTAGACCGAGCCGATCGCGGTGTGGACACCCATCTCGTCCGCGGCCTTCACGGCCTCTTTGAGGAGCCCATAGTCCGCCGTCGGGGCCAGGACGCCCGGCAGGTTGTAGGACGTCGCCATCGCCGAGTTGGTCGACGCCGACATCGCGAGCACGACGTCCTTCACATGGACGGTCTCGAGCAGGCCGCCGGCCGAACCGACGCGGATGATTGCCTCGACGCCGAAAAATGTAAACAGCTCATACGCGTACAGCGTAAACGAGGGCATGCCCATGCCGGATCCCATGACGGAGATCTCCTTCCCCTCGTAGGTCCCGGTGTAGCCGAGCATATTTCTGACGTCGTTGAAGAGCACCGGGTTCTCCAGGTAGTGCTCCGCGATGTATTTCGCGCGCAGCGGGTCGCCGGGCATCAGCACGACTTTCGCGATGTGGGTTCCTTCCTTCAGCTCGATGCAGGCCGAGGGCGAGCTTATCATACTCATGATGATCTTCCTCCTTCAAATAAAACATTTTAGGGCTTCCTACATCATAACACGTTCCCCGCCGGTTCTCCATTGATATTTTCGGGAAAATGTATAGGGGACGGTTCCTGGGATGTTTCGGGGGACGGTTCCTGGGATGTTTCCGGGGACGGTCCCTGGGATGTTTCTGGGGACGGTTCCTGGGAGGCTGCCGAAGGCGGCCGGGGGGAACCGTCCCTGAACCGTTGAGGGACGGTTCTTCAAC
>DFFD01000148.1:3104-11770 GCA_002369495.1 Lachnospiraceae bacterium UBA3785 | reverse complement strand
TGAGGGACGGTTCTTCAACCGTTGAAGAACCGTCCCCAAGCCGTCGAACCCCCTCACGGCACCGTCAGCTCCTCAAGGCTCACCCCCCGGTTCAGGACGTTCATGTCGATATACTTCTCGCCGCCGGAATACCCCTCCAGCACGGCCCTGTTGTAATACTGCCAGACGTCCCACTCGCCGCCGTAGCTCCAGTCCGCCGGCATGCTCACGCTCGCGATCCAGATCCGGCAGTCGTCGAAAGCCCCCCTGATATAGCTCCTGTAGACCCCTGCGGTTGTATAGATCATCGGCAGAACGCCGTACTGCTCCCGAACCGCCTCCATGAAAACGCCGAGCTCCCGCACGACGTCCTCCCTGGCCGGCGGATCACTCACCTTTCCGCCGTAGAGCTCCACGTCGACGACCGGCAGCAGCCGGCCGTGCAGATCCGGTCCGACCGTCTCAATGAAGTTCTCCGCCTGGGTCTCCCCCGCACTGTTGAAGGAGAAGAAGTGATAGGGGCCTGCGGGCAGGCCTGCCCGCTTTGCATTTTCCCAGTTCTCCGGAAAACGCCTGTCACGGTGCGTGGTTCCCTCGGTCGCCTTCATGAAAATGAACGCCACCCCCTGCTCCATCAGCTTCTCCATATCAACGTCCGCCTGGTAAGCTGAGATATCCACGCCGATCGTGCCGGCCTTTTCATTGACCAGCCACCGGTTGATGAAGATAACCTTCTTCTTCGCCAGGACAAAAACGGTGCCGCCGGCCGCCAGAAGAAGCACAAAAAGCGCGATGCAGAGCACCGCGACCCGATTACGTCTTTTCTTTCTCCCCCTCTTTGCCATCTCAAGTCCCCTCTCCGAACACCAAAACCCCTTCAGAGAGTACTATAGCACACTTTCCGTCCTCCGTAAATGAGCGGAAAATGAACATAAAACGGGGACGGGGTTCCTGGGAGGCCGCCTTAAGCCGGGGACGGTTCCTGGGAGGCCGCCTTAAGCCGGGGACGGTTCCTGGGAGGCCGCCGAAGGCGGCCGGGGGGAACCGTCCCTGAATAGCACCGTCACTTATTGATATCCAGCTCCGCCGTCACCTCATAGTAATCGCACGCGTGAGCCGTCCAGCCCGTCACATAACTCTTCGAGATCATGTTCATCTCAAGGAACGAGCAGAACACATACGCGTTGTCATCGAGGATCTTCTGCTGCAGCTCGACCGCGATCTCCGCACGGCGCGCGGGATCGAACTCCGTCGCGAGCTCGTCGATCAGGGCGCTGACCTCTTCATTTTCGTAGGCGCCGAAGTTGTAGCTCATGCCCGGCAGGCAGGAAGTCGTGAAGAAATACTGCGGGTCTCCGGACGGGGCCGTGACCAGCGCGGACGCGTAGATATCCCAGGTCTCCATCTTGCCCAGGAATTCGCGGCGGTTCGCGGTGTTGTTGATGTCCACGTTGATGCCGATATCCTTCAGGGATGCCTGCACGGACTCAGCCAGCAGCGGCAGCTCCTGGCGGCTCGGATAGGTCAGCCAGCGGATGACCAGCTCCTGTCCGTCCTTATCGCGGAAACCGTTGCCGTCCGTATCGATCCAGCCGTCTTCCTCGAGCAGCTTCGCGGCCGCGGCGGGATCATAGGTATCGGTCGTCACCTTCTCGCCGCCGAATGTTGAAAATCCGTCCGGAAATGCGCCGTGCCCCACAACGCCGTGCCCTTCCAGCAGCGTCCCGACGAATCCTTCCTTGTCGATGCCCATCGCGATCGCTTTCCGGACCGCCGGATCCTGGATGATCGGGCTCGTCATGTTCATCGACGCGAAAAATGCGCGCGACGTCTGGATCCCGGAGAACTGATACTGATCGTTCTCGAAGTTCGGATACGCTTCATAGGCCATGCCGTAGGCCGCGTCGATGTCGCCGGCAAGCAGGGCTGCGGAGAGCGTGTCGCCGTTCGACAGGGTGCGGATGGTCAGCTCATCGATCTTCGGCGTGCCGTCCCAGTAATACTCGTTCGGCACCAGCGTGATATGGTCGTCCATCACCATGTCGACCGCCCTGTAGGGACCCGTGCCGACGGAGATCCCTGTCTCAAAATCAGAGGCCGCCACGTCGATGATGCAGGCGTAGGGGTCGCCCAGATAGTTCATCAGAGCCGGGTTCGGCTCGGATGTCACGATCGTAAGGGTCTGGCCGTCAGCCTCCATGCTCTCGATCTTCGTATCTCCCGGGGCACGGTCGTGATTGGCGAGAAGATGCTCGAAGCACTCCTTCACCGCCTCAGCGTCCATGTCGCGTCCCGAGGAAAATTTAACCCCGTCGCGCAGCATGACGGTCCAGGTGCAGTTTCCGTCATTTTTCCAGTCTGTCGCAAGCCAGGGCTCAAGCTCCATCGTGTCCGTATAGTGGACCAGCGTCTCGCCGACACCGTAGCGGATGCACGGCCAGCCGTTGTAGGTGCGGTGCGGATCGATCGTCTCCTCCCAGTTCTCCGCGTTGAAAGTCGTGTCTCCGATGACCATGACCTTCTTTCCGGACGGGGCAGTGCTCTCCGAAGAGCTCCCTGCGGATTCTCCGGTGCTTACAGCTGCGCTCTCCGGCTGTCCCGCGCTCTCCGAAGCAGTTCCCTGTCCGGAAGCGCCGCAGCCGATGAGAAGGCTCCCGGCCATGACGCAGGCTGCCGCTGCTGCCAGAAATCTTTTCATTTTTCATTCCTCCTGTTTTTTTATTATTTATAAGCCGCGATCGTAAAGATCGGAGTCGGATTATAAAACTCATCAATTTCCGCGTAAATGCGGCGGAATACCCCCATATCGATCGTCACACGCTCAAAACCCGCCTCCACCAGCAGCTGCACGTCCCACTGGGGCCGCGGCATCTGGTAGGCGCCGACTTCCATCGTGATGGCTTCATTTTCGCTTATGAGAGCCGGGTCGACCAGCTTGTGGGCATGGTTCTCCGGCAGTTCCGTCTCATCATCGGAATCGAGCGCGCGGCAGTAGTCCGCGTCGAAATTGATGAGCACGCCGCCCGGTGCAAGCAGTTTGTACCAGGCTCTGTAAGCGGTTTTAAGGTGCGGGAGCGTCCAGGTGAGGTTCCTGGTCAGTATCACGTCGAAGCTCTCCGGCGAAAATGCCGGCTGCTCGGCGTCCATGACGTAAAACTCCGCCGGGACATCCAGAAGCTCAGCCGTCTCCTTCGCGCGCGCGATCATGTCCGGCGTCAGGTCGATGCCGACCGCCTCATGCCCCTCCGCAGCCATGATGAGGGCGAAAAATCCTGTGCCCGTGCCGACGTCCAGCACCCTGAGATGCCTTCCTTCCGGGATGAAACGGCGGATCTCGGCGAGCCAGCGGGCACGCTTTTCATTTTTAAATTCGCGGACGCGCTGCTGCATAAAGCCCTCCGCGCGTACTGACCAGTAATTTGTGATGCGCTGCTTGATCGGTTCCATATGCTTCCTTCCTATAATATGCTTTCTATCAGTTTTTTCGTGTAAGGATCCTGCGGATCCCGGATCACATCATCCGGCTTCCCCTGCTCCACGATCCTTCCCCGGTACATGACCAGGACCCGGTCGCAGAACTGCTGCACCAGCGCGATGTCGTGGCTGATGAAGAGGATCGCAAGTCCGTCCTGCTTGCGCCGGAGCCGCCCGAGGAGTTCTATGATCTCCTGCTGGACAGTCACGTCGAGCGACGAGGTCGCCTCATCGCAGATGAGGAGCTTCGGTTTGATCGCCAGCGCCCTCGCGATGGCCGCCCTCTGGCACTGCCCGCCGCTGACCTCGTGCGGGTAGCGGCCCGCATACTCCGGCGTAAGGCCGCAGGCTTTAAGCAGCCTCGCGGTTTCCCTTTTTGTCTCCTCCCGGCCGGCACCGGCGTTCCGGAGGCTCTCGCCGATGCCGTCCCCGAGCGTGCGCCGCGGATCAAATGATTCCGCCGGGCTCTGGAAGACCATCTGCATCCTGCGCCAGGCCTCCCGAAGTTCCCGCCCCTTAAGGCCGGTGATCTCCTGCCCATCCAGGAAAATGCACCCCTCCGTCGGCGCAAGAAGCCTCGTCACCATATTTACGAGCGTCGTCTTGCCGCTGCCGCTCTCCCCGATGATGCCCAGGCACTCGCCCGGCATCAGGCTGAAGCTTACATGGTCCACGGCGACGGTGTCCGCCCGTCCTTTTGTCTTAAATATCTTTGTAAGTCCCTCGACCGCAAGGACCGCTTCCATCTCATGCCCTCCCAAGCCGCGGCACAGCCGCCATGAGCCGCTTCGTGTAAGCCTGCTCCGGCCGCAGCAGCACCTGTTCCCGGCTTCCGTACTCCACTGTCTCTCCGTCTTTCATGACCAGCACATTGTCCGCCATCGCTCCGACGACCCCGATATTGTGGGTCACCAGCACGATCGCCGTGCCGAATTCGCGGCGCACCTTCAGCATTTCCTCCAGCACCTGCTTCTGGACGGAGACGTCCAGCGCCGACGTGGGTTCGTCCGCAAAGAGGACGCCGGGCTCAAAATACATCGCCGCTGCGATCCCGATTCTCTGCTGCATGCCCCCCGAGAGCTCGAAGGGATAGCTGTTTAAAATGCGCTCCGGGTTCGCGAAGCCAAGTTTTCCAAGCAGTTCATCTGCCCGGCGTCTGAATGCCTCCCGGCTGACCGCTTCGTGCGCTCTCACGCTCTCGAAAAGCTGCGCCTCCACGGTGCGGATCGGGCAGAAAGAGCTTCCCGCATACTGGAAGATCATCCCCAGCTTCTTCCCGTTCACGAGTCTTCTCTCGCGAGGGCTCATATCGACGAGACTTCTGCCCTCCAGCAGGATATCGCCCCGCGTCACAAGGCCGCGGTCTCCGAGGAGTCCCATCGCTGCCCGGATCAGCGTCGATTTGCCCGACCCGGACTCGCCGACGATGCCGAGGATCTCTCCCTCGTTCACCGAAAAGCTGACATCCTTCACCGCGGGAACGCCGTTGTAGGCGATCGTCACATGTTCATAGCTCAGTATCTCCGCCATCTGCTCATCTCCCCCGGGACTTCGGGTCCGCCCAGTCCCGCACGGTGTCGCCTAAAAGGTTAAAGATCATGACGGAAATGAAAATCGCGACCCCCGGCGACAGCGTCACCCACGGCGCGGTCGGCAGAAGACTTCTGGTATCGCTCATCATGCTGCCCCACTCCGCTGCGGGCGGCTTTGCGCCGAGCCCCAGGAAGCTCAGGCCGGCCAGCTCCATCATCATCGTCCCGATATCCAGCATCGCTGTGACCAGGATCGGCCCGATGATGTTCGGCAGGATGTGCCGCAGGATGATCGCCGGCGTACTGCATCCGGCCAGCCTGGCCGCTCTGATGTAGGGGGCCTCCTTCTCCGTCAGCGTGCGGCTGCGCGCAATGCGCGCATATTTCGGCCACGAGATGGCGGCGAGGGCGATAATGGCATTCTGCAGGCCGCCTCCGAGGACGCCTGCCACCGCCATTGCAAAGACCAGACCCGGAAAGGCAAGAAAGATGTCCGAGATCCTCATCAGCACCGTGTCGACCCATCCGCCCCAGAAACCGCAGACGGTCCCGACCGCTGTGCCGGTCACGGTGACGATCGCGACCAGCAGCAGGGTTGAGTAAATGCTCGTCCTGCTTCCGGCGATCACACGCGAGAGCATGTCCCGCCCGTAGCGGTCCGTCCCGAGCCAGTGCGCCATCGACGGAGCTGCCTTCGCGTTCGAAAGGTCCTGCAGATAGGGATCGCAGTGGGCCAGCTGTTCGGCGAAAATCGACGCTAAAAGCAGCAGCAGCGCCAGCGTCCCGAATATGACGAGGCGCATTTTCACGCTGTCCTTTTTTATTTTCTGTTTTCTGATCTTCGCCTCGCTCATCGCCCGTCCGCCTCCATCCGGATGCGCGGGTCAAGCGCGTGATAGAGAAGGTCAGCCGCAAGGTTCACCAGCACATAGATGACCGCCATCCAGACAACGTAGGCCTGGATCATCGGGTAATCGCGCATGGTGATCGCGTCCACGGCCAGCTTGCCCACGCCATCCCACATGAAAATGCTCTCGATGATCGCCGTCCCGCCGAGCAGGCTTCCGATCGAGAGCGCGAGCAGCGTCACGATCGTCAGCATGGCGGATTTGACGACGCTCCGAAAGATGATCACCCGGTCGCTGACGCCGCGGGCCCTGCCGCCGGCCACGTACTCCCTGTTCAGCTCCTCAAGGACGGCTGCCCGCACCTGGCGCATATATTTGGAAGCCATCGCGATGGCCAGCGTGAGCGTCGGCATGATCGCGCTCTTTATGCCGGTCCCGGACGCGATGACCGGAAGCCAGCCGAGGCGGATCGAGAAGATCTGCATGAGGATCAGGGCTACAAAGAAATTCGGGAGGGAATTGCCGACAAAGCTCATACATCGAAGCAGATAGTCGCTGAATGTATCGTGCCGCACCGCCGTGAAGACACCGAGCGGGATCGCGATCACGACGGTCAGCAGGATCGAGAGCACGGTAAGAAGCAGGGTCGCCGGGAGTTTCGAGACAAATGTCCCGAACACATCCTTCCCGGACACATAGCTTTTGCCCATATCTCCCGTGAGAAGCCCGCCCAGCCAGCTGAAATACTGGGTCATAAAGGGCTTGTCGAGCCCGAGCTCCGCCCTCTTCTCGTCGATGATCTCCTGCGAGACCGCTCCCTTGTCGCCGTAGAGCTCCGTGATCGCGTCGCTTCCCGCAATTCTCATCATCGCAAATGACAAAAATGTGATCCCGATCAGCACCGGGATCAGCTGAAAAAACCGTTTTCTTATGTATTTTCCCATATTGTTCACCCGGAAAATATTGTATTCCCTTCATTTTCCGCGCACAAGCCCCCCGGGGGGTTACTTTTTGCGCCGGAATATCCCCCTCCCGGGCTTGCGCTGCCCCCGCATTCATGTTAAGCTTCCCTGACAGCACAAAGAAAGGCAGGCGGTAAACGCACGTGATTACAGCATCGATTCTCAGGGAAAATAAAGCCTACTGGACCATCCGCGCCCCCGGCTACTCCGAAGTAAACCGGCTGGAGCTGCAGGGAGATCAGCGGGAGCGCTGGAAATCCTGCCTTGCGGAGGAGCTTTCGCGCCATTTTAAAGGGCGTGCCCTCACGGACCTTCATATTTTAGAGGCCGGCACAGGCCCCGGTTTCTTCGCGATCCTTCTTGCGGAACTCGGAGCCCGGGTGACTGCGATCGACCTCACCCCCGCGATGCTCCGCGAGGCCACGGAAAATGCCGGCCCGCATGCCGGCACCATCACGTTTCTTGAAATGGACGCCCAGGCGCTCACCTTTGCGGACGCGAGCTTCGACGCCGTGATCAGCCGGAACCTTACCTGGAATCTCCCGGATCCCGCGAAGGCGCTTGCCGAATGGACCCGGGTCCTGAAGCCCGGCGGGCTCCTCTTAAACTTCGACGCGAACTGGTACGCCTATCTTTTTGACGAAAATGCCCGCGCCGCCTACGAGCAGGACCGCCTCAACACGAAGGTCAGCGGTGTTCCCGACCAGAATATCGGCGAGCGCTTCGATGTGATGGAGGCGCTTGCCCTCAAAATGCCCCTCTCCCCTCTTGCGCGTCCCGCCTGGGATCTGGCTGTCCTGACGAGGCTCGGGCTCTCCCCGGAGGCAGACTGCGGCGTCTGGCAGCGCGTCTGGTCGGATGATGAGAAGCTCAATTTCGCCTCGACGCCGCTCTTTCTCGTCCGGGCAAAAAAAAATCTCCCCGCCGGTTGCAATCCGCCGCCGCATAAGGTATTTTAAAGATAGCAACCGTTTTTCATGCAGAAGGAGATATTATTATGGAAAGACTCGGCTACTACAACGGAAAATACGGTCCCCTCGAGGAGATGACCGTCCCGATGAACGACCGCGTATGCTGGTTCGGCGACGGCGTCTACGATGCGGGTCCCTGCCGCAATTATCACATTTTCGCGATGGATGAGCACGTGGACCGCCTCTTCAGAAGCGCGGCGGCGCTCAGGATCGAAGTGCCCGTCAGCAAACAGGAGCTCAAGGATCTCCTGAACCGCCTCGTACATGAGATGGACACCGGCGATCTCTTTGTGTACTACCAGGTCACCCGCGGCTCCGGCCTCAGGAAGCACGCGTTCACGGACACACCCGCGAACCTCTGGATCACCCTGAATCCCGCAAAGGTTCCCGACGGCATCAAGCCGATCCAGCTGGTGACGACCGAGGACACCCGCTTCCTGCACTGCAACATCAAGACGCTCAACCTGATCCCGTCAGTGATGGCCGCCCAGAAGGCGGAGGAGGCCGGCTGCGCGGAGGCAGTCTTCTACCGTCCGGGAAATATTGTCACCGAAGGCGCCCACAGCAACATCCACATCCTGAAGGACGGCACGCTCTACACGCACCCGACGGACAACCTGATCCTGCCCGGCATCGCGCGGGCCCATCTGCTCGGCGCCTGCAGGGCGCTCGGGATCCCCTGCCGCGAGGAGGCGTTCACCTTGGATCAGCTCTTCGACGCCGATGAGGTGCTCGTCACGAGCTCCAGCAATCTCTGCCGCCACGCGGACATGATCGACGGCCGCCCGGCCGGCGCGAAGGATCCCGCCCTCTACGAGCGGATCCGCTCCTGGCTCCTTGACGAGTTCCGCACCGCGACCAAATAAAAAATACTGCGGGGACGGTTCCAGGCACGAAAAA
>DFFD01000148.1:0-2968 GCA_002369495.1 Lachnospiraceae bacterium UBA3785 | reverse complement strand
ACAGGAACCGTCCCTGTTCACCCCCCACCAGATCACTCAGCCTCTTCCCATAAAAGAAATCATGCGTCATCCTGTCATACTCCTCCCACAGCGGCAGCGTCCGGCACACCGCCGCCCTCGGGCAGGCCGCCCGCGACCATATCCTTCACAATGATCTCCAGATATTTTTTGGAGATTTCCTGCCTCGCGGCGATATCCTTCAGCGGGATATATTGACTTACTAGGTTAATAGGTTTATGATCACCTGCAAACGAAGAAAGGAGCAGCATTCATGATCTACGCTGACAACGCCGCCACTACAAAAATGAGTGATGCGGCCATACATACAATGGTTTCCCTGATGGAGGAGACCTGGGGCAACCCGTCCAGCCTTTACGCGCACGGCCAGAGGGCGAAGGAAGTCCTCGAGCAGGCACGCGCGGACGTCGCCTCCGTGATCGGCGCTTCCCCCCGCGAGATACTCTTCACGTCGGGCGGCAGCGAAGCCGACAATCAGGCGATCCGTTCCGCAGCCGCGCTCGGCCTTGCAAAGGGCAAAAAGCACATCATCTCCTCCGCCTTTGAGCATCACGCAGTCCTCCACACGCTAAGCGCACTTGAGAAGGAGGGTTTTGCGGTCACGCTGCTGGATGTCCACGAGGACGGCCTGGTCCGCCCCGAGGAGTTCCGCGACGCGATCCGCGAAGACACCTGTCTCGTCACGATCATGTACGCGAACAACGAGATCGGGACGATCCAGCCGATCCGGGAGATCGGGGCCATCTGCCGCGAGAAGAACGTGCTCTTCCACGTGGACGCCGTGCAGGCGGTCGGCCACATCCCGGTCAATGTGGAAAATGACAGCATCGACCTCCTCTCCGCCTCCGCCCACAAGTTCCACGGCCCGAAAGGCGTCGGCTTCCTCTACGCGAGGAAGGGCATCCGCCTCAAAAACCTGATCGAGGGAGGCGCCCAGGAGGCGGGCCGGCGCGCCGGTACGGAAAATGTCCCCGGCATCGCCGCCATGGCCGCAGCACTCACCGAGTCCGCCGCCCATATGGCTGAACATGCAGACCGTCTCATAAAAATGCGCACCCGCCTCATCGCAGGCCTCCGGGAGATCCCCCACTCCGCGCTGAACGGCGACGAGACGCACCGCCTGCCCGGAAATGTGAACTTCTGTTTCGAGGGGATCGAGGGAGAATCCCTCCTTCTGCTCCTCGACGACAAGGGGATCTGCGCTTCTTCCGGCAGCGCCTGCACCTCCGGGTCTCTCGATCCGAGCCACGTGCTTCTCGCGATCGGCCGCATCCATGACGTGGCTCACGGCTCCCTTCGCCTGAGCCTCGGCGAGGACGTCACGGAGGAGGAAGTGGACACGATGATCGCGTCCGTGAAGGAAGTCGTCGCCTACCTGCGCAGCTTCTCGCCGGTCTGGCGGGATCTCATGGCGGGCAGGAAGGATTTCATTTTATAAGGAGGAGGAAAAAACGGCTTTATACAGTGAGAAAGTGATGGATCATTTCCGCAATCCCCTCTTCACGGAATCAACGTGAACGGGGACGGTTCTCCGCGGAGGGGGACGGTTCTCCGCGGAGGGGGACGGTTCTCCGCGGAGGGGGACGGTTCTCCTCCGCGGAGAACCGTCCCCATTTACGTTGATCCGGCCTTTCAGGCCCCGACAACCAATTTCCTGAGAGCCGCGTCGGCCCCTTCCGGAAACAGCTCTCTTGCTCTTCTAAAAATGCGCTCCGCAGACACCCCCGGTTCCTCCCCGTAAGCGCCCGTCACATGCTGATAGCCCCAGAGCTCCTCCGGCTTCTGGTAATAAGAGACCGCCATCCCGTAGCTCTGCCCCCGCTTATTCTGCCGGCGCTCGAACTTGCGGATAATGAGATAAGTCTGCATCTGCAGCTGTGTGATGCAGCCTTCAAAGTTCTTATAACCATCCTTCCCGAATCCCGCCGCCGGTTTGAGCTCAAAACCGGGATGCATGCCGCCGTCCTCGCAGATGTCCATGATCGCTTTCATTCTGCGCTGCACCAGCTCATCATCCCACGCCGCGTCGAAATCATACCCGTCCCGGCGGGCATTGGCAAAGTACGGGAACCATTCTCTGGAAATGAAACCCGCCCTGCCCCCGAAAAACTTCCCATACGCCACTTTTCCGGTCGCAGGGATGATCTCGCGCCATTCCCACGGGTCCTGCTCCGGATCGCCGGTCCACCAGAAGAGAGGTGACACATGCTCCTCCGCGGAGAAGCCCGGCACTTCGTTGGCGAAGAGCGGGAGAAAACCGACCTCATTTATCCAGTTCACGAGCTCCTGCCAGGATCGGATCCGGTAAGGATCATTCCAGTCCAGACCTTTCATGATAAAGGCACCGCCTTCATTTTCCATTTACACCACCCAATCACACCGTTTAACGGTTTTCTGTCTCAACCAGCACCGCCCTGCACGGCGCCCCGTCCGCGCCTCCCAGATTGATCGGGGCGGCAAAAAGGAAATAAACCCCTTCCGGAACCTCTGCCAGCCGGATCCCTTCCAGCAGTACGATATCCGCTCCCAGCAGGATACGGTGCACCTCCATCGGCGCGTCTTCCGGCCCGAACGTCTGGGATTCATTCCCGAGAAGCAGGACATCCGAGGCGGCAAATACCCTCGCTGCCTCCGCCGTCACGACCGCATCTCCCCTGATCAGGATCCTCTTTGCCGCTTCCGGGTCATGCGCTCTCGCTTTTTCGATCATAAGAGCGGCGTCAGCGCCAAGAACATCCCCTTGATGTTCCGCCACATAAGCCGTTCCGATAAAAGCTTCCAGGCTTACGGCATCCACCGTCTTTCCGCTGCCGATAAAATGAAACGGCGCATCGACATGCGTGCCGTTGTGCGCGCACATGCTGAAGGCCGTCAGGTTGCACACGTCTCCCTTTTCTGTTGAACTCAGCACTCTCCGCTCCGGTGCCGGGTCGCCGGGAAATACCCGGCA
>DFFD01000249.1:12254-18268 GCA_002369495.1 Lachnospiraceae bacterium UBA3785 | reverse complement strand
AAAATCAAGGGGTCTGAGGCCTGCTGCTTTCAGAAGTACGGCCTCAAGGCCGCCCGCCGCGCTCCAGGTCGCAAACAAGTTTGCTCCCCGCTTTGGCTGCAAACCCGCCCCCGGCGGGTTTGCTTAACGCGTCGCTCCTCAGTTCAGCAAGCGCTGATCGAGACTTCAAAATGCCCAAAAACCCCGGAACCATGCGGTTTTTCGGGGTTTTTCTTTTTTGATTCTCCTTCCCCTGGGTCTTTGTTCCGGTTTGAATTCATTTAGCAAAGTTTATTCCCATTTATACCCGATTCTACTTCCGGGAGGTGTACATCCTCTTTGAAATCTGGTACGATTACCCAAACGAAAGAGGTGATCATTGTGGATTTAATCAAAATAGGAAAGTACATAGCCGGGAAGAGAAAAGGCCTTGGGTTGACACAGAGGCAACTGGCTGACAAACTGGGCATGAGTGATAAGTCAGTTTCCAAATGGGAACGAGGCATATGCCTTCCTGATGTATCTGTTTATTCTGATTTATGTCAGATTCTTGGCATCAGTATAAATGAGTTCTTAGCCGGAGAAGATATCGGTCATGAGGATCTGATCCGGAAATCTGAAGAAAACATCATTGGAATTGCTGCGGAAAGCAAACGAAAGCAGAATCTTCTGAAGAAGATAATCTGTGTTTTGCTTGCTGTTTCTATCCTGGATATCACCATGATCGGAGTATCTGTGTATCGTGCAGCCCGGCCGCAAAACTTCATAGTTCCCGTTGAAAAAGACAGTATTGAAATGGAAACGGCGCAATTGCTTTCCGGGCCTGATGGAGCATATATTTACAAATTTACCACCACGGACGAATACGAAAGTCTTAGATTATACTTTTCTGAATTCCATTCAGGCATTCTTCAAGGCAAAGAAAACATGGAGCTCGGATTCTCAGGTGTGCATTCACCTGAATATGGCGAAATATTGATCATACCGGACTTTGATAAGTTTGTGGTAAAGGTAATTATCGCATCTGAAGGTTCCAGGCTTTCAACTGAAATACCTATTCTCGAAGATGTAACCGACAGAGAGTATTACGGAAGATCCGCAACAGAGATTAGTGAGAGAACAGACATCAGATATAATGAAGAGCAGGCACTGATTGCGCTCATTTACGATAACAACGAACTCCGGGTGCTTGATATTTATGACCTCATGGACGGGCGGACAGATTCTCTTAGTGTGAATGATTACGTGTATTATTTCTCATTTGAGTTTTGTAAAAAATAATAATCCTGAATGATAAAAAGCGCCAGGTACAGGCTGCCGGTTCACCGACACCCCGCACCGGTCATTGTGTCAGCTCAGGTCAAGATCCTGACTGCGTTTTCGAGGTTGCTTTGATACGGATTTGGGGACGTTTCTCGGGCTGGTGTCCGCAGGGAACCGCTCGCAAGAACCGTCCCTGGGCTCCGTCCTCTCAGCAAACCAGCCTTTTTACGCTTCATTTCAGCCTCGCACCTCCTTAAAGCGTAGTAAGTTTGTCCGGACAGGCGCTGTTTACGCTTCCTATCTGGTTTTTACCTCCGCGAAGCGTAATCATTCCGGACGGGCAGGCGCTATTTACGCTCTGTTTGCAATCTTTCTGCAGGTTTAGCGTAATTGCGCCGAAACAGAAAGCTTCATTTACGCTTGATTAGAGCCTTGCGCTTCTTTGAAGCGTAAACAGTCCTTAACGCCCGCACGGTTTTACGCTTCGCGCTCACATTTTCTGTCGAGGAAGCGTAAATCGAAGGAAAAAGAAGATTTCTTTTACGCTTCGATTCACCTTCTCACCATCTTAAAGCGTAATCCGGCACCGCTCAGCAAATTTCACCGCGATAGGGCCGGTTCTCCTCCGCGGCAGGGACGGTTCTCCTCCGCGATAGGGACGTCAAACATGCTGCCTTTTAAGTACTCTCTTGCCGTTTTCATGCTCTCCTTATCTCTATTATTTCACAGCGTCTCGCCGTTTGTCCGGATGATTTCCGCATAATGCTTTGCGCTGTCCTTCAGCGTGCGCTTCTGCGTCCTGTAGTCGATGTGGATGAGGCCGAAGCGGGGCGTGTAACCCTCGCACCACTCGAAATTGTCCATGATGCTCCAGTGCTGGTACCCCAGCACCGGGATCCCCTCGTCGGCGGCGCGCTTCAGGTTTCCGAGAAACTCGTCAAGGAAGGCGATGCGCTCCGGATCATGGCAGGCTCCGTCCCCCGCAACAGCGTCGTCTACTGCCATGCCGTTTTCCGTGACCATCACGGGCAGATGGTAGCGCTCCCAGTACTGCCGCACCGTCCAATAGAGACAGCGGCCGTCCACTACCCAGCCCATGGAAGTCTTCTTATGATGTTCCGCCTCGTACGCCTTCTGGTTAAGGCTGGGGTTGGACGGCTGGTAGACATTGACGCCCACAAAATCCATGGGCTCGGAAATGATCTTCAGGTCCTCCGCGCTCAGATAGCGCTTCATCATGGGGCTTGCCTTGCCCAGACCGATGGGATCCATGTACAGGCTGTTGAATTCCTCGCCCGTCCTGCCTTCAAAACTCTTCCGGGCCGCGTCCCTGAGCCCCTCCGGCGTCTCGCTGTCCGGGATGTAGGTGGTGGACGCCATGGCAATGCCGATTTTCGGCGGCGTCTTGGCCATTTTGCGGATCAGCTTCACACATTTGCCGTGGGCGAGGAGCATATTTCTCAGATGATGCCGGCGGAAGGAAGAAACATCATGGCAGAAGGGGGCATGGCCGCCGTTCACATAGGCGAGCATGATGAAACACTGAGGCTCATTGAAGGTCATCCAGTACTGAACCTGATCGGACAGGGCTTCGACCACAGCCCCAGCGTACTGCAGGTACCAGTCCACGATCCTGTCGTTCTTCCACCCTCCCTTATCCTGCGCCCATTGAGGCAGATCCCAATGGTACAGTGTACAGAGCGGCTCGATGCCCGCTTCGCGCAGCTCCCGGACAAGGTTTTTATAGAACGCAAGTCCTGCGGGATTGATCCTGCCCTCCACGGGCATGACCCGGCACATGCTGACAGAGAAGCGGTAGCTCTTTAGGCCCAGCTCCTTCATCAGTGCCACATCTTCTTTGTAACGGTGATAATGGTCGCAGGCTTCATGGCAGGTATCGCCGTTTTTAATGCGGCTGCCGGCGTTGTCCCAGATGCTGGAACATTTGCCGTCTTCCAGCCAGGCGCCTTCGACCTGCGCGGCGGCGCTGGCAGCGCCCCAGAGAAAATTCTTGGAAAATGACATGCGAAGACCTCCCTTGTTACTTAACTGACTGTACATTATTATACTTGCGCTTCCTGAGAAAATCTTTAACAATTTCAGACAGGAAATTCGCATTTTCAGACATAGTGAAGGTGATTAAAACGGAGAAAACAGCCCCTGGCTCTCTGCCGATGTCCAACATTGAGTGCATGCTGAAGGAGGCGTATCTGCAGCGTCCGGATCTTGAGGGGCTGATCGTGACCGCCGGGGAACTGGGAGAATACATCACATGGCTGATCCAGACGCGGGGACGCGGCGTGACCTCCGCATCTCTCGATCTGGACCGCCTGCTTCTCAGAGAAAACGAGGCATTTTCAAAACTTGCGGCACGCATTGCGGAAAATCCTGCCGACACCGAGGCGCAGAAATCTCTCTTTTCCGCCTACCGCACGCACAGGGAAACGCAGTACATGATCGGAAGCTGCGACCTGTCTGTCGGACGTATGCTGCGGTACATGCCTGCCCACTGGCACAACAGCGACCATTTTGAGATCTATTACTGCGCGGCAGGTGGGCTACAGTGAGCGGCAGATCTCACGCATCACCATGAGCTGTATCGGAGAAAACTACACCAGGCTCGTGCAGAGACTGCGCATGGAGCGAGCCGCGGCAGAAATACGCTGGTATACTTAAGTCTTGTGTGCTATACTCATATCATCGAACCGGCACCGTACGTCTTACGCCGGTTATT
The DNA here is from genome assembly GCA_002369495.1 of Lachnospiraceae bacterium UBA3785. Lineage (GTDB taxonomy): Bacteria > Bacillota > Clostridia > Lachnospirales > Lachnospiraceae > Chordicoccus. The sequence continues at coordinate 14,292 of DFFD01000249.1, read as the reverse complement.
AATTGCATGAACAAAGCAGAAAGGAGAACTTTATGGCAAAAATCTATGCATCCTCCAGCCCGGAGGTCAGCGAGCGGGAAATCAGGAACGGCAGCCGCTCCCGCGCGATCGCCCCTCAGGGCATGGTACTTCTGGAGAACAACGGGGCGCTTCCTCTTACCGGCACCCCCGGAAAGATCGCGCTCTACGGGAACGGCGCCCGCCGCACCATCAAGGGCGGCACAGGCTCCGGCGACGTGAACAGCCGCGAGGTGGTCAACATCGAGCAGGGTCTTAAAGACGCCGGCTTTACCATCGTCACCACCGACTGGATCGACCGCGACTGCGCCAATGTGGACGCAAAGCACAACGAGTACAACATGAAGCTGCTGCAGGGCTTCAAGGAGCGCGGACCGGCAGCCATCATGGACATTTTCAACAATCCGTTCATTCCTCCCTGCATCATCCCGGTGGAAAATGAAGACCTGCACACCGATGAGACCGACACCGCTCTCTTTGTCATTTCCCGCAACTCCGGAGAAGGCAAGGACCGCCGCGATGCCGCCGGCGAATACGAACTCTTCGACGAGGAGATCGAGGCAGTCAAAAAGGTCGCGGCCGCCTATGCAAAGACCATCGTGATCTTAAACGTGGGCTCCGTCATCGACATGAAAGCCCTGAAGGCGATCGACGGCATCGACGCCATCCTTCTGATGAGCCAGGCCGGCAACTACGGCGGCTACGCCCTGGCGGACGCGCTGACCGGCAAGTCGTACCCGAGCGGCCACCTGACCACCACCTGGGGCGTGAACTACACCGATTATCCGGCGGCGGACACGTTCAGCCACCGCAACGGCAACCTGGACGACGAATATTACACGGAAGGCATCTACGTCGGGTACCGTTATTTCGATACCTTCAACGTTACCCCGCAGTATCCGTTCGGCTACGGCCTCTCCTACACCGCTTTTGACGTGGCCTGCACGGACGTTACGGCAGACGAACAGAATGTGACCGTCACCGTCAGGGTCACCAACACCGGTTCTTTCCGGGGACGCGAAGTGGTGCAGGTCTATGTATCCGCCCCGGACGGTGCGCTTGAGAAGCCTTATCAGGAGCTGCGCGGCTACGCGAAGACGAAAGAGCTTGCCCCGGGAGAATCCCAGGTGCTTGAGATCTCCTTCGCCACGAAGACGATGGCTTCGTACAGTTGTGAAAAAGCCGCCTGGATCCTCACGCCCGGCACCTACTATGTGCGCGCCGGCGTACATTCCCGCGCAACGAAGGTTGTCGCAGCCCTCACGCTTCCGGCGGAAGTGATCACCGAACAGCTTGCGAACAGGCTGGTCTCCGCCGAGCCGCTCACGACCCTCTCCAAAGCCGGACATGCTCCTTACTCCTATGCGGAGGAGGAGGCCGAGAAGGCCGCGGCGAAGGTGATCGCCTTAGACCCGGCGAAGTTTGAGACCGTGACGGCTGTCTACAGCGGCCCGCACGCCGAGATCCCGAAGACGGACAAGGACTTCATGATCACGCTCGACGACGTGAAGGCCGGCCGCGCGACCCTGGACGAGCTGGTAAGCCAGCTGACGCCCTTTGAGATGGCTACCCTCTGCGTCGGCACGGACCGCAGCGGCGGTGCCGGCGGCCCCCAGATCGGCGCTTCCTCGGCCGCATGCCCGGGTGCTGCGGGCGACACCACATCCCTGATGATCGACGACCGCAAGATCCGCAACCTGATCCTTCCGGACGGGCCTGCCGGCCTGCGTCTCGCCCCGGTCTTCAAGACTGACGCCGACAACAACGTGCTGCCCGGCAGCGTACCGTTCCCGGGTCTGGAGTTTCTTCTTGAGGCCTATAAGGATTCCCCAGAGATGCCCAAAGAGCCGGAAGGCGCGAAGACCTGGTACCAGTACACCACGGCGATCCCGATCGCGACACTGCTCGCCCAGACCTGGGACATTGACGCGATCGAGGATGCCGGCGATATCGTCGGCGGCGAGATGGAAGAATTCGGTTCCGACCTGTGGCTTGCGCCCGGCATGAACATCCACCGCAA
>DFFD01000249.1:0-12194 GCA_002369495.1 Lachnospiraceae bacterium UBA3785 | reverse complement strand
GGCCGCAACTTCGAGTACTACTCCGAGGATCCGCTCGTAGCGGGACGTTCCGCAGCGGCTGACACCCGCGGCGTACAGAAGCACAGGAGTGCCGGAACCACCATCAAGCACTTCGCGTTCAACAACCAGGAGGACAACCGCAACCACGTCAGCTCCAACATTGACGAGCGGACGATCCGCGAGATCTACTTAAAGGGCTTTGAGATTGCGGTGAAGGAAGCGCAGCCGAAGTCCATCATGACTTCCTACAACCTGATCAACGGCGAGCACACGGCCAACAGCTATGACCTGATCACGGCCATCGCTCGCGACGAGTGGGGCTTTGAAGGCTTTGTCATGACCGACTGGGACACGACCGGAAGCATGCACGCCCTGAGCGGAGCGGAAGAAAATGCGCCGAAGTACGGCGATTCCTACGCCTCCGGCTGCATCAAGGCCGGCAACGACCTGACCATGCCGGGCAGCGACGCGGATGTCGAGGACATCCTGAACGCCCTTGGAAAGAAGGAAGGCGAGGTGCCCTATCCGATCACGCTCGGCGACCTTCAGTCCTGCGCGAAGCATATCCTTAAAGTGATCATGGAGATGGAGCGGTAAGATTCTGAACATAAAGATGCCGGTATCAGCTTTTCCTGATACCGGCATCTTTTTTGATCCGTGGAGAGTGGCATGGCAAACGGCTGCACCGTGGCGGAGAACAGGTTGTGGATGGCTGCGATGATCAAGATGAGCCGCAGAAGCTTTCGCATGTATCACTCTGCCGCCTCTTCCTCCCGTCAGGGGGCGTCCCGGGCTCGATCCATTTTTGAAGAACATTCATGTATTGCTGATCCTTACATCTGAGAGAAAGCGTTCAAGTCCGTCCGGATGCGTCATGCCGGCGATGAGCCCCGTGTTCCCCAGCGCAACGGTCTTGTTCGTCCCGTGATAATCGCTGCCGGCGGTGACATAGAGGCCGTTGCTCTCCGCAACGGACAGGCACTCCTCCCGCATTTCCTCCGTAAATTTCGAGTAGAAGCATTCCATACCCCGAATTCCGAAGCCCATGAGCCGGCGGACGCGCTCCCGAAGCTCCTCCCCCCGGACCGTCTCATCGCCGCTCCCGAAAACCGGATGCGCCAGCACCGGGATGCCGCCGCCGGCCAGGATCCCTTCGATCGCTTCCTCGGGGCGGACATAGGAATTTCTCACGTGAAGCTTGTTGATGTAGCGGAGGATCGCCTCCTCCTTGGTGGCGGCGAAGCCGTATTTCACCATAAGGTTTCCGATGTGGGGCTTGCCCGGATTGTCCCGGGCAAACAGCTCCCGAAGCGCCTCCCCCGGAAAATCAAACCCGAACTCGCTCTTCAGAAAATCCAGTCTTGCCGTCACCTTCTTCAGACGGAGACGGTGCCCGTAAGCCACCAGCTCATGGATGGCTTCCGCGTCCGGTTCATAGCCGTACCCCAGGATATGGTACCTGCCGAGTTCATCCTTGCAGGAGAACTCAGCCCCGGTGATGAAGGCCGGATCTCCTTCCTTGAGGAGATCCAGGACTTCCGTTCCGCCCTTCACCGCATCGTGGTCCGTCACGGAGAAGAGGCCGATCCCGGCCTTCTTCACCTTCCCGATGATCTCCGCCGGGGTGTCCGTTCCGTCCGAGACGGTCGTGTGCATATGCAGATCGATCATACCGTTCATAGGTGTCCTCTTACTCCTTACTGATCTTTCCCGTCATCGGCCGTAAAGAGAAGGGTATCGCAAATCTTAAGCAGGGAGAGAAGCTCACCCCTCCAGAGCCTCAGCTCCGCGCGGCCGGCCTCGGTCGCAAGGCTCCCCCGCCGGATGTTGCGGCGGAGCAGGCGGGTATAGCCGATGATGCGGGCTTTATTTTCCACATCCGTGATCTTCTGCTCGTCGTCCGTCCCGAGATAGGCTGCCAGGAACTTCCGCCAGAAGGTCACGCCGGTCTCCCTGTCAAAGCCCTGGAAGCGCCTGATCACCTCGTGATCGTACTCGGAAAAGCCGCAGAACGCGTTGAAAATCGACCCCAGCTCAAAGATCGGGTGCCCGGTCGAGAGCGTATCCATATCGATCAGCAGGACCTCGCCGTCCATGAGCTCCAGGTTGTTGGTGTGGTAATCGCCGTGGAGCATATGGTCGCTGAAAGGCACCTCCTCGACGAGGGATATGAGTTTCCTGCCGGCTTCCTCCGGCAGATGTTCCCTCACATACTCCGCCCAGCCGAGGGCGGTCTTCTTCATGTCCTCCAGCTTTCCTGCCGGGACCCGCGTTCCGTGGATCTTTTTGAGCATTTTTACGAACTCCTCGACGCACCAGTCCATCTTTCCCGGATCCTGGACAAGGATGGAGGAAAATGACCTGGCATTCAGCAGCTCAAACACGGACCCGTAACTGTTTCCGACCCGGACCACGTCGTAGGAAATAGCCGTGGGAATCCCCAGAACCAGCGCCAGCTTCGCCACCTCGCGCTCGTGCCTGATATCGGCCAGCGCGTCGGCGTTGTTGTAGACCTTGACCACATTGTCCCGGTCGATCCGGTAAATGGTCCCGTTGGAGCCGCGGCCGATGACCTCGCAGCCCTCGATGGAGACGACGCGGTAAGCCTTCTCGACCGGCATCATCTCCGTGAAACCGGTCATATCGAGGATCTCGTAGACTTCGGAGTTCACGTTGATGAGCTTCATATCGGGGTACTTCTTCTTCAGCCTCAGCAGCACGCGCAGGCCCGCGCTGGAGATGTACGCAAGGTTCTCAAGATCCAGCGTGAGCGGCCCGGCCGCCGCCCCCTCAAGCTGGGCCAGAATGTCCTTCTCGGTGTCAGCCGCATTAAAGGAGTCGATTCTTCCTTTCAGTTCGATCGTCATTTTTTACCTTCTCCTGCCATGGTTTTTATTTTCTCAGGAACTTCTCATCGGCTCCCATCGTATCGCTCACAAAGCGCTCCGCCCGCATGTGAAGGTCATATTTTTCCCGGAGGGCTGCCAGCTGCGCCATCATGGGTGAGGCGTGATGCGCGTCGATCGCCGCCTGGTCGCGCCAGCTGTCGATGAGCAGGACCGTCTCCGGGTCGTTCATCGGGATAAAATACTGATAGCGGAGGTTTCCCTCCTCCGCCCGGATGGCGGCCGCGATGCCGGAGGCTTCCATCTCCTCCGCAAATGCTCTCGCGCTCCCGTTTTCGCCCTTATAGTAGAGATTTACTGTGATCATATGTCCTTACCTCCTTATGATATGCCCTGTACGTTATCTCCGGCTGAAACCGCGCACTGCGTCAGGATCTTCGCCATCTCATCGACCGGCTCCCGGCAGCCCTGCTTCAGCCAGCGCTCGACCGCCTTGATGGCCCCTCCCATCACGAAAATGTAATGATAGAGTCCGTCGATATAAGCGCTTTCATCCTGCTCCTGATCCCGGCTCCACATCTCCGAAAAAAGCTGTTCCAGATACTCTGTGGAGGACAATCGCTCCAGATAGCCGCGGTAAAAATGCCGGTAGCGGTGCACGAAATCAAGCGCTACGCGAAAGCCTTCCTCACTCAGGTAGTTGCTGAAATGAATATTTGCCTCGTCAAAAGCCCTGATGTGTTCTATGCGCAGCAGGGAATCAATATCCGCCCACAGGTCATAGAGGCTTTCATAGTGCGCATAGAAGGTCGACCGGTTGATCCCCGCGGTCAGGCAGAGTTTTTTTACGGTGATTTCCTTCAGTTCATTTTTCTCCAGAAGCCGCACCATGGTATCCTTGATCAGGTCATGCGTGAACTGATACTGACTGTTTTTCTTTGTATTCAAGCGCAGCTCCCTCCCGTTCAAATATCCAACACGAATTGCGATATTGATGGTTGTTGGTAATATTTTAGCATGCTACAGTAAAAACGTAAACAGAAAGACTTCTGAAGGAGGTAAAAATGAACATACGCGGCGTTAATTTCGGAGGCTGGCTCGTTCTTGAGAAATGGATCGCTCCGGCGCTGTTTGCCGGTACGGAAGCGGCGGATGAGTATCATCTGGCCCGCGAGCTTCCCGAAGCGGAGTACCGGAAGCGGATGGAGGAGCACCGCAGCACCTTTATCCGTGAGGAGGATTTCCTCTTCCTTGCACAGCAGGGGATCAACACGATCCGCATTCCGATCCCGTTCTATATTTTCGGAGACCGGTCTCCGTATACGGGCTGCATAAAATACCTGGATTTCGCCTTTGATATGGCGGAAAAATACGGACTCAGGATCCTCATTGACCTGCACATGGTCCCGGGCAGCCAGAACGGCTTCGACAACGGAGGCATCTGCGGCGTCTGCAAGTGGTCCGGCATGCCGGAGGAAGTGGACTATACGCTCAGGCTTCTTGAAAAACTGGCGATCCGCTACGGCAGCCGCGAAGGACTCTGGGGGATCCAGCCGCTGAACGAGCCGATCACGGACGCGCTCACCGGAGACATCCCCTGGGAACAGGTCTGGATCCGCAATATCTATCCTCCCAGAAACGCCGCGGAAGAAGCGGGGTCCGCCCCGATCAGAATGGAATTCCTGCGGAAATTCTATGAAGATGCCTACGCGCGCGTCATGCCGCATCTTAGGGAAGACAAATATTTCATGATCCATGACGCGTTCCGCACGTCCCTGTGGAAGGATTTTATGCGGGAGGAACGCTTTCGGAATGTGGTGCTGGATACGCATTTCTATTTCGGCTCCGTGGAAGCGGGCGGCTGCCCCAAATCGCCGGACGCCTACAGGGCGGTCGTCGAGGGACGTTTCTATCCGGTCCTGGACGAGATGAGCCGGTATTTTCCGGTCGTGACCGGAGAGTGGAGCCTGGACAGCGGTTACGCCAAAGATCTTGAGAACAGGGCGGACAGGGAGAACGCCTACTGTATGGCCGCGGAGATCCAGCGGAAGGCCTGGGAGCACACGGCAGGCTCATTTTTCTGGACATACCGCATTCTCTCCGATTCTCCGGACGCGGACGCATGGAGTTTTGAAAAAGCTGTAAAGTGGATGAAATAAACCGACCATCATAAAAAAGGAGAAACAGGATAATGACAGCACAGACCGAAAAGAAACATCTTCTGGACGCGCCGATCTTCGACTCGCGCATCAGATCTGCCAACACGACCGGAGCCGAATCCTGGCTTGGATACTTTGCCGGCCCCGCCCTCATGTTTATCGTCTACATCTGCCTGGGCGGCAGCTACCTGAACCAGTTCTACACAGACGTTCTCGGCCTGTCCGGCGTCTTCCTGACCTGGATGCCGGCTATCTCCAAAGCGATCGACGCGGTCACGAACATCTTCATGGGCCGCATCATCGACAGGACCCGCACCAGACACGGAAAAGCCAGGCCTTATCTCCTGCTCGGCGGTCCGATGATCGTTCTCTCCGCTTTCCTGCTCTATGCGGTTCCCAGGGCAAACCCCACTGTCCAGATGGTCTGGATTGTTGTCAGCTACAACCTGTTCTTTGCTTTCGCCTTTACGATCTACAACATGTCCCACACCCTGATGGTTCCGCTGTCCACCCGCAACACAAAGCAGCGCGATACTCTTGCCCTGCTGACGAACGCCGGCGTCAACATGGTCCCCGGCTTCCTTGTAACCATTGTGATGCCCATCATGATCAACGCGTTCGGCGTCGGCAAGGACTCACAGGGCACCTGGATCGCGATGATGAGCGTGCTCAGCTGCTTTGCCCTGCCGGCCTGCCTGCTGGAGTACTACTTCACCAGGGAGCGCGTCACTGAGGACGCCATGGCCGCCGGTAAAGATCCGCATGCGGACGTCGCCGCCTTCAAGGCGCAGGTGAAAGCCTGCTTCGGCAGCAAATACTGGCGTCTTATCATGGGTTACGCCCTGATCTGGCAGCTCTCCACCGTTCTTTCCACACAGTCCATGCTCTACTACTGCAACTGGGTTCTGGCCAGATCCGTTGACGGAGGCACCGGTCTGCAGGTGCTCGTCAATGTCATCGGGCAGGCTCCTCTCGGTATCGGCGTCATCGTTCTCTGGCCGCTGGTCGGAAAATTCGGAAAGCGCCGCGTCACAGCCGTCGGTCTCGTGATCGCCGTGATCGGCTGCTCGCTCGGCCTGCTCTTCTCCACCGCCTCGGAGATCAACTTCACACTGATCCTTGTGGCCCTGATCATCAAATCCATCGGCACGGTTCCGACCTATGTCATGGCGGCGCAGATCGCCGAAAGCCTCGATCACATCGAATATGTCAACAAATTCCGTGCGGACGGCTGCTCAGCCTCCATCTACAGCGTCATCATCACGGTCTGCACCGGCATCTCCAGTTCGATCCTGCTGGGCGGCATCTCGGCACTGGGCTATCAGGCGCCGCTCTCAAACGTTCAGGAGATCACCCAGAATGCAGGCGTCCGCGGATTCTTCATCTTCTGCTTCTTCGGAACGCCGCTGATCTCGGCCGCCGTCAGTGCCGTCATCATGCTCTTCTACAAGGTTGAGGACGAGATGCCGGAGATCACCGCCGGAATCAGCGCCTTCCACCGTGCGGAAGCTGAGGCTCGCGGCGAGGTTTACATTTCCCCGGAGGAGAAAGCGCGCATCGAGCAGGAGGAAAACGACCGCATCGCGGAGGAGAACCGCATCAGGGAACTGAAGATAAGATGTGAAAAGAAAGGCCTGAACTTCGAGGAGGAAGAAGCCCGATATGAGGCCCGGCTTGCCGAAAAGAAGGCGAAAGCGGAAGCAAAGGCCGCCAAACGAAAATAAAAAGCTCATGAAAACGCCGGAACAGGAATTCTGTTCCGGCGTCTCTTTGTCTTTCAGGATCCGTCAGGCGTTTCTCTTACGCTCCGCGATCAGAGCCTGCTCCCTGAGGATATCCTTCTCCACGGTCAGGAACATCATGATCACGAAGAGAATGATCTGGGAAAATACCTCAAACCCCAGGAAGAAAAACCCTGCCACAGACTGCGGCGAGAAAAGCCCGCTGTCTTGAAAATATAACCGCCCTTGAACATGACGCCCAGCTGATACAGCGCATAGAAGATCATGACGATCCACCAGAAACGGTCGCTCATGGCGGATTTCAGCTGCTGCCCCGTGGGAATCAGCTCCGCCGGCTGCTCGTCAACGTCCTCCGTGATATCCTCCTCGGAAATGCGCTCGCGCGTAAACATGTACTCCAGAAGGCACCCGAAAAATGCCAGGACCGCAAAGACTGCCATCACGGTCTGCCAGCGGTTCTGCACGATCATCTGGCCGACGTCCACTCCGTTCCACTCACGCGGCGCGGAATTCACCCAGCCAAGGACCATGGGCATCAGGATCGAGGACATGAGTCCGTTGCCGGCGACTGCCGGAAGTCACATCCGCCGACCTGACGCGGGAGTCAAGAATCGGCAGGTCCCAGAACTAAACGGATCTCCGGTCTTTCATTTTAGGATATCCTCTTTGCGCAGCCAGCCGTTCCGGAAGCAGCGGTAAAGGTCCCAGCTCTCCTTCCAGCTCTCGTCTGTGGGGATATCCCGGTCACGGAGAAGCTGGTAGTTCCAGTAGATCCAGCCCTTCGCTTCACCCCAGGCGTCCAGCTCGAGCTTCGCGATCTCGCGGTATTTTTCGCGCTGCTGTCTCTCGTATTCCTCCGAGCCCATCACGGAGCCCTTCATCCGGTCAGCGTATTTGTTGCAGATGCACCACTCGCCCACGATCACCGGGATGTCCTTCTGGACGCTGCGGATCTGGCGCAGGCAGATGTCGATATACGCCTTGTACACCCAGGGTTTTGCGACCGGCACGAAATTCTCCATGGCGAAGATGTAGATGTGGGTGTCCAGGACGACATTTTTCATGCCGCTGTTCCGGAAGAAGCTGTTCCAGCTGGTGAGCCGGAAGCCGTCGTGAAAGACGATCGTCTTATCCTCGGGCAGGATGGCGCGCAGGCGCCTGTAGGCGTGGGTGTAAAATCCTTTCAGGAAGCTCATCGGCACGTAGCCGGAGCCTTTCGCCTCCTCCTTGTCCGCCGCTTTTCCGGTCGACGGAGCGGTGATGTACACGAGCCAGCTGATCGGCTCGTTGAGCACTTCGATGCCGTAGAGCCCTTCCCGCTTTCCGTAGCGCTCCGCGAGCCTCTCCAGCACGGTCAGGGCAAATTCCACCTCCTCAGGATTCTTCCGCCACTTGCAGACGCCGGTGATGCCGCCGTTGTCGTAACCGTTCTGGCTGCCCGGCACCGTGTGCAGGTCGAGAAGGATCTGAAGGCCGTATTTTTCCGCCCAGTCGAACGCTTTATCCACGTACTCGACGCAGCCCACCATCGGCGGGCGGTCGCCGAACACGAAGTACGGAACCGGAAGGCGGATCAGGTTCAGGCCGAACTCCGCAGCCTGCCGAAAATCATCCTCCACGATATAGGTGTCGCGGTGCTGCTTTAAAAGCGCTTCGAGCTGCTCTTTGGGAACCTTGCGGGCGAGCCACGTCTCATCCTCCACACCGTAGGGCGTGAAAAGATCGGGCTTCATCCATTTTTCCAGTACCAGCCAGTTGCCGAAATTTGTTCCTCTGATCTTATCCATATCTGCTCCTTTAAAAAATGATCACCCTCCCGCCCCGAAGGTGGGAGGGCAAAGAGATGTCTCAGCCTGCCAGCGCATCCGCCGGGATCGTGAAATCAGCGGTGAGCTGATCGCTGACGCCCGACACATAGTGGAACTTCAGAGGATCTCCCTCTGCGGTCACCTCGACGCCGTTGGCATTTTTGACAGTCAGCACGTCGTCCTCATAGGTGTAGGTGCCGGTTTCATGAAACTACCAATATTGAATATTTATTATACGACGAAAGGCGCCCCTTCCGCAAGAGTTCCTTCACATAAGCCCGCCGCATAAAAAAGACGGCAGAGCTAAAAGCCCTGCCGCCGCAAGTATCTCTCTTTTTGATCAGTTCTTTCCGAACACCGACATCAGAACCTCGAGGATGCCCCTCCCGTTCTTCTCGACCGGCATCCCGTCATGGTCGACGCGTCCCGTCTCCATCAGTTCGGGCATTCTGATCACCGTATCCGTGCTGCTGTAGAACATATAAGAATCATTAAAAGTCTTCATAACCGCGCCTCCTTCTCGTTAAGCTGAAACAACTTCCGTTGTTTTTATTTTCTTCCCTTGTCTTTACAACTATATAGTAGCACAAAAACAACGAGGTTCAATGCACTGCCCGCACAATCCTGAAACATTTTGTTGTGCTTACAGCACAATCTGTGTTACTATGGAAATGTAATTCAGGACAGCTCACCGATCGCTCAGGGAGGATTGAAAAGATGGGTTTTACGATCGAAGATACGCTCACGGTTTCCCGGAATCTCTACCGCATGGAGCTGCTCGCCGGCAGGGCCGGCTGGTCAAACTCGATCAAATGGATCCTCATGGTCGAGGATTTCACGATCCTGATGCATTTTACGGGCAAGGAGATGGCCGTGACCACCGGCCTCGGCTTCGAGGACGAAGCCTCCCTGCTGCGTCTGGCCGAGACGCTCTCCGAGAAAAATGCCTCCGCCCTGGTGATCAACACCGGCTTCTATGTAAAGGAAGTTCCCGAGTCCGTGATCAGAAAATGCGACGAGCTCTCCCTGCCTCTCCTCACGGTCCCCTGGGAGGTCTCGCTCTCGGATATGATCAAGGACCTGACGATCCGCGTCTACACCGAGGACATGGCGGACGAGCAGATCTCCGCCGCCCTGATCCGCGCGATCCGCAACCCCCACGACGAGGCGGACTACCGCGAGGACCTCATGCCCTACTTTGACGTGGACGGCGACTTCCAGGTGATCATCATCTCCCCGGCCGGGCTCGACACGATGGACACCGTCGAGCGGCGGCGCCTGAGCTACCGCCTGCAGCTCTACCTCGAGGATATCACGCACAACGGCAACTTCTTCTACTACGATTCGCATTTCGTCCTGGTCGTCAACGATGTGGCCGGGGAGGACACCGACCTGATCATCGGAGGCTTTTTAAGCCGGACCGCCCGGCGGATGCCTGACCGGACGATCTATGTGGGGATCGGCAGCCGCGTAAAGGACATTTCCCGCCTGCACATCAGCTTCAAGCGCGCGCTCGCGGCGGAGCGCTACAACATGCGGCACAAGGGGGAGTCCGCCCACTTCGACAAAATGGGCATAAACCGCCTCTTCTACTCCGTCGGCGACACCGCGCTCCTGCGCGAGCTGAGCGAGGACGTTCTTAAGCCGCTCATCGAATACGACGAGAAGAATCCGGGCAGCGACTATGTAAACGTGCTGCGGGTCTATCTTGAGTCGAACGGCAGCGTCCAGACCGCCGCCGACCGTCTCTTCACCCACCGGAACACCGTCATCTACCGCATGAACCGGATCCGTGGGCTCCTTGACTGCGATCTCTCCCTGCCGGAGGACCGCACCCGCTGCCTCATCGCCTGCCTGATCCGCGAAGAGCTCTACCGGACGCGGTAAATACTGTGTGAGATAAAAAGCCGCCAGGAATTTCCCGGCGGCTCTTTTCATTGCCGCATTGTCAGCTCAGATATACCTTCTCCATCATAACATAGTTGCGAAGGAACGTGACCATCATCGCGCGGCTGCAGGTCACCTTCGGCTGGAAGGTACCCTGGCCGTAACCGCTCGTGATCCCGTGCTCGACCGCCCAGGCTATCGCCTTCGCGTACCAGTCGCCTGCCTTGACGTCAGTGAAGGAGTCTGCATATTCAGCCTCCACGTTCTGGCTGTCGATGTACTGCGCATAGTGCATAAGGAACGTCACGATCATTGCCCGGTTGACAGGCACATCCGGCTGGAAGGTGCCTGTGCCGTAACCGCTCGTGATCTTGTTCTCAACCGCCCAGGCCACTGCCCTGTAGTAGTAATCGTCTTCCGCGACATCGCTGAATTCAGGGAACGTCTGCGGATCGGGCCTGCCCGCCAGCTTGTAGAGGAAGGTTACCGCCTCGGCGCGCGTGCAGAGCGCGTTCGGCTGGAAGAGCGGTTCTCCCGCCTCGTTCGTGCCGCGGCCGGTCGTGACGCCCGTCTCTGCTGCCCAGTAAACAGAGTTGTAGAACCAGAGGTCCGGATCCGCGACATCCGCAAAGCGAAGCGGTTCCTCCGGAATCTCAATCTCCTTCGAAGCCATGCCCTCCTCGCCGGTGTGGAGGTCCGCCATGATGGCGGCCGGGTCGAGGTTTGCATTTTCAAGGGCGGTCTTCGCCGCATCCGACTGCTTGAGGTATGTGCCGAGGCAGAGCCTGCCGTCCTCAAGACGGGTCACCGCTTCCGCGCCCTGGGCGACATCCACGAACCAGGAATCGTCGACCGTGAGGCCGTCGCTGTTCTTCGTCACACCGCCTGTGCGGAGGAAGCTGTCCTTATTGTAGACCTTCGTAAGATCCTGGGTCCCCAGCAGCTTCATCTGGTCGTCCGTGCCGCCGTCGTTGCAGTAGGAGACCAGGCCGCTCGCCGAGAAATCAGTGTTCTTGGCGTTATTCGTGTAGAAGGCCGTGTTGTAGGAGCCGTTGTTGAAGCTCGTGCAGCGGATAACGTTGATGTCCGGGCAGCTGTTGCAGTCGATACCCTTGGCCTTGTTTAAGAACGCGACCGAGTTGATGATCGTGTGCTTGCCGGAGAGGCTCTCGCCGCCCATCTTGAAGCCGTTGCCGTTGCCCATCGACTGGCCGTCGGCCGTGAGGCCGTTGCCGTAGGCGATGGAGTTCCTGATGGTGACCATACCGATCGTGCCGGTCTCGACCTTCGCGAAGAGGTCCCAGCCGTCGTCGGCGTTGTTGTAAGCAAGGCAGCCGTCGAATACGATGTTTTCGCCGCAGGTCAGCTTGGCTGCGAAGCCGTCCGCGTCCTCAAAGCCCGCATCCGCATTCGCGTAGGACGTGCAGTTGAGGATCAGGTCATCGTGCGGCCACAGTTCTCTGGTGTCCGAGGACAGGTAGCGGCTGACCTGGATGCCGGTATTGCCGTTTCTGTAAGCGTGGATGTCGTCAAATGTCGAGTAAGCGCCGGACACCTGCAGGCCCTTGACGCCGTTCCTGGTGTTGGTGACGTCGAAGCCCTGGCAGTACCAGTAGTCGCCGGCGAAAATGAAGCCGGAACCGACTCCGCCGAAGTCGAAGACCGGGCGCTCGTCCATATCCGGATCCGCGCACATCGTTATCATCTTGTCAGCCGTGCCGCTGATCCCGCGCTGGACCGTGATCCCGCCGG
>DFFD01000247.1:4264-5339 GCA_002369495.1 Lachnospiraceae bacterium UBA3785 | reverse complement strand
CCGTCATGAGATCCGCCGAGAGCATCACGCCCTCGGTCGCCCCCAGCGTCATGAGGACGAAGAGCCAGTAGCGGTTCAGGTTTTCCCGCTCATGCGCAAAATACTCTTTCGCAAACGCGGTCGTGCCCGCCCACATCACCGCCGTCACGATGCTGTAGACCGAGCGGAAGCCGCCCGTCGTGAAATGAAGCCCGTACACGAACACGCCGGGAATGTCGAGCGACGGCGTGAGCATCGGCAGAAACAGCGTGAAGAGCAGCACCAGCACCGTGCAGACGATCTCATAGCTGTCGCGCTCGGCGTCATTGTTCCGCCCGAGCGCGTAGCCGATGACCGCAAGGAGAAAAGGCAGGAATACAATAAGAAGTATGTACATATGTCCCCTCCTCTCTCAGATAAGGCCCGCGGCGATCTTCTCGAGGAACCCGATGACCGGGCCCGGGAACATGCCGAAGATCAGGTTGACGGCTGAAAATACGCCGATCGGCACCAGCATGCGCCAGTCCGCGTCATGGACGCCGCGCGCATAGCGCTCCGTGCCCTTCACCGGAAAAAACGCCCTCGCGGAGATCGTGAGCGTATAGACCGCGCAGAGGAAGGCCGAGACGATCAGTGCGGCGGTGCCGACGACGGCAGCCCGGCTGCCCAGCTCCGCCCCGGCGAGGACAAGCCTCAGCTTTGAGATGAACCCGGCGAAAAGCGGAATACCGGTGAGCGAGAGCGCTCCCAGCGTGTAGAAGGCAAATGTGTAAGGCATGCGCCTGCCGACGCCGTTCAGCTCATAGATGTACTCTTTGCCCGTCACGTGCATGAACGCGCCGGCGCACATGAAGAGCGTGATCTTGATGACCCCGTGGAACAGCATGTGGGCGAGTCCCGCGGTGAGGCCGGCAGGCGTGAGAAGCATGATCCCGAACAGCATGTAGGAGAGGTTGCTCACGGTCGAGTAAGCCAGCCTCCGCTTGAAATGCCGCTGCCGCACCGCCATCACCGCCCCGAAGACGAGCGTGAAGGAGGCGGTGTACAGGCAGATATCCTGGACGTAGGTCCCCCTGATGAGATCCGGGCCGAACGC
>DFFD01000247.1:0-4127 GCA_002369495.1 Lachnospiraceae bacterium UBA3785 | reverse complement strand
GTCGGCGCGACGCCGGCAACCGGCAGCCAGCGGAACAGCGGGAAGACCGCCGCCTTGGCGCCGAAACCGAAGAATCCGAAGAGGAAGGCGGCCAGGAGGACATTTTTGTCGAAGACGCCTCCCAGCGTCCCGCCGTAGACAAACGAACTTCCGCCGTCCACCGTCGCGATGACCACCGGGATGAAAGCGAGCGACGCGCCCCCGATCGTGTAGGCCGCGTAGAGGCGGCCGGCGTAGAGGCTGTCGTGATCCTGGTAGTGGGCGACGAGCGGGATCGTGACCAGTGTCAGCATCTCGAAGAAGACATACATGGTGACGAGGTCCGCGGCGAACGCGACACCGAGCGTGATCCCGTAGGTCATGAGATAGAACGCGAAGAACCCGTTCCGGTGGATGCTGTCCTCCATGTAAGAAAATGCGTAAAGGAGCACCAGCGGCCACATGACCGAGACCATCCCGGCAAAGAGCATCGCCGGGCCGTCCGCGAAGAAATTGATTGAAAAGCCTCCGGTGAAGGTGTAGACATGCACCGGGCCGGTCCCTCCGAGAAGGAGCAGGACCCAGACGAGCACGGAGGTGATCACCGCGACCGTCTCGCACCAGATGTGCCGCTCCCGGTCGCCGGCCGGTTTCTTAAAGAGAAGCTTCGCCCCGCCGGCAAGCGGAAGGATGATGGAAAGAAGAAGCAAAAGTGAACGCAAGATCTCTACCTTCCTTCCTCAGAAAAGCTGCGCGAGCGCAGCGGTGAGCGCATCCGCGATCCCGCGGCCGAACACGCCGACGAGAAGCGCGCAGACAGAAAGCGCGATCATGGGACCCCACATGAGGACCGAGGGCTCAAGCGATTCCGAAGCGCTCTCTTCCGCCCCGGATGCCTGGCGTGCGGTCTTCTTCGGGGTTTCATTTTCCGGCGTTTTACCGGGGAAGAACGCGTCGATGACGACCGGGAAGAGATAGCCCGCCGTCAGCAGTGCGGAGATGAGCAGGATGACCGGCGCGATCAGGCCGAAGCCCGGGATCCCGCTTTCGATCGCGGCGGAGGCCAGGTACCATTTGCTCGTGAAGCCGCCGAAGGGCGGAATGCCGACCAGCGAGAGTGCCGCGAACATAAAGCACCACATGGTCACGGGCATCTTCTTGCCGATCCCTCTCAGCTCATCGACGCGATGGCTGCCGAGTTTGTAAATGAAAACGCCCGCCGCAAGGAACAGAGTTCCCTTGGACGCGACGTGCTGGAGCACGTGCAGCAGCGCGCCGGCAAAGCCGTCCGGGGAGAGAAATGCAAGCCCGGTCATGATGTAGGAGATCTGGCTGATCGTCGAGTAAGCGAGACGTTTCTTGGTCACCTTCTCGCGGAAGGCCATCATCGAACCCATGAAGACCGTAAGCAGCGCCAGCGTAAGCCAGGTGTACTGGACGAACGTGCCGCGGATGAAATCTGCCCCGACCGAGAAGAAGACCAGGCGGATGACCGCGATGATGCCGGCCTTCGCGATGATGCCGGAGAGCAGCGCGGACGCGGGCGCCGGCGCGATCGGATGAGCCGCGGGCAGCCAGCCGTGCATCGGATACATACCGGCTTTTGTGCCGAAACCGATGATCGCCGCGAGGATCACGCCGCGAAGCAGGTTCTCGTGGCCGGCGACCTTCGCCATGTCAAGGAAACCGCCCTGGACAAAGGACGCGGAATCCCCGGCGTAGACGTAGACGAAGAAGACGCCCAGAAGGCCCAGCAGCGCGCCGCCGATCGAGTAGAACAGGTACTTGAGGCCGGCCGCGACGGCATCCTTCGTGAGATCGTGCAGGACCATCGGAACCGTCGAGAGCGTGGCTACCTCGAAGGCGAAGTAGACGGTCACGAGGTTCGCAGCCTCGCAGACGGCGATCATGGCGCCCATCGAGACGAAGGTGAAGGCGAAGAAGACATTTTCCCGCTCTTCCATCTTCATATATTCAAACGCATAGATGATTGCCGCAGTGTAGAGCACGGTGACGGCGATGAGAAATACTCTCCCGACTGCGTCCATCCCGAAGGAGAGGGTGACATTTTCGGAAAAATGAAGCAGCGTCACCTGTCCGCCGTCCCCGCCGAGGGCCGCGGCTGCCAGCGCGAGCGCGTCGGTCACGAAAAGGACGATCACGTAATAATCGTGCCGGATCTTATCTTCCAGTTTTAAGGCAGAGACGATGATCCCGCCGAGGATCGGTACGAGCGGTGCCAGTACAAAAAGCATGATTGATTCCCCCTTAGATTAAATGCATCTCATCAGCAGAACATCGCAAGACCCCGGTTGATGAGGTCCACAAAAACCCAGGCAAAAAGTCCCAGAAACAGGTTGAGTGCAATGAGGACCAGGCACGGAAGTATGTAGGTCAGTCGCTGGGCAGCCGTCCAGGCCCCGTACTTCTTCTCGTCGTCCTCGGTATCGTGGCGGACCATCCGGATCCTGCCCTCCGCTGTCGGAACGATCGCGACCGACTCCTTCATCCCGGACTCGCCGTGGGAGTAGATGCGGATCACCGTGCGGATGAAATAGAGCGCGTTCAGCACTGAGCTCGCCGCGAGGGCCAGCATCGTAAGGAAAAACTTCAAGGTCTGCCCGCTGTACGCGCCGGCCAGCCCGAAGAGGATCTTCGAGGAGAAGCCCGCGAAGATCGGGATGCCGATCATCGAGAACGCGCCGATGATGAAAAATGTGCCCGCTTCCCTCGCTCTGAACGCACTCCCCTGCAGGTTTTTAAAGAGCAGGCTGTCGCCGGACACCTCCGCGAGACGCGGGGACGAGAGAAACAGCAGGGACTTCGTCACCGAGTGAGCCATGATCTGGAAAATCGCCGCCGTGTAGCCGAAAACCCCGCCGAGACCGATGCCCATGTAGATGTAGCCAATCTGGGCCGCCGAGGAGAACGCGATCATGCGGTTGATGCTCTTCTTGCGGATCGCCGAGACGGAGCCGAACAGCATGCCGAGGATCCCGAGCACAAAGAGGATCCGCGGGATGTGGATCATCCCGAGCACTTCCTCCCCGATCACCCGGAGATAGATCTTGATCAGCAGGAATATGTAGCATTTGGAGATGATCGCGGACAGGATCGAGCCCGACGTGGGCGTCGACCAGCCGTAGGTGTCCGGCATCCAGAGATAGAACGGGAACATGCCGCTCTTGATGCCGAGACCGATCGTGATCACGCCGACCGCCAGCGTGAGCGGCTGCATGCCGACGCCGGACGAGGCGATGATCTGGATCTTCTCGTGCATCGGCAGCATGAGCAGATGCCCGGTGATGTCGTAGAGCAGGACCACGCCCAGCAGGAAAAGGCCGGAGCCGACCAGGTTCAGGATCATGTAGCGGATCGCCGCCAGGGTCGTCCGCCCGATCTCCCGGACCACGATGAGCCCGCACGACGTCAGCGTCAGGATCTCGAGAAAGACGTACCCGGTGAAAATATCGTTGGTGTAGGTCATCGCGAGCAGCGCCGCCGTCATCAGGTTGATGATCGAAAAATAATAGTTGATCTTGCTCTCGTCGACGTCGATGACGAGGAAGCGCCAGCCGGCGAGGAGCGAGCAGAAGACAACGATGAGGAAGAGAAGGACGATCAGCGCTTCCAGGACGCCTGCGCGGATCTCATTTCCCCAGGGTGCCGGAAACTCTCCCATCACGTAGGTGAAGGATTCTCCGGTGCGCATCGTGAAAATGAGGACCGCCGCCGTCATCGCGATGAGGACGCCCTCGAAGGCCACTGTATAGTTTTTAGCGTGCCGCCCTTTCAGCATCGTGCAGAGGACCCCGGAAAAGAGGCTCAGCACAATGGAAAAGAGCGGAAAATTCCAGATAAACTCCATTATCGGTCCTCCGTCTCATGTCTGGACAGCAGATAGATGTCATCCAGGTTCAGCGTGTGGTAGCGTTTGTAGAGCCGGATCGTGAGCGAGAGCGTGACCGCCGTGACCGACACGGAGACGACGATGCCGGTGAGCACCAGGCCGGCCGGCACCGGGTTGATGTAGGCGGAGACGTCCATGACGCCGTCCGTGATGATCGGGGCCTTGCGGCCGCTGATGTAGCCCATGGAGGCGAGGAACAGGAAGACCCCCGTGTCCATGATGTTCATCCCGATCAGCT
>DFFD01000068.1 GCA_002369495.1 Lachnospiraceae bacterium UBA3785 | reverse complement strand
GTCCCCGCATTCTCTTTTTTGTGCCCGGAACCGTCCCCGTTTTTTTACTGTTCAAGCCTCTCTTTGATAAAATCACCGACCTTGTCCGGCTCGATCCCGAGCACGTACCCGAACTCGCCGAAGAGGATCCGCTCCGCCTCGCGGAAGATCCGCTCGTCGGCGCTGTGGAACTTCTTGCCGGTGCGCATTTTCTCGGTCTGCTTGGTCTTTAAGGTGTGGACGAGACGCATCATTTCGCGGTGGTCGCAGCGGGAGATGATGGAGCTGAAGCTCTCGAGGCGGGCCTTGTCATTTTCAACCCATACAGATTCAGCCTCCGGAATCCCGTCGATCACGGAGAGCACCTCATCGCGGTTCGGGAGTTCCCGGACCTTCGTGTTGCCGCCCTCAAGCGGAATGAATATTTTTGAACGGCGGTCGTAGACCGGCTCGAGTACGTAATACCGGCGGATCCCGAGGCTCGCGAGATCGCGTTCGATGATGGAAGTGACAGTGCAGACCCCTTCGGGGACATGGACGACGGCGTCATTGATTTCGATTTTTTCCATAGCTGCTATCCTCATTGTGCGGTAATCAGGTAAACTTATCGAAAATTTTTCTTCCTATAGTATAACATGAAAATGCGGTTTACGTAAAAACGAAAATATTCGGGAATACAGGGTAAAGTTTGTGTAAATATGACAAAAAAACAGCACACTGCGCGTCAAAACGGCATGTGCGCTGAAAAATTTTTAAGGAATCTGGCAGGTGAAGGAAATGACGCCGTTCGACCAGGAGACCCCGATCGTCCCGTCGTACTGGCGGACGATGCTCTCCGCGATCGAGAGTCCGATCCCGTAGCCGCCCTTCTCCGTGTTGTGGGACTTGTCCTGGCGGTAGAAGCGCTCGAAGAAGCGGGAGTAGTCGACGCCTGCACCGGCCTTGAAGTCGTTGGAGACGGTCAGGCGGGCGAATTTCCCTTTGCGGTCCAGACGGACCGTGACCGTGCCGCCCTCGTCGCAGTACTTGATCGCGTTGTCGATGAGCAGGGAGACGAGCTGGCGCATCGCGCCTTCGTCCGCGATAATCGTCACATCGTCCGCGATCTCGCGGACCAGCTTTTTGCTGTCCGAGGTGGCGACCGGCTCGAAGGTGTCGACGGTCTCCGCGACGCATCTGGAGAGCGGGAGGGAGGTCATCCGGGACTTGTCGGCCCGCTCCTCGGCCCGCGCGATCTGCACCAGGTTGCCGATGAGACCGCTCATGCGGTCGACCTGGCGCATCGTGGAGGCGGTCCATTCATTTTCTCCTTCGATCATCTCGAGGACTTCCGTGTTGGCCCGTATGACCGCGAGCGGGGTCTTGAGCTCGTGGCTCGCGTTCGTGATGAACTGCTTCTGCCGGCTGACAGCGCGGAGCTCGGGCTGGATCGCCCAGTTCGAGAAATGCCAGACCGGCCAGAAGACCAGCAGCATGCCCCCGAAACAGATGATCAGGGAGGCGTAGAGCACGCGGAGATTGACCGCGACCTGGGCGGTGCAGTCGAGGAAGGCGACGATGGCGGTGCCGTCTTCATTTTCCCGGACCATGTAATAGTAGACGCTGTAGTTTCCGAAGGAGAGGAAGCGGCCGCGGACCTTCCGCGCGAGCTCCTCCGCCTGCTCCTTTGCGACCGCGGAGATGTGGCCGGTCTTGACCGAGGCCACCTCGTCGTCCTCGTCGAAGAGGACCGTGAAGTAGCGCGTCGCGTAGCGGAACTCCGGATAGAGGTTCGCGCTGATGAGCCCGTGCCCGAACACCGAGAAGAGCGAGAGGTCGATGTCCTCCGTCTCGTTCTCCGGGGGGCCTTCCGTGCCCTGCGTGAGATCCCCGTTGTTGTCGCAGATGTAGGTCAGCACCTCCCGGATCTGCCGGCGGGTGCTGATCAGGTTCGCGGCGTTGATGAAGCCGGAAATGAACAGCACGACCGCCGCGATGGAGAGCATCGAGATGAGGACGAATTTTCTTCTGAGCTTTCGGATAGATTCACTGTTCATGCCTTCACGAGCCTGTAGCTCCCTCCGCGCGCGCCTTCAATGACTGCCCCGGCCGCGACGGCCCGGAGCTTGCCTTTCAGGTAGGAAATGTAAAGATAGACGGTGTCCGTGTCCGCCCCGGGTTCGCTGCCCCAGAGCTGACTCAGGATAAAGTCCGTGGACAGCTCCTTGCCGGGGCTCGCGATGAGCAGGCGCATGAGTTCGTATTCTTTCATGGAGAGGCGGACGGTATTTTCCGCGGCGAGCTCGAGGCTTTCCGAGCGCAGTACGAGGTCCTCGAAGCGGAGCTCCTCGGCGCTGTAGCGGGTGTGCCGGCGGGTCATCGAGCGGATGCGGGCCAGGAGCTCCTTCATTGCGAAGGGCTTGGTCAGGTAGTCATCGGCCCCGGCGTCGAGGCCGGCGACCTTGTCGTCCACCTCGGCCTTGGCGGTGAGAAGCAGGACCGGCGTCGTGTCGTTCATTTTCCGCAGTTCCGTGAGCACCTCGATGCCGGAGAGCTTCGGCATCATGATGTCGAGGATGATCGAATCGTAGCTGTTTTCCTTTAAAAATGAAAGCGCCTCCTCGCCGTCGAACGCCGAGTCGACGGTGTAGCCTTCATGGGAGAGGACCGCGGCGACGGCGCGGTTCAGGTCCCGGGTATCTTCCGCAAGAAGAAGTTTCATGTCAGTCTCCTTCCTCCAGGATCATGTCCCGGATCGTCTGCATCGAGAGGTCGGTGGAGGCGAGCTCGTCCGCGCAGCGCTTGAGCTCCGCAGTGATGAGGGCCGTGTTTCCGCCGATGTGTTTCTTGTAGCGCATGTGGTGCTCGAGGGCGGCCCAGACGTCCATGGAGATCGTGCGGAGCTGGATCTCGGCGTAAAATCCGTCGTCCGAGCGCAGGATCAGGTGGAGGCTGCGGTAGCCGTTGGGTTTGCATTTTTTGATATAGTCCTTCTCCTCGACGACGGTGAACCCGGGCATCGAGATGAGGCGGCCGCGGATCGTGTAGACGTCGTCGACGAAGGAGCAGACGACGCGGATGCCGATCGCGTCGTGAATGAGGACGAGCGCGGAGTGCTCGGTTTCGGGGAAGCCTTTGCGGCGGCATTTTTCGCGCATGCTCTCCTCGGATTTGATGCGGGCGAGCAGGTGCTCGACCGGGTCGGAGCCGTTCTTTTCGGTGAGGCCGGCCCGGACGGAGGCGATCTCGTCAAGGATGAGGTTCATCACCCGCGTAAGGTCGGGCAGGCGGGAACCGTAGATGCTGGTTTCGGACATGATCTGGTACTCCCTTGGGTTGATGAGGGTATTATACACGATATTTGTGAAGAAACGGTAAACAAATGTGAAATGTGAGGGGGGCTGAGGGGACAAGGCACAAAAGGGAAGCTTCACCAACGGCTGCAGGGACGGGGCACAAAAGGGAAGCTTCACCAACGGCTGCAGGGACGGTTCTGTGCGTGTAAAAGCAGTTCTCTTTCGAGAACCGCTTTTACATGCTGAGAACCGTCCCCTCAGCCGCAAAAACTGTGGTATAATGCGTAAGGAACCGGAAACAAGACACACAAGGAGCATGCACATGAGATTTCTGCACATCGCCGACCTTCATCTCGGAAAAACCATCCACGGCGTCTCCCTCATCGAGAACGGGGACCAGCCGTATTTTGTTGACCGCTTTCTCGAACTGGCGGAGGAGGTCTCCCCGGACACGGTCCTCATCGCGGGGGACGTCTACGACCGCTCGAGCCCCTCGGGGGACGCGGTGGCGCTCTTAAGCCGCCTGCTGACCGGCCTGGTGAACCTCTCTGTCCCGGTTCTCCTCATCGCGGGGAACCACGATTCGGGGCAGCGCCTCGCCTTCGGCGGGGAGCTGCTTGCGCGGGAGAACCTGCACATCGCGGGTGTTCTCCCGGAGGGCGGAAAGATCCCCCGCGTGACCCTGACGGATGAGTACGGGCCTGTGAATTTTTATATGATGCCTTACATTTTCCCGGCACTGGCCGCGGAAAAACTGAAAGACCCCGAGATCCGCGGCTACGACGCCGCGGTGCGCCGGCTGCTGGAGGTCTCGGAGATCCGGACGGAGGAAAGAAATGTGATCCTCGCCCACCAGAACGTCACCGCGGGCGGCAAGGATGGGGAGCGCGGCGGCTCGGAATCCATGGTCGGCGGCGTCGGCCAGGTGGATTACACCGCGTTCGACCTCTTCGATTACGCGGCCCTGGGCCACATCCACGCGGCCTACCCGGTGGGCCGGCCGGAAGTCCGCTTTGCGGGGTCTCCGCTCTGCTATCATTTTGATGAGACAAGGCAGGCCAGGAAAGGCCCGCTTCTCGTGACGCTGGGAGAGAAGGGCACAAAGCCGGTCGTGGAGACGCTCAGCATCGAGCCGCTTCACCCCATGCGTGAGCTTAAGGGGAGCTATGAGGAGCTGCGGAGCGAGATGGAGAGCACGGAGATGCGCGGGGAATACCTGCGGATCGTCGTGACGGACCGGACCGTCGCCCCGGCGGTTGCGGACCACCTGCGCAGGCTTGCGGAGGCACATGACAGCGTCCTCATGGAGCTTTGCTCAGTGTACCGGGAGTTCTCCGGGACAGCCGGCACCGTGAATCCTGAGGATGTGCGCGAGCGCCCGCTCTCCGAGCTCTTCTCGTCATTCTACGCGGAGAGATCCGGCGGAGCGGAGGTCGATGAGAGAGATCTTCATTTTCTGAAGTATGCGGAGGAACTTGCGGCGCATGCGGACATCGACGGAAAGCCCGCGGAGAGCGTTGTTGACCGGCTGCTTGAGGCTATGCTTGAGAAGGGGGCGAACCATGAGACCGATTGAACTGGAGATGACCGCGTTCGGGTCCTATGCGGAGAAGACAAAGGTCCCGTTCTCGGAGCTGAAGAGCGGGCTCTTTCTGATCACCGGTGACACCGGGGCGGGCAAGACGACGATCTTTGACGCGATCGTATTTGCGCTCTACGGGGTCACGAGCGGGACGGACAAGGAGGACCGGCAGCCGGAGATGATGCACTCCGATTTTGCGGAGAAGTCGGAGGATACGGTGGTGCGGCTTGTATTTTCCGAGAACGGCAGGGAGTGCACGGTAGAGAGAAGGATCCATTTTCAGAAGAAACGCGGTGCGGAGGACGCTTACGGGGATCCGAAGATCGACGCCGAGCTCTTCGAGCCGGACCGGGATCCGATCCAGGGCGCCCGTTTCGTGACGAAGCGCGTGCAGGAGCTTCTCGGGATGGACGCGAACCAGTTCCGGAAGATCGTCATGCTCGCGCAGGGGGAGTTCAGCAAGTTCCTGAAGGCAAACAGCGACGAGAAAAATAAAATTCTCGGAGAACTCTTCGACAACCGGCTCTCGGAATATTACGCAGAGCTGCTTGCAGCGGCAAGAAAGAAGCTCGGGATTGAGCGGAGCAGCAGGCGTAAGATTATCGCGAGCGTGATGGATAATTCATTTCAGCGGCCGGAGGGCCTCACGGCGGAGGAGGAGATCCGGTTTTTCCCGGGCAATCCCGCGCTGTGCGGGAACCTCGAGACCCTGATCGGGGAGGAGAAGAAAGCCTCCGGTAAGCTGGGCCTGGAAGCTGACGAGGCGGGAAAGATGCTCGACGCGCTGAACCGGAAGCAGGGAGCTGCGAAGGAGCTGAACCGGCAGTTCGACGAGCTGGCGGATAAGCGGCGGCACCTTGCGGAGCTCGATGAGGCGGAGCCGGAGATGGCGGCGAGGAAGGCCGCGCGGGAGCGCGCGGAGACGGCGCTGCACGAGGTCATGCCCCATGTGAAGGCTTTCGGCGATGCCAGAAAGGCATTTGCGGACAATGAAGCGAAGATCCGGGACTTCGGGGAGAAGCTTGCGTCGCACAAGGCGGCCCTCATGGCGGCCGAAGAAGTCCGCACCCGCGATGAGTCGCAGAAGAAGAAAGCGGATGATATAAGAAGTGCGGTCAGGGCCCTGGAGGAGCAGCTGCCGCTCTTTGATGAGCTTGACAAGGCTCTTGCTGAGCAGCGAACAGCCCTCAGGGAGGCCGACGCGGCGGAAGAGCGGGCCGGGAAGGCACGGAAGCAGGAAGAGGAGACGACAGCGCTGATCGAGCGGCGGAAGAACGAGCTTAAGGCGCTCGAGAACGCGGACGGCGCGGCTGAAAGGTGCAGGAGCGCGTGCGAAAAGGCCGGGGAGGATCTGGAACGTCTCACGGGCCGAGACGGTCTTGCCGCCAGGGCGGCAAAGATCCGGGAGAAGGAACGCGAATTTACGGAAGCTTCCGGGGCGCTCAGGGAGAGCGCCCGGGAAGCATCGGAGAAGATGGCCCGCTACAGCGGGCTCTATCAGCGGTTTATCGCCGGCCAGGCCGGGATCCTTGCCGGCGAGCTCCGGGAGAGAGTCCTGCGCGAGGGGACGGCTGCGTGCCCGGTCTGCGGAAGCGTGCTCGGAAGCCGGGATATCGGCCGGTTTGCCGGCACAGAGGAAGATGCGCCTGACAAGGCGAAGGTGGACGCCGCCAGAAAAGCCCTGGATGCCGCGGAACGGAAGCGCGCCGCCGACGAGGGTGCGGTCGAAACGCTGCGGGCGCTGGCCAGGGAGATGACCCTGACGGCGCTCGGGGAAGCCGAAAAGCTGTTTGCGGAGGCGGTCAGCGAAGAAGAACTGAAGGATCCGTCATTCCTTGAGG
>DFFD01000093.1:3422-3891 GCA_002369495.1 Lachnospiraceae bacterium UBA3785 | reverse complement strand
TTCAAATTCTCGACTTACGCGACCTGGTGGATCCGTCAGGCGATCACACGCGCGATTGCGGATCAGGCCCGCACGATCCGAATTCCGGTCCATATGGTCGAAACGATCAACAAACTGATCCGCGTCTCCCGTCAGCTCCTGCAGGAGCTCGGCCGCGAACCAACCCCGGAAGAGATCGCGAAGGAGATGAATATGTCCGTCGAGCGCGTCCGCGAGATTCTCAAGATCTCCCAGGAGCCCGTCTCGCTTGAGACCCCGATCGGCGAGGAGGAAGACAGCCACCTCGGTGACTTCATCCAGGACGACAACGTGCCGGTCCCGGCAGACGCCGCGGCCTTCACGCTCCTCAAAGAGCAGCTCGACGAGGTCCTCGGGACCCTCACCGAGCGCGAGCAGAAGGTTCTTCGCCTCCGCTTCGGCCTCGACGACGGCCGCGCCCGCACACTCGAGGAGGTCGGCAAGGAGTTCA
>DFFD01000093.1:0-3343 GCA_002369495.1 Lachnospiraceae bacterium UBA3785 | reverse complement strand
GAGCGCATCCGCCAGATCGAGGCGAAGGCCCTCCGGAAGCTCCGCCATCCGTCGAGAAGCCGCAAGCTGAAGGATTATCTGGACTGATGAAACTCTCAAAAAGACTTGAAGCGGCGGCCGCCCTGGTCCCTGCCGGCTGCGCCGTGTGCGACGTCGGCTGCGACCATGGCTACACCTCGATCGCGCTCTTAGAGCGCGGCATCTGCCCCGCAGCCGTCGCCTCCGACGTCCGAAAAGGACCGCTCGCGGCGGCCGCCGCCAACATTGCCGCCGCCGGCCTCTCCGGGAAAATAAAAACCGCCCTCGCCGACGGCGTCCCGCGCGACATCAAAGCGCTCCTTCCTCAAAATGTCCCCGCAGTCCTCGTCATCACCGGCATGGGCGGTCTTCTCATTCGCGACATCCTCGCAAGGGCGGGACAGCTCCTTCGGCGGTTTGATGCGATGGTGCTCTCGCCCCAGTCAGACCCGGACGCGGTTCGGAATGCCCTCGCCGGGCACGGATTCTTCATCGCGGACGAGACCTGCCTCATCGAGGACGGGAAGTTTTATGTGATGATCCTGGCAAGGAGGGGAGAAGGGGTTCATTTTACAGCCTGCGAGGCGCTCTACGGGCCGGTTCTTCTCAAAAAGAATGACCCGGTGCTCAAAAATGAGCTCGAAAAGCAGCTCCGCGTCCGGGAAAATATCCGCGCGCAGCTCGCCTCAAACCCCTCCGAAAAGGCGGAGGAGCGGCTCAAAACCATCGAATATGAGGAGGCTCTCATCCATGAAGCTCTCGGTCATTATCAGCGTTCTTGAAAATGAATACCCCCCGCACCTCGCCGAAGACTGGGACAACGTCGGCCTTCTGGTCGGCGACGCGGACGCGGAGATCTCGAGCGTCCTCGTGAGCCTCGACGTGACCGACGAGGCGGTCGAGAGGGCGGAAGAGCTCGGGGCGGGGCTGATCCTGACGCATCATCCGCTCATTTTCAGGCCTTTGAAGAAGGTCACCGAGCAGGATTTCATCGCCCGGCGGATCCGCCGGATGATCCGGGCGGACATCAATTACTACGCGATGCACACCAATTTTGACCTGGCCGGGATGGCGGACTTAAATGCCGCCGACCTCGGGCTCATCGACCCACAGATCCTCACGGAGACCGTCCATCCGGGCTACGGCTACGGCCGGATCGGGTCCGTTTCCGAGCCCTGCACGCTGCGCGAGTTCGCGGCGCGGGTCCGCGAGGCGGCCGCGCTGCCGTACATCCGGGTCTACGGGGACCCGGAGAGGGCGGTTTCGACCGCGGCGGTCAGCTCCGGCGCGGGCAAGATGTCCATCGACGACGCGCTGCGGCTCGGCGCGGACGTGCTGGTGACCGGGGACCTCGATTACCACTCGGCGATCGACGCGGCGGCCAGGGGACTGGCCACGGTCGACGCGGGCCACTACGGGACCGAGTACACCTTCATCCGGTTCATGGCGGGGTTCATGCGGGAGCATTTCCCCGGCCTTGCCGTCCATGAGATGGAGGTGCGGCAGCCGTATATCGTGGTTTGAGACAGCTTAGGGGACGGTTCCCCAGGAACCGTCCCTGCACACACAAAAGAAAGGAGCACCCATGAAAATCACCCTGGAAGGGACCCCAACCACCATCCGCCGCGGCGCCACGCTCCTTGCTCTCGCCGAGAAACACCAGAGCAAAAAATCCCTCCCGATCGTCCTCGCCACCGTCGACGGCGAGCTCCGGGAGCTCTTCCACGAGGTCCCCGAAGGCGCCGACGTGCGTCTCGTCACCTCCGGGGAGGCCGCCGGCCGCGACACCTACCGCCGCAGCTGCTCCATGCTCTTTTACGCCGCGCTGGACCGGGTCGCCGGCCGGGAAAATATCCGCCGCGCCACCCTCCATTTCACCGTCTCGGGCGGCTGGTTCTACACGGTGGAGGGAAATGTCACCGTCGACGACGCATTTGTCAGGAAAATTGAAGAAAAAATGCAGGAGATGGTCCGGGAATGCCTGCCTTTCAAAAAACGGCAGGTGAGGACGGGCGAGGCGATTCGCATTTTCAGGGAAAGAGGCTTTACCGACAAGGCCGCGCTCTTTAAGACGCGGGTGGCGTCCAGCGTCAACATCTACGATCTCGACGGGTACGAGGATTACAATTACGGGTTCATGGCGCCGCACACCGGGCTTCTGCGCGAGTTTAAGCTCATGCCTTACCACGGCGGGATCCTGATGCTGCTCCCGAACCGGATGCATCCGAATTCGCCTGCCCCGTTCAAGGGCGAGGAACAGCTTTTCGCGGCCCAGTGGGAGGGCGAGACATGGGCGGCGTCCCTCGGCATCGACACGATCGGCCGCCTGAATTCCCGCATCATCGCCGGAAATGCCCGCGAAGCCATCCTCATCGCCGAAGCCAAGCAGGAGGCCAAGATCGCCTTCATCGCCTCGGAAATAAAAAACCGCGGCAGCGTCCGCTTCATCCTGGTCGCGGGGCCGTCGTCGTCGGGGAAGACGACATTTTCGCAGCGGCTGCTCGTCCAGCTTGAGGCCCAGGGGCTCCATCCGCATTACATCGGGGTGGACAATTATTTCATCCCCAGGGATCTGCTGCCGGTCGACGAGAACGGCAAGAAGGATTTCGAGAGCATGAGCGCGATTGATGTTGAAATTTTCAATAAAGATATGGAAGCGCTTCTGTTCGGCAAGACCATAAAAATGCCCACCTACAACTTCGTCACCGGCAAGCGCGAGTACCGCGGCGAGACGATCACGCTCGGCCAGAACGACGTCCTCATCATCGAGGGCATACACTGCCTGAACGACGCACTGACCTACAGCCTACCGGCGGAGAGCAAATACAAGGTCTACATCAGCGCGCTTTCCCAGCTCAACGTCGACGAGCACAACCGGGTGGCGTCCCGCGACGGCCGCCTGATCCGCCGGATCATCCGCGACCACAAGACGCGCGGCTACACCGCGTCGAACACGATCATGATGTGGGACATGGTGCAGAACGGGGAGGAGCAGTACATTTTCCCGTACCAGGAGACGGCCGACATATTCTTCAATTCGGCGCTCCCCTACGAGCTCGCGGTCCTGAAGACGTACGTCCAGCCGCTGCTGTTCTCCGTTGAAAATGAAGACCCCGCCCGCCAGGAGGCCCGCCGGCTGCTGAAGTTCCTCGACTATTTCCTGCCGCTTCCGAGCGAGGACGTCCCGACGAATTCGATCCTCCGGGAGTTTATCGGCGGGGGGTGCTTCAGGCTGTGAAAAGATGCAGGGGACGGTTCCTGGGAGCCCGCCGGAGGCGGGCGGTGGGAACCGTCCCTGCAGCGCCGCGGGAGGGTGTTTTTGAGG
>DFFD01000035.1:15121-21159 GCA_002369495.1 Lachnospiraceae bacterium UBA3785 | reverse complement strand
CGAGTGAAGCGTAAAGTTTGCCGGGAGTGAGCGGAGGATTACGCTTAATCTTTGCGCCAGTGCGGGATGAAGCGTAAAAACATTGCTGACAGCTTGAAAGATTACGCTTGTAGAAGACAAAAAGATGAAGCAAAGCGTAAATCAGGCAGCGAGACCCCATAAGATTACGCTTGCACAAGATAAATAACTGTAATGAAGCGTAAATGTGGCAGCGAGACCCCATAAGATTACGCTTACCGAGGACAAAAGCCGAAATAAAGCGTAAACCAGGCGGCAGGACCCCATAAGACTACGCTTATTTGAAAAGAAATAATAAAACGAAGCGTAAATTGCATGTAAGAGCCCGGAGAGATTACGCTTGAGAAGAGCAGCACTGAGAAAATTAGCGTAAAACTCAGTCGGAAGCCGGAAAAAAGCGAGAGATGGGAGCCAGAACGAAGGGACGGCTTGGCCGCTGGGGCTGAACCCCGCCTGAAGGCATGAACCCCGCCGGGGACGGTTCCTGAAAATCGGTGAAACCGATTTCCTGAGAACCGTCCCGGCGGGAGAGAACCGTCCCTGCGGGAACCCACACAAAAAAGGCTGCCCCGCGGCAGCCTTTTTCCTTGCAAAAATAATCAGTCGAGCTTGATGCCCTTCAGCAGCGAGCCGAGGTTCGTGGTCAGCTTCTCAGCCTTCGGGATCACGACCTTCTCCTCGACGACCTTCTCGACCTCTTCCTTCTCCTCAGCGGCGCGCTGGGACAGGGAGATGCGGCCCTTCTCGACCTTGGTGACCTTGACCTTGACGGTGTCGCCGACGGAGAGGACATCAGCCGGAGTCTTCAGGCGCTTGCCGCCGGAAGAGATCTGGGAGATGTGCAGCAGGCCGTCAATGCCCTCACCGAGGTTCACGAATGCGCCGTAGCTCTGGATGGAAGCGACCTTGCCTTCGGTCACAAGACCGACCTTGATGTTGTTGATCATCTCGGCTTTCTTCGCGTTCTTCATGTCGCGGAGGATCTCGCGGGAGGAGAGGACAAGCTTGCGGCCTTCCTTCTCAGCCTGGATGATGCGGACCGGGATCGTCTTGCCGACGTAAGTCGTCAGATCCTCGACATAGTCGAGAGCAACCTTGGAGGCCGGCACGAACGCGCGGACCCCGTGCAGATAGCCGACGACGCCGCCCTTGACAGCTTCCTTGACGGTCAGCTCGGTAGCGGTCTTCTTCTCCATCATGTCTTTGAAATCGTCCCAGACGAGCTCTTCCATGGCCTCGCGGCGGGAGAGCAGCAGGTTGCCCTTGCCGTCATCGAGACGAAGGACCTTGGCCTTGATCTCGTCGCCCGGGTGTACATTCTCCTTAACCGAGAAGGACGGGTCACTGGAATAATCCAGCGGACGGATGATGCCTTCAGCCGCGTAGGCGAGGTCCACCGTCACCTCCTGGTCGGTCACGCCGACAACGGTTCCGTCGATGATGTCGCCGACTTCGATCTTTCTCATCGAAGATTCGAGCGCATCGCTCATCGTGTCCATCGACTCGGCCGCCGGTGCTGTTTCTTCAGTTGCATTGGTTACATTGATTTCGTCCATGTTCCCCTCTCCTTCTTACGTAAGTACGGTATGCGCGGATTTCCCGCTCCTATAGTGTACCATATTTTTTAAAGATGCGAGTAACTATTTTTCTTTTTTTTATTTTATGTTATGATATTATGGTAAAAAAAGTGAAAGGACGGTTCATCATGGGAAATGAAACCCAAAATGCACCCGCGAAGGGGAAGAAAATCACTCTTGTCTCCCTCGCGGTGATCCAGGCCGGCGTCATCGTCTACACGATGTCGGGCATCTGCTCGAAGATGACGGCCAATTATGAGGCGTTTTCGTTTATGTGGCTTTTCTGGATCGGGCTTGAAGTCTGCGCCCTGGGGGTGTATGCTATATTCTGGCAGCAGATCATCAAGCGCTTCGATCTCTCGATCGCCTACGCGAACAGGGCTTTCGCGATCTTCTGGTCCATGCTCTGGGCGATGCTGCTCTTTAAGGAAAAGATCACACCGGCAAACACACTGGGCGTATTGATCATCTTTGCCGGGATCATGCTTGTCAACAGCGAGGCTGGCCATGCATCTTAATCCCTGGATCCTTCTCATCGCGCTCTCCGCGACGGTGGCATCCTTCGCCCAGGTGCTGCTCAAGAAGAGCGCGGGAGAGAAACATGAAAACTTCATCAGAGAATACCTGAACTGGAAGGTCATCTGCGGCTACGGCCTGATGTTTGTCGGGATGTTCCTGACGATCATCGCCTACGGCAAGGGAGTCGAGTACAAGGAAGGTCCGATCATGGAGTCGGTCGGCAATATCTGGGTCGTCCTGCTGTCATTTCTGTTCTTCCGCGAACCGATCACGAAGAAGAAGGTGCTCGGCAATGTCCTGATCCTTCTCGGCATCGCCTGCTTCTACTGGAACTGGGCTGAGGTGGCTCCGGCTCTTTCATTTCTCACAACGGACTGGGGAACGCTCTTTGGTTCCCTTTTCGGAGGATGATTATGGCAAACACAAATGATTTCATCGGCAGCGTCAACGAAATGCTGGACATCGTTGACCGGGCTGTCAGCACCGGCGACTTCAGAAACCTTTCGGGGCAGATGAAGGATGCCGCCAAACCGTTCGCGGACGCCCTGAACGGCGTCAACTGGAACGACGAGGAGTTCCTTCGCCGCAACGCCCAGAACGCCGCGAGGCGCAGGCGCTACACGAGTGCCTCCCAGATGGACGGCGTCGGCTCCCGCACCTACAACGGCGGGCATATGAGCGGACGGGGGAACGCATTTTACGGCAATTACAGCGCCGGCAGGACCGCTGCGCAGAACCGGACAAACAGAGGTTACGATCCGGCGGCCTACGCGCGCAGCCAGAACGCCCAGATGCGGCGGCAGAACGCGGTGAACCCCGGCGCGGAAAATGAACTCTTCGGCCCGGTCACGGGCAGCATCAAGTCCAACGTCATGAAGTGGATGGGGCTTGCCGGGACTGTTTTTTTCGGGATGCTGTCAGCCATCATGGCGCTCGTCACCACCGCGAGCGGCTTTGATCCGACTGCGATCATGCTGCTCATTTTCAATCTGGCCTTCACGTTCGGGTTCGGCTTCCTCTTCAGCAGAGGCCGCAGGCGCCTGAAGAAGGTGCAGCACTTCTCCAACTACCGGAGGCTGCTTGAGAAAAATAAATACGCCTCCGTCCGCGACCTCGCCCGCTCGGTCGGGCAGCCGGAAGCGGACACGGTGAAGGAGCTCGACGAGCTGACCATAGAAGGAAAATTCAAACAGGGTCATTTCGACGAGCAGAAGAAGACCTTCATCGCCTCAGACGAGCTCTACAGCCAGTACCTTGCGACCGAGCAGAACGCGAGGGAGCTGAGGCGTCAGCAGAGGGCTGAGCAGAACAAGTCCGGCGCGATCCCCTCGGAGGTCCAGGAAGTCCTCGATAAAGGCGAGAACTATATCAACCGGATCCGGGAGGCCAATGACAACATACCGGGCGAGGAAGTCTCCAACAAGCTCTCCGAGATGGAGAAGATCGTCACCCGTATCTTCGATGAAGTCCGGAAGAACCCGGGACTGGCGGATAAGCTTTCCATGTTCATGGATTACTACCTGCCGACTACGATGAAGCTCCTGACCGCCTACGAGAAGCTGGACGCCCAGGATGTCCAGGGCGAGAACGTGCGGAATGCGAAGCGCGAGATCGAGGGCTCGCTCGACACGGTCAACGATGCATTTGAGAAGCTGCTGGACAGCTTCTTCGCCGAGACCGCGATGGATGTCTCGACCGACATCGAGGTCATGAAGACCATGATGAAACAGGACGGCCTGACGGAGGACAGCTTCTCCTCGATGCGCAGAAAGCAGGGCTGGGCGGACATCGCCTCGGACCCGACGCTGAAGGAGAAGGAGGATTCCGTGCTCGGACGTAAGCCCGCGGAGATGAAGGCGGATCCGCCGAAGACCGCAAGGCCGGCGAAGGCGCCTGCCGAGCCGGAGCTTGAGGCGGTGAAGCCGGTCACGGACGTCGATGCGCCCGTTCAGGAACCGGAGCCGGCGCTTAAGCCTGACCCGGTCCACATGGTCCGCAACGACTACGAGATCGAGCCCGAGTCCGACCCCGAGATGGAAGATGAGGAAGGCGGCATCAAGCTTGTCTTTGGCAGCGACATCGAGTAAAACTGTACTGACACTGTTTATGACAGTCTCAATAAGGAGGATACAAAAAATGGATGAAATGAACATGCAGGAAAACGTTCTGGATACCGTGGACGCAGCCGCCGGCGCGGCAGCGCTTGACGCAGAACTCAAGGAGTCCGCGATGCCGGCTCTCGTGTTCGGCGCGGAGGAGGAACCGGAAGCTCCGGTCGCCCAGATGGTCGAGGAGAAGAAGCAAGTCGAGCCGATCGACGACAGCATGCTCTCCGAGGCGGAGAGGAAGCAGGTGGATGCATTTTCCAAGCAGATCAACCTCGGCGACACCAACTCGATCCTGCAGTACGGCGGCGGGGTCCAGAAGAAGATGTCCGAGTTCTCCGACACCGCGCTCGCAACCGTCAGGACGCGCGACCTCGGCGAGGTCGGCAGCATGCTCTCGGGCGTCATCAGCGACCTGAAGGATTTCGACCCGAACGAGGAGGAGGACAAGGGCTTCCTCGGCCTCTTCAAGAAGCCGAAAAAGAAGATTGAGGACCTGAAGGTCGAGTACGACAAGGCCAACAACAACGTTGAGAAGGTGGCGAAGGCTCTCCAGAACCACCAGGTCACGCTGATGAAGGACGTCGCGACGCTCGACAAGATGTATGAGAAGAACCTTACCTATTATAAGGAACTCACGATGTACATCATCGCCGGCAAGAAGCGCATCAACTCCTTCAAGGAAAATGAGCTCGCCGCCGCCCGCGCCAAAGCCGAGAAATCCACCCTTCCGGAAGACGCCCAGTACGTCAAGGACCTTGAGGACCAGCTGAACCGCTTCGAGAAGAAGATTCACGATCTCGAACTCACCCGCATGATCGCGATCCAGACTGCCCCGCAGATCCGCCTGATCCAGAGCTCCGACACGATGATGGTCGAGAAGATCCAGTCCACGCTGGTCAACACGATCCCGCTCTGGAAGAACCAGATGGTCCTTGCGCTCGGCATTGAGGATTCGACCAAGGCCGCGAAGGCGGAAGCCGCCGTCACCGAGATGACCAACAAGCTCCTCAACGCGAACGCCGAGAAGCTGAAGACCGCGACAATCGAGACCGCCCAGGCCTCCGAGAGAGGAATCGTCGACCTCGAGACCCTGAAGAAGACCAACGAGTCCCTGATCCAGACCCTCGATGAAGTCAGCCGCATCCAGACCGAAGGCCGCGAGAAGAGAGCGCAGGCCGAGGCCGAGCTGGCTGTCCTCGAGAAGGAACTCAAGGACAAGCTGCTGGCTGTGGGCAAAAAAGGCTGAGGGATTTTCATTTCCCACTTGATTTTATGCCGCAAACAGGCGATAATAAGTTTTCAGGTTGGCCGCCCGCCAAATGCCGGGCGGCCATTTTAAGTATGATTGACGGAAGGAAACAAACGTTATGAGAAAGGAACTCGAAAAGACCTACGACCCGAAGGGGCTTGAAGACCGGCTTTACGAGAAATGGGAGAAAGGCGGCTATTTCCATGCGGAAGTGAACCCGGATAAGAAACCGTTCACGATCGTCATGCCGCCGCCAAACATCACCGGCCAGCTCCACATGGGCCACGCGCTGGACAACACCATGCAGGATATCCTGATCCGCTTCAAGCGGATGCAGGGCTATGAAGCCCTCTGGCAGCCCGGAACGGACCACGCCGCGATCGCGACGGAGGTCAAGGTCACCGAGCATCTCCGCGAGATGGGGATCGACAAGGACAAGATCGGGCGCGAAGAGTTCCTGAAATACTGCTGGGAGTGGCGCGACGAGTACGGCAGCCGCATCGTGAAGCAGCTCAAGAAACTCGGCTCCTCGGCTGACTGGGAGCGCGAGCGCTTCACCATGGACGA
>DFFD01000035.1:14291-15073 GCA_002369495.1 Lachnospiraceae bacterium UBA3785 | reverse complement strand
CGCTTCACCATGGACGAGGGCTGCTCGGACGCGGTCCTTGAGGTCTTCGAGCGCCTCTACAAGAAAGGCTACATCTACAAGGGCTCGAAGATCATCAACTGGTGCCCGGTCTGCGGGACCACGATCTCGGACGCCGAGGTGGAGCATGTGGACCAGCAGGGCTTCTTCTGGCACATCAATTACCCGGTCGTGGGCGAGCCCGGCCGCTTCGTCGAGATCGCGACGACCCGCCCGGAGACCCTGCTCGGCGATACCGCGGTGGCTGTGAACCCGAACGATGAGAGATACACGGACATTGTCGGGAAAATGCTCGAGCTCCCGCTGACAGGCCGCCAGATCCCGGTAATCGCGGACGAGTACGTCGACATGGAGTTCGGGACCGGCTGCGTGAAGATCACCCCGGCACACGACCCCAACGACTTCGAGGTCGGCAAGCGTCACAATCTTGAAGAGATCACGATCTTAAACGATGACGGCACGATCAATGAGCTCGGCGGCAAGTACGCCGGCCTGGACCGTTACGTCGCGAGAAAGCAGATGGTCGAGGACCTCGATCAGATGGGCCTGCTCGTCAAGGTCGTCCCGCACACCCACGCGGTCGGCACCCACGACCGCTGCCACACCACGGTCGAGCCGATGGTCAAGCAGCAGTGGTTCGTCGCGATGGAGGAGATGGCGAAGCCGGCGATCGAGGCGCTTAAAAACGGCGACCTCACCTTCGTGCCGGAACGCTTCGACAAGATCTATCTGCACTGGCTGGAGAATATCCGCGACTGGTGCAT
>DFFD01000035.1:1870-14238 GCA_002369495.1 Lachnospiraceae bacterium UBA3785 | reverse complement strand
GACTGGTGCATTTCCCGCCAGCTCTGGTGGGGCCACAGGATCCCGGCCTACTACTGCGGCGGCTGCAAGAAGACGATCATTTCCAGGAAAGCCCCGGAAGTCTGCCCGGACTGCGGCAGCACGCACCTTGAACAGGATCCGGATACGCTCGACACCTGGTTCTCGTCCGCGCTCTGGCCGTTCTCGACGCTCGGCTGGCCGAAGGAGACGCCGGAGTACAAGTATTTCTATCCGACGGACGTGCTGGTGACCGGCTACGATATCATTTTCTTCTGGGTCATCCGCATGATGTTCTCGGGCCTTGAGCAGACGGGGAAGAGCCCGTTCCACCATGTCCTCATCCACGGACTGGTCAGGGATTCCCAGGGCCGCAAGATG
Source organism: Lachnospiraceae bacterium UBA3785 (assembly GCA_002369495.1). Lineage (GTDB taxonomy): Bacteria > Bacillota > Clostridia > Lachnospirales > Lachnospiraceae > Chordicoccus. Next base: position 13,860 of record DFFD01000035.1, on the reverse strand, counting down.
TCCAAATCCCTCGGCAACGGTATCGACCCGCTCGAGGTGATCGACAAGTACGGCGCGGACGCGCTGCGCCTGACCCTGATGACCGGCAACGCGCCGGGCAACGACATGCGCTTCTACTGGGAGCAGGTCGAGGCGAGCCGGAACTTCGCGAACAAGATCTGGAACGCGAGCCGCTTCATCATGATGAACCTGCCGGACGGTGAGGTCAGGGAGCCTTCCGTGACCGAGCTTCTGCCGGCGGACAAGTGGATCCTCTCGAGAATCAACACGGTCGCGAAGGAAGTCACGGACAATATGGACCGCTACGAGCTCGGCATCGCCGTGCAGAAGATCCATGATTTCCTGTGGGATGAGTTCTGCGACTGGTATATCGAGATCGCGAAGCTGCGCTTTGCGAACGCTCCGAAGGACGGCCCGGATACATCCGTCAATGCCGCCCACTGGACGCTCAGAACGGTTCTCACGGAAGCCCTGAAGCTCCTGCACCCGTTCATGCCGTTCATCACGGAGGAGATCTACTGCACGCTGCTTCCGGATGCCGAGACGATCATGACGGCCGCATGGCCGGTATACCGTGATGACCGGAATTTCCCGCAGGCCGAGGCGCTCATCAATACCTACATCGAGCTTGTCCGCGGCATCCGCAACATCCGCATGGAGATGAATGTCCCGAACGGCACAAAGACCGATCTCTACCTGGTCGGCAAGGATGAGGCAGGCGTTAAGTCTCTCCGGACGCTCACCAGGACGATCCCGGGCATGGAGCGCATGGTGTTCGCGAAGAACATCGAGGTGAGAGACAGCAAGGACGGTATCGGCAACGATGCGGTCACGGTCGTCTTCGCCGGCGGCACCGCCTACATCCCGCTCGAAGAGCTCGTCGACAGGGAGAAGGAAGTCGCCCGTCTCACCGCTGAAAATGCAAAGATGGACAAGGAGATCGCGCGTGCGGAAGGCATGCTGAAGAATCCGAACTTCGTGAATAAGGCGCCGGCCGCCAAGGTCGAGGCCGAGAGAGCGAAGCTCGAAAAGTATAAGTCCATGAAGCGCGAGATCGAAGAACAGCTGAAGAGATATTAAAAACGGAAGGGCTGCCGCATGCGTGTGCGGCAGTCTTTTTTAGGAGGAAACCATGAATTACGCCGAAGCGTGCGATTATATTGAGGGGCTGACCAGGTTTACGAAGAAGCATTCTCTGGCGCACACGAGGGAATGCCTGCATCTTCTGGGGAATCCGGACCGCGCTTTCCGGATCGTCCACATCGCCGGCACAAACGGGAAGGGCTCGACCGCATCCTACCTGGCGTCGATCCTGAAGGAAGCCGGCGTCCGGACCGGGCTTTTCACGTCGCCGCATCTCGTGGACATGCGGGAGCGGTTCCGCGTGGACGGGGAGATCATTTCCGAGGAGGCGTTCATGGCCGGCTTTGATACGGTGCGGGAAGCCATGAAAGCGGTCCCGGACCATCCGTCGTATTTTGAGTTCATCTATCTCATGGGGTGTCTTATTTTCAAAAATGCCGGCGTCGACACCGCCGTCATGGAGACGGGCCTCGGCGGCCGGCTCGATGCGACGAACACCTGCGAGAACCCGGTGCTCACGATCATCACGTCGGTGAGCTTCGACCACATGCAGTATCTCGGGAACACGCTCCGTGAGATCGCAGGCGAGAAGGCCGGCATCATCAAAAAAGGCGTGCCGCTCATTTTCCTCGCGGCGAGGACGGAAGCCGCGGAGGCGATCCTTCTTGAAGCGGAGAGGAAAGGCGCTCCGGCGGAGGCCGTCATCCCGCCGGCGGCTGAGGAGGGGATCGAATCGCTTCTCACCGCATCAGGGGTGCCGTATCATAAAACTAAAATTTTAAAGAACTTCGGCGGCGTCATTGATTTTTCGCTTATGAGCGGTTATGATAAAAAGGCGTGTGAGATGAAGATCCGTCACACGGCTCCCTACCAGGCGGAAAATGCCTCCCTGGCGCTCCTCGCCGCGGAAAAACTCGCGGAGGCGGGCTATCTGATCCGGGAGGACCATATCCGCGAAGGTCTGCTTGCGGCAAAATGGGAAGGCCGGATGGAGGAGGCGCTCCCGGGCGTCTTTCTTGACGGGGCCCACAACGAGGACGGCGTGGCCAGGTTTATCGAGGCGGCGGAGGCTGCCGGCGGCCGCGGCGCGGTGCTGCTGTTTGCCGCAGTCTCGGACAAGGACTATGCGGCGATGATCCGGGAGATCGAAGAGCGCCTTCAGCCCTCGCTCGTGATCACGACCGAGGTGCCCGGGACAAGGCGGGTGTCCGCCGCTTATTTTGAAAAGCTCTTTCTGGAGAGCGGCGCTGCGCGCGTTGTGACGGTGCCGGATCCGGAGGAGGCTTTTGAGACTGCGATGAGAGAAAAGGACGGCAGGCTTCTCTTTGTCTGCGGCAGCCTGTATCTCATCGGATTTGTGAAGAGGAAGATCCATGATCAATTTTGACGAAGAACTGAAGAAATTCCAGCCGAGCCTGGACGTCGACGAAGCTGAAGGCGCGATCTATTCGCGCGACCTCACGGACGTCATAGATATTTTAAAGGAAATGCTGGAAGAGACGCAGGGCAGAAAGAGGACAAAGGAATGAAGTGCATGTACTGCGGGGCGGAGCTCTCCGGTTCCGCCTACTGCCCGAACTGCGGACGGGATATCTCCGTCCAGCGCCAGGCGATCGTCCTGTCCGGCATCTACTACAACCAGGGGCTTGAGAAGGCCCAGGTGCGGGACCTGACCGGCGCGATCCTTCTGCTCAGGCGGAGCCTCAAGTTCAATAAGGAAAATATCGACGCGAGAAACCTTCTGGGCCTCGTCTATTTCGAGACCGGCGAGGCGGTCTCCGCCTTCTCGGAGTGGGTGATTTCGCGGAACTTAAGGCCGGAGCACAACCTGGCCTCGCGCTACATCGCCGAGCTTGAGCGCGAAGGCGCAAAGCTCGACGTGATCCGGCACACGATCAAAAAATACAACGGTGCGCTCGCAAACTGCCGCTCCGGCAACGTGGACGTGGCGGAGATCCAGCTCAAGAAGCTGCTCACCCAGAACCCGAAGCTGATCAAGGGCTACCACCTGCTCGCGCTCCTCTACATGAATGGGAACGAGTACGAGAAAGCGAGAAAACTCCTCAAAAAGGCGATCCGCATCGACCGGACCAACACGACGACGCTGCGTTTCCTGCGCGAGATCGACCGGGAGACGGGCGTTGTGACGAAGCTTGAGCCGCGGTTTTCATTTTTCGGAGGGCAGGAGAAGGAGGAGCATCCGCAGATCCGGCAGAGCCGCCGGGAGAAGCGCGCGATCCCGATCCGGGAGACGCCGCTGACTGTGACGGCATTTTCGATGGTCGCCGGCTTCCTCGTCGGCGCAGCCGCGATCTGGTTCCTGTTCGTCCCGGTGCGGACGGCCGAGATCCAGCAGGAGGCGAACCGCAAGGTCATCGAGTACTCGACCGACATGGCGGAAAATGAAAAGCAGATGCAGCTCATGCAGGAGGAACTCGAAGCCTCCCGCGAGGCGGTCGCGAACGTCAACGACGAGATCGCGGCGGCGAGCGTGAAGGCGACCGCCTACGAGAACCTTGCGAAGGCGGTGAACGCCTACAATAACAATGAATTTGACCAGGCCATGAACGCGCTCTCGGCGGTCGACACCTCGCAGCTCTCGCGCGAGGCCAGGGAGATCGTCCTGGAACTCGGCGGGACGACGGTGGCCTCCATGCTGCAGAGTTTCCGGGCGTCCGGCCTCATGGCCTACAACAACGGCAATTATGCGGAGGCCGTGAGGAACCTTGAGAAGGCGAAGGCGATCGAGGACGAGGACTACGACGTCCTTCTCTACCTGGGCCACTCCTACCGGATGATGGGGGATACCACGAACGCGGACCTCAACTACAAGCGGATCATCAGTCTCTGGCCGGACACGAACCGGTCGGCGACGGCGGTAGAATTCGTGACGGACTATTCGGACCTGAACATGGGCGGCAATGCGGAAGCGGGCGAACAGCCCGCACCGGAAGCCGAAAACACGGACAATGCGGGCGGCGCATAAAGACGCGGGGCGGACGGATATGCTGACAGATGAACTCGGGCTCGTGCTCGGAAAAGAAAATATACTGGAAAATGAACCACTGAGCCGGCACACCTCCTTCCGGATCGGCGGCCCGGCGAGGCTCTTTCTGACTCCCTGCGGGATAGAGGCGCTCGTCGCAGCAGTCGGAATCCTCCGGGATGCAGGCGAACCTTACTTTATCATGGGCAACGGCACCAACCTTCTTGTGTCCGACCGGGGCTTCCCGGGGACGGTCATCGCGATCGGAAAGAACATGGCCGGGATCCGCGCGGAGGGAAACCTCATCACGGCGGAAGCCGGCGCGCTTCTTTCAAAGATTGCTGCGGAGGCCCTCCGGATGTCGCTCACCGGCTTTGAATTCGCGGCAGGGATCCCCGGCTCGCTGGGCGGGGCCTGCGTGATGAACGCCGGAGCCTACGGCGGGGAGATGAAGGATGTGCTCGTCTCCGCCAGGGTCCTGACCGCGGAGGGCGATGTGAAAACGGTTTCCGCGGAGGAAATGAACTTATCCTACCGCCGCTCCGCCTTCATGGAGAGGGGCGATATCGTCCTTGAGGCGGCGATCGGGCTTAAGCCCGGGCAGCCGGAGGAGATCCTCGGCAGGATGGAAGACCTTCGGAGGCGGCGGCAGGAGAAACAGCCGATCGAGCTTCCGAGTGCGGGGAGCACGTTCAAGCGGCCGGAAGGCTATTTTGCCGGCAAGCTGATCATGGACGCGGGCCTTCGCGGCGCGAGGGAAGGCGGCGCCTGCGTGTCGGAGAAGCACTGCGGCTTTATCGTGAACGACCGCGGCGCGACCGCGGAGGACGTGCTGAAGCTGATGGAGCGGGTGCAGAGCACGGTTTACGGGCAGTTCGGCGTACGGCTGGAGCCGGAGGTCAGGCTGCTGGGAGATTTTCATCTATAAAGAAAGGACGCCTGGATGAGATTCGTGATTGTGACCGGCATGTCCGGTGCGGGAAAAGTGACGGCGCTGCGATTCCTGGAGGACGCCGGTTTCTACTGCGTCGACAATCTGCCGCTGCCGCTCGTCGTGCCGATCGCCCAGCTCTCGCTGGACGGCAGATCCTCGGAACTCTCGAAGATCGCGGTCGGGATCGACGTCAGAAGCGGCGCCCTGAGCTTTGAAAATGCGGAAAATGTGATTGAAGAGCTCGAAAAGAACGGGATCAGGGCGGAGATTGTCTACATGGACGCCTCCGACGAGGTACTGATCGCGCGCTACAAGGAGACGCGGCGGGCGCACCCGCTCGCAGGTCCGGACGGGAAGGTCGAGGACGGCATCGCGCTCGAGCGCGAGAAGACGGCTTTCTTAAGGAAGCGGGCGGATTACATTTTCGATACGTCCCAGCTTCTCACGCGGGAGCTCAAGGAGGAGATCGACCGGATCTTCCGGGACGGAAAGGCGTTCAAGAATATTTACATTTCCATCCGCTCGTTCGGGTTCAAATACGGGATCCCGTCGGATTCGGACCTCGTCTTCGACGTGCGGTTTCTCAAGAATCCCTACTACGATGTCAGCCTGCGCAAGCTGACCGGCCTTGACCCGGAGATCCGGAAGTTCGTGGCGGACTGCCCGGAGAGCGGGATCTTCCTTGACAAGCTGGAGGACATGCTGGAATTCCTGATTCCCAACTACATCAAGGAGGGAAAGAACCAGCTCGTGGTCTCCATCGGCTGCACCGGCGGACGGCACCGCTCGGTCGCGCTCGCGGAGGGGATCTACGAGAGGCTGAAGAGCAACACCGGTTACGGACTCAAGGTGGAACACCGGGATATGGACCGCGACCTTGTCCGGAAGCGGGCGGATTACGGGGTGAAGTGATGTCATTTTCGGGGGACGTCAGGAAGGAACTGATCGGAATCATTCCGAAGCAGGCCGGGGAGGCCCGGGCTGAACTCTGCGGGATCGCAGCGGCAGCCGGATCCGCGACGGAGGACGGAAGCTGCCTTATTCACTCGGACAGTGAAGAATTGCAGAGAAAATTCTTTACATTGTTCCGAAAAACATTTAATATAAGAAACTGTGAGACGAAAATGCTCTCCGAAGGCCGGCGGCGCTTCTTTACGGTCGACGCGGAGGGGGGAGCGGCGGACATGGTCCGCGAAGCTGAGGCAGTATTTCTTGCGAAACGCAGCGAGAGGGAGATGAAAGCGTTTCTCCGCGGGGCCTTCCTGGCCGGAGGATCACTCTCCAACCCGAAGCGGTATTATCATTTCGAGATCGTCGGCAGTTCGGAAGACGCGGCGAAGCGGGTGATGGATGTCATGAAGGAGTTCTCCCTGCCTGTCAGGCTGACGGAACGGAAAGGCTCTTACGTCGTCTACATGAAGGAGGCGGACAGCATCTCCTTTGCGCTGGGACTTATGGGCGCGAATCTGGCTGTCCTTGAGATGGAAAATGTACGCATCTACCGCGAGATACGCGGCCAGGTCAACCGGCAGGTCAACTGCGAGGCGGCCAACCTCATGCGGAGCATCCGCATGTCGGTCCGCCAGTGCGAGGACTGCGAGTACCTGCGGGAGAAAGGAGCCCTGGGGACCCTGAAGAGGAATCTCCGGGAGACGGCGGAGCTGAGGCTTGCGGAGCCGAACGCCACGCTGGAGGAACTCGGAAAAAAGCTCGACCCGCCGATCGGCAAATCGGGCGTCAACCACCGGCTCATGAAACTTCATGAGATCGCGGAATCGCTGCGCAGACAGGAAGAGAATATACAGGCGGAGAGCCTGTGAGGAGGATATTAAATGAAGAAAAAGGACATCACGATTCAGGTAGACGGCAGCATAGAGACCAGGCCGGTCGCACTGCTTGTGCAGATCGCGAGCCAGTTCAGGAGCGAGATCCACATCGAATCCGGCAACAAGCGCGTCAATGCCAAGAGCATCATGGGAATGATGACGATGGGACTTGAATCCGGCGAGGAAGTCACAGTGTCCGTGAACGGCGAAGATGAAGATGAGGCGATGGAGCAGATCGAAGCGTATCTGACCAGAGCGAACTGAGCCGATAACCGATAAAAAAGGACTGCCGGCGGGCAGTCCTTTTTATCATTATTTCACGCGGAACCAGTCTGCGTAGGCGTCCGTGAAGCCGAGCTTGCGGTAAAGGTTCCTGGCCGGCATGTTGTCGGCGACGACCTGAAGGTAGGCGCGGCTCGCGCCGGCACGGCGGCCTTCCTCGAGGATACGCCTCACGATCGCGGCGGCAAGTCCCATGCGGCGCAGGTCCTCGCGGACGTGGATCGCGTAGACGCCGATGAAATCCCGGTCGAGGATGCCGAGGCCTGTGGCGCCTATGGTCCCGTCCGGAAGCCGGACAGAGACGGCGGCCTCATCCATCGGGATGGCCGCGTACATGCCCGGGACGATGCGGCGGTGCAGCGGATCGGTCGTTCCCTTGAGGGAGAAGAGACCGTCGATCCACTCCGGTAAGACGCGGGATTCAACCGTGAGCGGGAGAGGGGGTTTATTTTCAGGGGAAGCGGGAAGAGAGCGGATGTCCGCCGTCATATTGATGACGCGGTGCTCGATCCTGTAGCCGCGCGCGGCGAGAAGCCCGTCAAGGGCGGGATCGGTAATCGGGCTGATCTTGAAAATGCAGGGCGTACCCCACCGGCGGTAGATCCGCTCGCAGAACGGGATCTTCCCGGAAAGCGGCAGGATCGAAGCACCGATCTGCTCGACGCAGTTGGTCCGGTGTGTGTAATAGCCGGAGTAGCGAAGGATCCAGCCGTCGTAGACCTGCATCTGGAAAGAGGGCCACGCGTTCAGTGATAAATCTTCAATGGTTTTAATATCGATATCCATGCGATCATTATATAGGAAACAAATTTGGATGGCAAGTGGTGAAAAGTATGTACACCGGACCAAAAAAATGGTAAGATAGAAGGGTAATGTTAAGGGAAGGGGAAAATGCCATGTCGAAATTTTTGAAAGCAATTGTCAACATATTCCTTATAGCGGCAATTCTCACAGCGGTGGCGATTCTTGTTCCACCGGTACTCGGCATCACAACGACGATCATCGATTCGAGGGAGATGGACACCAACCTTCCGCTTGGGTCGGTCACATATTCGGAGGATGTCGAGCCGGCAGAGATCGAAACCGGGGATGAAGTCCTCAAGGAGTCCGCAAACTCGACCTATGCCTACATCGTCGTGGACGGGAGCGCTGAGACCGGCAAATACACGGTCCTTGATGCGGCAGACCGGGACGGCGCGGCGACCGAAATCACGATCCGGAATTACATCTCCAGAGTGATCTTCACGGTGCCTTACATCGGCTACGTCGTGGTCGCGATGCAGAGCGTCGAGGGTATGATCATCATCGGCCTTGTGATCCTGTTCGTCATCATCCTGTTCGTCCTCTCGGAGCTCTGGAAGAAGCACGATGCCGAGGACGATGAGGAAGAGGACGGAGAAGGAGCGGATTTCGTCTACGAGGACACTGCCGAGAAGGTGAAGAAAGCGCTCGATTCCGACGCGGACGACGTCGCCATGTACGGAAGCCTGGACGCCGAGGAAGTCAGGAAGAGCATGGAGCAGCCCAAGGAGGTCACGCTGCAGGACATTCCGGAGCCGGCCATTCTCGAGCCTGTCCCGGAGGCGGTGATCGAGGAAGCGCCCGTGGCTGAGGCGGAAACAGCCGCCGAGCCTGCCGCGGAAGCGCCGGCCGCCGCAGCCCCGGAGGAAGAGCCGGAGGAGCTGCCGGACGGAGAGGGAATCATCCCGGTCGAGCGGCTCACGCTCGAGGAGATCGTCGAGCAGGTGAGGAGAAGCGGCGCTGAGCCGACCGTCCGGAAAGATCCGGTCACCGGCATCGACATCGTGGATCTCTCGGAAGTGCTGTGAATGGTTTGCATTTTAAAAAAACAATATTTTTTGAAAAAAAGTCCTTGCATTTGCAGGGACTTTTCTATATAATATATCACGCTGTGACATGATAGCTGTGAAGCGTGAAGTTGCTGCATGCATTGCAGGTTCTCCGTGGAGCGAATGTCATGTAAAGATACTGGCGACAAGTCACTGTGCAGAAACGTCCGCCAAATAAGGCGGAAACAAACGTGTGGATTCAAGGTAAAAAAAGAAACACACGGGAATGTGTACAGTCACTGCTTGTCGTACTCGTCCAAAGTGCGAAAAGGAGGGACTTTTTTTATGGCAACTCAGGTTATGAGAATCACTCTCAAGGCGTACGATCATACCTTAGTGGATGCATCGGCCGCGAAGATCATCGACACGGTGAAGAAGAGCGGTGCCACCGTCAGCGGACCCGTTCCGCTTCCTACTAAAAAGGAAGTGGTCACGATCCTGCGCGCGGTGCACAAGTACAAGGACTCTCGTGAGCAGTTCGAGCAGAGAACCCACAAGAGACTGATCGACATCATCGCTCCGACTCAGAAGGTCGTTGATTCCTTGGGTCACCTCGAAATGCCTGCAGGCGTCTACATCGACATCAAGATGAAGACGAGGTAACAACACATTAGTATGATTGCGTGCAAGTGCAATCCGCTGTAAGGAGGAAAAACATGAAGAAAGCAATACTTGCGACAAAAGTCGGCATGACTCAGGTTTTTGCTGACGACGGTGTTGTCACACCGGTAACGGTCCTCGCGGCCGGCCCGTGCGTGGTGACCCAGGTTAAGACAAACGAGAAGGACGGCTATGAAGCTGTTCAGGTCGGCTTCGGCGAGATCCGCGAGAAGCTCGTCACGAAGGGCGTCAAGGGCGTCTACGAGAAGGCCGGCGTTTCCGTCAGAAGATTTATGAAAGAGTTCCGCTTCGAAAACGCTGCCGATTACAAGGTCGGCGACGAGATTAAGGCTGACATCTTTGCAGCCGGCGATCACATCGACGCGACGGCTGTTTCCAAGGGCAAAGGCTTCCAGAGCGCGATCAAGCGTTTCGGCCAGCACAGAGGCCCGATGAAGCACGGTTCCAAGTTCCACCGCCATGCCGGTTCCAACGGCTCATCCTCCGATCCGAGCCGCGTCTTTAAGGGCAAAGGCATGCCGGGCCAGATGGGCAGCAAGCGCATCACGATTCAGAACCTCGAGATCGTACGCGTTGATGCGGAAAAGAACCTCATCCTCGTGAAGGGCGCGGTCCCGGGACCGAAGAAGTGCCTTGTCACGATCAGAGAAACAGTAAAGAAGAAGTAACACGGAGATAGGAGGACGATTCAAGATGGCTAACGTATCTATTTATAATATGGATGGCCAGGAAGTCGGGATGATGGAAGTGGCAGACAGCGTCTTTGCCGCTCCGGTCAAGGAAAACCTGGTTCATCTTGCGGTTGTGCAGCATCTGGCGGCGCTCCGTCAGGGCACACAGAAGGCCAAGACTCGCGCGGAAGTTTCCGGCGGCGGAAGAAAACCGTGGAGACAGAAGGGAACGGGCCATGCGAGACAGGGTTCGACGAGGTCTCCGCAGTGGACGCACGGCGGCGTTGTGTTCGCCCCGGTTCCGAGAAGCTACAAGATCAGCATGAACAGCAAGGAGAGGAAGGCAGCCCTCAAGTCTGTGCTTTCCACCAAGCTTGCTGACGGCAACATGATCGTTGTGGATAAGCTCGCATTTGATGCCCCGAAGACCAGGGAGCTCGCAAAGGTCATGAAGAACCTCGGCGCTGACAAGGCTTATGTCGTGACGGCAGGCAGCGACAGGAACGTATTCCTTTCCGCCCGCAACATGCAGGAAGTCAAAGTCTCGAACGCCGGCGCGCTCTGCACCTATGATATCCTTAAGTACAAGAAGCTGGTCCTGACCCAGGATGCAGTGAAGGCGATCGAGGAGGTATTTGCGTAATGGCTGATCTGAAATATTATGACGTTATCTTAAAGCCGGTCGTCACTGAGAAGAGCATGAACGAGATGGCTGACAAGAAGTATACGTTCTACGTTCACACGGACGCGACCAAGACCCAGGTCAAGGAAGCTGTTGAGAAGATGTTCGAGGGAACGAAGGTCAAGAAGGTCAACACGATGAACCTTGAAGGCAAGGTGAGACGCCGCGGCATGACCTTCGGCAAGACGGCTGCTAAGAAGAAAGCAATCGTTTACCTGACCGAGGACAGCAAGGAGATCGAGCTTTTCGGAGCCCTTTGATCGGGAAATGAAAAGCCGCGGCTCATTTCCGGATAAGAAATAAGCCGCCTGACTATACGCGACGTGAACACTATACGGACGCGTGATAAATTAGAAGGAGATTACTAATCATGGCTATCAAAACTTATAAGCCGTATACCCCGTCGAGAAGGCACATGACGGGTTCCGATTTCTCCGAGATCACTGCGAAGAAGCCGGAAAAATCGCTCACCGAGTCTCTCAGGAAGACCGCGGGCCGCAACAACCAGGGCAAGATCACGAGCCGCTTCCGCGGGGGCGGAGCAAGACGCAGATACAGAATCATCGACTTCAAGCGCAACGCGAAGGACGGTATTCCGGCAGTCGTCAAGTCGATCGAGTACGATCCGAACCGCACCGCCAACATCGCTCTTATCTGCTACGCAGACGGCGAGAAGGCTTACATCCTGGCTCCGGAAGGCCTGAAGGTCGGCGACAAGCTGATGAACGGTCCGGAAGTTGAAGTGCATCTCGGCAACTGCCTCCCGCTCTCTGTCATCCCGGTCGGTACTCTCGTACACAACGTCGAGCTGTTCCCGGGCAAGGGCGGCCAGATGGTCCGCGCTGCCGGCAATGCCGCACAGCTCATGGCCAAGGAAGGCAAGTACGCCACCCTTCGTCTCCCGTCCGGTGAGATGAGAATGGTCCCGATCGAGTGCCGCGCCACCATCGGCGTCGTCGGCAACGGCGAGCACAACCTGATCAACATCGGCAAGGCAGGCCGCAAGAGACATATGGGTATCCGCCCGCATGTCAGAGGTTCCGTCATGAACCCGA
>DFFD01000035.1:0-1794 GCA_002369495.1 Lachnospiraceae bacterium UBA3785 | reverse complement strand
GACCATCCGCACGGCGGCGGCGAAGGCCGCGCTCCGATCGGCCGTCCGGGCCCGTCCACACCGTGGGGCAAGCCGGCTCTGGGTTACAAGACCAGAAAGCATAAGAAACAGTCGAACAAGCTTATCGTGAGAAGAAGAAACGGCAAGGGTTCTTCTAAGTAAGGAGGTATAGGATATGGGACGTTCATTAAAGAAAGGCCCGTTCGCGGATGCGCATCTTCTGAAGAAGGTCGATGCACTGAATGCGTCCGATGAGAAGGCTGTCATCAAGACATGGTCACGCCGTTCCACGATCTTCCCGAGCTTTGTGGGACATACATTTGCCGTACATGACGGCAGAAAGCATGTTCCGGTTTATGTGACGGAAGATATGGTCGGCCACAAGCTCGGCGAATTTGTCGCGACCCGCACCTACCGCGGCCACGGCAATACCGAGAAGAAGTCCAGGTAAGCGCCGGGCTGATCGAAAGGAGAATATTCATGGCTAAAGGACACAGATCCCAAATCAAACGGGAGAGAAATGAATTAAACAGAGAGAAAAGGCCGTCCGCAAAGGTCTCCTACGCCAGGATGTCTGTTCAGAAGGCCTGCTTCGTTCTCGATGCGATCCGCGGCAAGGATGTAGAGACTGCTCTCGGCATCCTTACCTACAGCCCGCGGTATGCCTCAAGCGTCATCAAGAAGCTGCTTGAGTCCGCAATCGCCAATGCCGAGAACAACAACGGCATGAACCGCGCGAACCTGTATGTTGCGGAATGCTACGCCGGAAGCGCACCGACAATGAAGAGAATCCAGCCGAGGGCCCAGGGCCGCGCTTACAGGATCCTGAAGCGCAACAGCCACATCACCGTAGTGCTGGATGAGAAATAAGGAGGGGCAATATGGGACAGAAAGTCAATCCGCACGGCCTTAGAGTCGGAATTATCAAGGATTGGAATTCCAAATGGTATGCTGACAAGGATTTTGCGGCAAATCTTGCCGAGGACCACAAGATCCGTGTTTTCTTAAAGAAGCGCCTTTACAGCGCCGGCATTTCTGACATCATGATCGAGCGGGCTTCCGACCGCGTGAAGATCTCCATCCAGACCGCTAAGCCGGGTATCGTCATCGGCAAGGGCGGCGCTGAGATCGAGAAGCTTCGTGCAGAGCTCTCCAAGATGCTCGGCCGCCGCGTCATCCTTGACATCAAGGAGATCAGGCAGCCGGACTGCGATGCCCAGCTTGTCGCTGAGAACATCGCGCTTCAGCTCGAGAACCGTATCTCTTTCCGCCGCGCTATGAAGTCCACGATGCAGAGGACCATGCGCGCCGGTGCGAAGGGCATCAAGACGAGCGTCTCCGGACGTCTCGGCGGCGCCGACATCGCCCGCAAAGAGACTTACAGCGAAGGCACCATCCCGCTTCAGACGCTTCGCGCAGACATCGACTACGGTTTTGCGGAAGCTGACACGACCTACGGCAAGGTCGGCGTCAAGGCGTGGATCTACAAGGGTGAAGTACTTCCGAAGAAGGCTAAAAAGGAAGGGAGTGATCAGTAATGTTAATGCCGAAGAGAGTTAAGCGGAGAAAGCAGTTCCGCGGTTCCATGAGAGGCAAGCCCACCAGAGGAACCCGCGTAACGCGCGGCGAGTTCGCACTTGTCGCCACCGAGCCGTGCTGGATCAAATCGAACCAGATCGAGGCAGCCCGTATTGCCCTCACCCGTTACCTGAAGCGTGGCGGTAAAGTCTGGATCGACATTTTCCCGGATAAGCCGGTAACGGCAAAGCCGGCTGAGACCCGTATGGGTTCCGG
>DFFD01000253.1 GCA_002369495.1 Lachnospiraceae bacterium UBA3785 | reverse complement strand
ACCTGGGCGTAGCCGCCGCCGGCAGCACCGCCCTTGACGCCGAAGACCGGGCCGAGCGACGGCTCGCGGAGCGCGGCGCAGACGTTTTTGCCGAGCTTTGTCAGGCCGTCCGCGAGGCCGACTGTGGTCGTGGTCTTGCCCTCGCCGGCCGGAGTCGGCGTGATGGCGGTCACGAGGATGAGCTTGCCATTTTTCGCCTCAGTCTCTTCCTCCAGTTTCCGGACGTCGATCTTGGCCTTGTAATTGCCGTAAAGCTCGAGACAGTCCTCCGGGATGCCTGCGGTCTTTGCAACCTCGGTGATCTTCTGCATTTCATTTGCCTGAGCGATTTCAATGTCTGTCAGATAAGCCATTACTGTTCTCCTTTTCCTGCCGGGTCCGCCGGCATCTCTTCGCGGAAGGGCCTGAATATTCCGGCTCTTCCAAGCATTTGCGACAAAAAGTAAAATACTGCTGAGTTAATGGGCCACATGATGATATTTTTTAATGCTCTCGCGGGCAGAAGGACGAAAAATCCTTTTCCGTAGAGCATGGAAAGCCAGAGCGTGTTGAAGCCGATGTTGACGATGACCGCGACCAGCCCTTCCGCGAGCAGCACGCGCCAGAACGTGAGCTTCCGTTTATAAAAGAAGCAGCCGTAAATGAACGCCGCCAGCATCGCGTCGAACGTGAATCCGAAAAAGAACGGTCCCGTGGGCTTGAGCGCGAATTTGAGCACATCCATCACGCCGCCGAAGACCGCCCCGGTCACCGGTCCGAACAGCAGGTCGACGATCTGGTTCGGGATCATGGAAAAGCCGATCCGGATCTGCGGCGTCACATAGATCGTGAAGCTGCCGATGACGACAGCCAGGGCTCCCAGCATCGCGCAGGCCGTGAGCACCTTCACTTTTTTGAGCTCGCCGGCCGAGGCTGCCATTCTCGAAAGAAAATCAAACCGCATGACGTGCCTCCTCCCCTTAAAAAACTGTGAAGAGTTACGTTTATTTTCTGTAGGAAAGCCCGCAGGCCTCGCAGATCTCGAGCGCCGCGTCCGCCTTGTTGAGCGAGTAAAAATGAAGCCCGTCGATACCCAGCGCCATGTACTCGTAGACCATCCGCACGGTGTACTCGATGCCCGCCTTGCGGAAATCCTCCTCGGAGGCGTTGTAGTAGCGGGAAATGAGCTCCGCCAGCGGCTGCGGGATCGAGCACCCGTTGGTCCCGAGGCACATCTTGATCACGGAGTTCTTGTTCAGCACCGGCATGATGCCCACATCCACCGGGATGTGCACGCCCGTCTTGCGGATCGTATCCAGCCAGCGCTTGAAACCCTCGACGTCGTAGCAGAGCTGTGTCATGAGGATGTCCGCGCCGGAGTCCTGCTTCATCCGAAGGTGCGCAATATCCTCCGCGAAGGTCCTCGCCTCGATGTGCTTTTCGGGCGCCCCGGCCATCGCGATCACGAACTTATCCCCGTAGTACTTGCGGATAAAGCTGATCATCTCGCTCGCATGTCTGAAATCGCCGCGGGTCCCTTCCCAGCCTTCGGGGATATCGCCCCTGAGCGCCAGGATGTGGTTGATCCCGTAGGACAGGCAGAGATCCATCTGCGCGCGGATATCCTCCCGGGTCTTGCCGATCGTCGTAAAATGCGAAATCGGGATCGTCTTCCCGGAATCCAGGATTGCCTTGCAGATCTCCATGTGCCGGCCGGCGTTTGTGCCGCCCGCCCCGTAGGTGCAGCTCACGAAATCCGGCTCCACCGTATACAGCCGGTCCAGCACGTCAAGCAGCGGCTCGAGCGGCTTGTCGGCCTTCGGCGGGAACACTTCAAACGACAGGGACATCCGTTCCTTCATGATATCCGTGATTTTCATTTTCTTGCCTCCTCACTTCTTCTTTGAAAGATAGGTCTTTCTCTCCTCTCCCTTAAGAAGCCTGCCGATGTTAGCCCGATGGAGGAAAAATGCAAGCCCCACGACCGCCGCGATGACGAGATACATCTCAGTGAGATATCCCTGGGCCATGCCGTACGCGCCGGCCTGCCCGAAGATGATCGTCGAGATGAGAAATACAGCTGCGCCGCAGAGACTCCCAAGCGAAACATAGTGGGTTGTGAAAAAGATGGCGAAGAAGACCGCCATGCAGAGCACAAAACTCACTCCGGAAAATGAAAGCAGCAGCCCCGCAAGGCATGCGATCCCCTTTCCGCCCTTAAACTGCATGTAGAACGGGAAGCAGTGGCCGAGCACGGCGCCTGCGCCGGCGTAGATCCCGATGAGGCGCGGCGGCAGGCCGAAGCCTGAGAAGAGCGCTTTCGCGAGAAGCACCGCCAGCACGCACTTCAGCATATCGCAAAGAAGAACCATGACGCCGACCTTTGTGCCGAAGTTCCTGAGCGCGTTGGTCGTCCCTGCATTTCCCGATCCTACCTTCCGGATATCGATCCCCTGCGTCCGCCCGTAGATGTACGCGGTCTGGAAGAGACCGAAGGCGTACCCCAGGCAGATGCTGAGGACCCTGCCGATAAATGTCAACATTAAAATCCCCCCTTATCAGTTATCTTCGCCGTCTTTCCGTTCCCTGATGATGATCTTGATCGACGTGCCGCGGAAATCGAACGCCTCGCGGATCTTGTTCTCAATGTAGCGAACGTAGGAAAAATGCATGAGCTCCTTGTCGTTCACGAAAATGACGAACGTCGGCGGCGCGACCGCCACCTGTGTAATATAGTAGAGACGCAGGCGTTTTCCCTTGTCTGTCGGCGGCGCGTTGAGTGCGACGGCTTCCGCCATCAGCTGGTTTAAAAGGCCGGTCGCGACGCGGCGGTTCTGGTTCTCGAGAACCATCTCGACCGCGGTAAAAAGCTTCGGCAGGCGCTGCCCGGTCTCCGCCGAGACGAACAGGATCTCCGCGTAGGGCATGTAGGAGAGGATCTGGCGGATCTTCTCGGTGTACTCCCGGGTGGAGTTGGTGTTCTTTTCCACCGCGTCCCATTTGTTGACCGCGATCAGGATGCCCTTGCCCCGCTCGTGCGCGATCCCGGCGATCTTGGCGTCCTGCTCCGCGATCCCCGTGACCGCGTCGATGACCACGATGACCACGTCAGCCCGCTCGACCGCCGCCACCGTGCGGATGATGCTGTAACGCTCGATCTCCTCCTTGATCTTGCTCTTCCGCCTGAGGCCGGCTGTGTCGATGAAGACATACTCCCTGCCGTTCCATTTGACCGGCGTGTCGATCGCATCCCTAGTCGTCCCGGCGATGTCCGAGACGATCAACCGGCTCTCGCCGAGCAGCTTGTTGATGATCGAGGACTTACCGACGTTCGGGCGGCCGACGATCGCGATCCTCGGCCTCGTATCCTCCTCCTGCTGGACGGACGTGAGCTCAAAATACTTCGTGGCTTCGTCCAGCATATCGCCGATGCCCTGCCGGTTCGCCGCGGAGATCGCAATCGGATCTCCCAGCCCGAGCGCATAGAACTCGTAAATGTCCGCCTGGTGCTTCATATAGTCGTCGATCTTGTTGACCGCAAGGACGACCGGCTTTTTGGCGCGGCGCAGCATGTCGGCGACCTGGGAGTCAGAGTCCACCAGGCCGTCCTTCGCGTCCACCAGAAACAGTATGACGTCCGCCGTCTCGATCGCAATCTCCGCCTGCTCCCGCATCTGCCGGAGCAGGATATCGCTGGACTCCGGCTCGATGCCGCCCGTGTCGATCAGCGTGAAATCGTAGCCGCCCCAGCTGACCTCCGCATAGATGCGGTCGCGGGTGACGCCCGGCGTGTCCTTCACGATGGAAATGTTTTCACCCGCCAGCGCGTTGAAGAGTGTGGATTTCCCAACATTCGGTCTTCCCACAATGGCAAGGATCGGTTTACTCATATTAGCGTATTCTCCTGTTCTTGTAAATAGTTATCAGCCTTCCGGCTCCCACGATTCATAGACCTGCCGGTCGCCCTCCTCCCTGTGGGAGAGTCCGAGGACGGACCGCACCATCTCCTCGCCGCCCGACCAGATCACGCCGACAGGCAGCAAAAAAGCGCTCTCAACGTCGTCGGTCGAAAGGTCGTCGAGGAAGACCTTTTCGCCGGCCCGAAGCATGTTGACCGGCAGCAGTATCTCTTCTCCGAGGACCTCTTTCGGGTCTGCATGTTCCGTAAGCTCCTTAAGCTGGGCGATCAGGTCCTGCCCGGTGATGAGCCCGCTGACCGTGATCGTCTCGCCGAAGAAATCGTTCCGGATTGAAGCGACGTTCACGGACAATCCGGGAAATGCAGCCATCACCTCCCCGGCCAGTTCCCGGATCACCGGCTCGATCAGCTTCCCGCACACCGTCGTGACGCGCCGCCCGCGGGACGGCAGCTCTGCGAGGTACTCCTTCTCCGGGAGCGTCAGCGAGCGGTACAGCGAACTTGTGTGATCAAGAAGGCCGGAGACGGCGGTGCGAACTTCATTTTTAAGAAGCCGGACCATGCCGACGCCGTTCTCAAGCTGCAGATACCCGTCGTATCTCTCCTCCTCCGGGACTTCCCGGCCGGCGGCAAGGTACCACTCGTCCGAGGCGTGGACAAAATTCGGGATCTCCGGGTTTACGCCGTCCTCCCGGAACAGCTTCTGCCAGCGCTCGATCTGGTCGACCACCTCCGCCGAAGACGCCCGGTCAAAGGTTTCAAGGTGCGGCAGATGTTCGCGGAAACGCGTGATGCCGACCGGCACGACGGACAGGCTCCGCATGGCGGGCCTGAGAGCGCCGAGCTCACGGATCGTCCGGTCGAGCTCCTCCCCGTCGTTGATGCCCCGGCAGAGAACGACCTGGCCGTTCATCTCGATGCCGGCCTCCGCGAGGCGGGTAAGCTTCTCCATGATCTGCCCGGCGAAACGGTTGCCGAGCATCTGTCTCCTCAATTCCGGGTTCGTCGTGTGGACGGATATGTTGATCGGCTCCATCCGAAGACGGATGATCCGGTCGATATCCTTGTCGCCCATATTGGTCAGGGTCACGTAATTGCCCTGCAGAAAGGAAAGACGCGAGTCGTCATCCTTGAAATACAGCGTCTCCCGCATCCCTTTCGGCATCTGGTCGATAAAGCAGAAAATGCACCGGTTGCTGCACCGCCTGTAATCGTCCATCAGGGAGCTCTCAAACTCGACGCCGAAGTCCTCGTCCGGGTCCCGGTCGATGTCGAGCAGCGTCTCCTCCCCGTTCTCCTCGCG
The DNA here is from genome assembly GCA_002369495.1 of Lachnospiraceae bacterium UBA3785. Lineage (GTDB taxonomy): Bacteria > Bacillota > Clostridia > Lachnospirales > Lachnospiraceae > Chordicoccus. The sequence goes on along the minus strand of DFFD01000253.1, from coordinate 2,115 downwards.
GATTAGGACCTCGACGTGCAGGTCTTCCATGAGATACTGGTAATCGAAAACGTCCTCGATCTCCTGGCCGTTCACCGCAATGATGCTCATTCCCGGCTCAACGCCCATCTCCTCGGCGATCCCGCCGGGTATTACCCGTTTGATTTTATGCCCGGCACTCACGAGAAACCTCCGTCCTTCCTTTTGCCGTTATCATATCAGTAATTTCCGGTTTTGTAAACCCTGCCGGTTTTTGTTCTTCCTGTTGTTTCCGGCCGGAAAATGTGCTATAAAGAGTATAAGCGGGCTTTCGCCGCTTCTTTATATCAATATATTTCACCGATCGGAGGAAATGCATGCCTGCACCCACGCCAGTTAAAACGACCATGCCAGTTGCACCGCTCAAAATTATCAGCCTCAGGGGAAGCAAGGAAATGGCTGACGCCGTCAACCAGTACCTTATCAGGCGAAGAAGGGACCTCGCAAGGAAAAATAAAGACCTTGAAATGTGCCCCGGCTACCTCGAACCCAGCTACCTGATCCCCGTCCACTACTCCCGCTTCGGTACCGGCGAGGGCAATGTCCGCCTCGAAGCTTCGATCCGCGGCACCGACCTCTTCATCATCGGCGACGTCACCAACTATACCGAGACCTTCAAGGTCTGCGGCCACGAGAACCACATGTCGCCGGACAACTATTTCCAGGACATCAAACGCGTCATCTCCGCCGTCAGCGGCAAGGCCCACCGGATCTCGGTCGTCCTTCCCTTCCTCTATGAGAGCCGCCAGCACAGGCGCACCTCCCGCGAGTCCCTCGACTGCGCGATGGCGCTCCGCGAGCTCGCCGACTACGGCGTCTCCAACATCGTCACCTTCGACGCCCACGATCCCCGCGTCATGGACGCGATCCCGCTCATCAGCTTCGACAACTTCATGCCCACCTACCAGTTCCTGAAGGCTCTCCTCAAGGCGGTCCCGGACATCCAGTTCGACAAGGAACATTTCATGGTCATCAGCCCGGACGAAGGCGCGATGGACCGCGCGGTCTATTTCGCCAATATCCTCGGCGCCGACATGGGCACCTTCTACAAGAGACGCGACTACTCCAAAGTCGTCGACGGCAAGAACCCGATCGTCGCTCATGAGTTCCTCGGCGACACCGTCAAAGGCAAAGACTGCGTCGTCATCGACGACATGATCGCCTCGGGCGGCTCCATGGTGGACGTCTGCAGGCAGATCAAGGAGCGCGGCGCGAAGAGAGTCTTCATCTGCACATCCTTCGGCCTCTTCACGGAAGGCTTCGGCGTGTTCGACGAGTTCTACGAGAAGGGTTATTTCGACAAGCTGATCACGACGAACCTCACCTATCTCCCGCCTGAACTCTACAAAAAGCCATACTTCGCCTGCGCCAACATGTACAAGTACATGGCAAATATCATCCACACATTAAACCACGACCAGTCGATCTCGACGATCAAGAGCACGACCTCCAAGATCTCCAAGACGCTGAGCCATCTCCGTTCTTCCATCGACAGGGAAGATGAGGAAAACATCGGATTCGGTCTTGCCGACGAAATTGAATAAACAATAAAAGCGCGGCCCCGCGGGGCCGCGCCTTTATTATTTTCATTGATCAGTCTTCGTCGTTCGAAGCAACCTGCTCCGCGCGATCCTTGATCTGCTTCTCCTGGACATCCGCCGGAGCCTGCTCGTAGCGCGCAAACTCGTAGGAGAACTCGCCCTGACCGCCGGTCATGGAGCGAAGGACCGTGCCGTAGCCGTAAAGCTCCATCTGCGGGATGTCGGCCTCGACGATCGTATTGCCCTTGTGGTCCGGGTTCATGCCGAGGACACGTCCGCGTCTCTTGTTGAGGTCGCCCATGACGTCGCCGGTGAACTTGTCGCGGACCTTGACTTTCAGGTTGACGATCGGCTCAAGGAGGACCGGGCCAGCCTTCATGAAGCCGTCCTTGAAGGCAAGGTGGGTCGCGGTCTTGAATGCCTGCTCGGAGGAGTCGACCGGATGGTAGGAACCGTCATACAGCGTAGCCTTGACGCCGACGACCGGATAACCGGCCAGCGGGCCCTTCACGACGGATTCCTGCAGACCTTTTTCGACTGCCGGGAAGTAGTTCTT